>JAGADO010000031.1 GCA_017613535.1 Clostridia bacterium | reverse complement strand
TTGCAAAGAAAGAGGGAAAAGGATATGAATACCCTGTTAAAGGCTCGTTTACGCCCGTACAGGGCCCGTTAAAGGGAACCTGGGCAAATATATCCGGCATCAATGGTACATGATTTGCCAACGAATACTTGACACAGTCCATAATGCTTCACAAATTGACAACCGCCCGCCGGAATGGTATAATCGCCAGTGCAAAAAAGCGTGTCTGGGAGAGTGCTGCTTATATGTTTGATGTTGCAATAATCGGAGCCGGGGTCATCGGAGGGATGATTGCCCGGGAATTATCCGTGTACGAATTGAAGATCTGTATGCTTGAAGCCGAAAACGACGTTGGAAGAGGCTCCAGCAGCGCAAACAGCGCGATAGTACACGCCGGATTTGACGCGAAACCGGGAACGCTGAAAGCACGGTTCAACGTCGAAGGATCCGGCATGATGGAACGCGTCTGCGCAGACCTCGGAGTAAAATACAAAAAGAACGGATCGATCGTTGTCGGATTCGGAGAAGAAGACAGAAAAACGCTTGAAGAACTGCTTGAACGCGGCCGCCGGAACGGTGTACGCGAATTATATATTGCCGAAAAAGAAGAACTCCACGCGATGGAACCGGGGCTCGCAGAAGACGCGGACTGCGCGCTTGT
The DNA here is from genome assembly GCA_017613535.1 of Clostridia bacterium. Lineage (GTDB taxonomy): Bacteria > Bacillota > Clostridia > UBA1212 > UBA1255 > UBA1255. The sequence continues at coordinate 55,018 of JAGADO010000031.1, read as the reverse complement.
CGCCCCGACCGGAGCAATCGTATGCCCGTACGAACTGACGTTTGCAGCCGTCGGAAACGCGATGGATAACGGTGCTGAACTGTTGCTTAATTTCGAAGCGGAAAAAATAGAAGAAACTGGCAGCGGAAAAGACGCTTATTATACAGTAGAGGCGAAAGACGGAAGAAAGATCGAAGCTCGAAACATCGTAAACTCTGCCGGGCTCTACTCAGACGCGATCGCTGAGATGGCAGGCTGCGGAACGTTTAAGATCACACCCAGGCGCGGCGAATACATGCTGCTCGATAAAACATCCGGAAACGCCTGCAGCTGCACGATATTCCGCACACCTACGAAGATGGGAAAAGGAATACTGATCTCTCCGACTGTTGACGGAAACCTGCTGCTCGGACCCACGTCGGTTAATATTGACGACAAGGAAGATTTCTCCGTGACCGCGGAAGGGCTTGACCGCATCATCGCGCAGGTCAGGCGCGAGATGCCGAAGGTCAATACCGGCAGCGTCATTACTTCTTTCTGCGGACTGCGTGCCGTTGGAGACACAGGCGACTTCATTATCAATAACCCGAAGCGCGGCTTCTTCAACGCTGCGGCGATCGAAAGCCCCGGCCTCACGTCATCGCCGGCGATCGCCCGGTACGTGGCGGAACTGATAAGAGATTCCGGGCTCGAAATGAAGAAAAAAGATAATTATATTGCCACCAGGAGAGCGTACCACTGGTTCCGCGAACTGGATAAAGAAGAGAGAAATAAAGTTATTGCCAAAGAGCCGGAGTACGGCCACGTCATCTGCCGCTGCGAAAACATCACCGAAGGCGAGATACTGAACGCGATACGCCAGAACCCGCGCGCGACGGACATAGACGGAGTGAAGATGAGGACGAGGGCGCAGATGGGACGCTGCCAGGGCGGATTCTGCGGGCCGCACATCGTAAAAATGATGGCAGAATTTATGGGCGTGCCGATCCTGAGCCTCACGAAAAAGGGGAAGGGCTCGTTCATGAATATTCAGAAAACGAAATGACCGGAGACAGTTTTAATTGCAGGACGGGAAGACAGAAGAAATGAATTTTGAAGAGAAAACGGTAGATTTCAGATATGACATCGTCATTATAGGCGGCGGTCCGGCCGGAATGAGCGCGGCAGTGCAGGCGTACGAAGACGGAAGCCGCAGTATCCTCATTATCGAGCGCGAAAAAAGGCTCGGAGGAATACTTAAACAGTGCATCCACCCCGGATTCGGGCTTGAAATGTACAAAGAAGAACTGACGGGGCCGGAATTCGCGGCGAGGATCGCGGCGAAAGTCAGGGAATACGGCATAAAATGTATGATGTCGACAATGGTCCTTGACGTCGATCAGCAGCTTCGCGTCACCGCGACTTCGTCCGAGCTGGGCGTGTTCACGGTGCAGGCGAAGGCGGTCGTGCTGGCAATGGGCTGCAGAGAGAGGCCCAGGGGGGCGCTCAACACTCCGGGGACAAGGCCTGCGGGCGTTTATACCGCGGGTGCCGCTCAGTATTTCGTTAATATGTACGGCTATCTTCCCGGTAAAGAGGTAGTCATCCTCGGCTCCGGGGATATCGGCCTTATTATGGCGAGGCGTATGACGCTGGAGGGTGCGAAGGTCAAGGCGGTCTGCGAAGTCATGCCTTATTCCGGAGGCCTTGCACGTAATATCGAGCAGTGCCTGAATGATTTCGGGATCCCGCTCATGCTCAGCCACACCGTTATAGAAGTGCACGGTAAAGAGCGCCTTACCGGTGTCACGATCGCGCAGGTCGAAAATGTTCCGGGCGCCGGACGTGTGCCGGTGAAGGGAACGGAACAATATATCCCGTGCGACACGCTGCTATTGTCCGTGGGTCTGATTCCGGAAAATGAATTGACCGTAAAATGCGGCATAAAGCTTGACCCGGCCACCAAAGGTGCGGCTGTCGACCAGGACCGCCAGACCGAGATCCCGGGCATCTATTCGTGCGGAAACGTTCTTCACGTGCACGACCTTGCGGACTTCGCGGCGCAGGAAGCGCGGATCGCAGGAGCAGCAGCAGCAAAAAGAGTGCGTGAGCTCGACCGTGCGGAAAAAGAAGGCGCGGTTGAGGGCGAAAACGAACCTGAAAAGAAGATACGCATCGGCCTGAAAACGGACGGAAAAGTCAGGTACGTCGTGCCTCAGTTCATAACTGCGCGGGAAGATGTTAACGTGTTCTACAGAGTGTCGGATGTTTTCGACGCGCCTCAGCTTACCGTTACCGTGGAAAATAATGCGAAGGATGCTGACGGAAGCGCGACCGGAGAAGGCACGGAAACTCTGCTTAAAAAGAAATACCTGAAACTTGCCCCCGGAACGATGCAGAGCGTGACTCTGAAAAAAGAAATGCTCGAGCGCTGCACGGACGGAGGAACTATAAAATTCGGCTTATCGTAAGCCTATAATTAACCGGAACGGACCGTTCCGACGGAGGTCGATCTCACGAATGAAACGTAAAATCACATGCATCATCTGCCCGAAGGGCTGTGAAATAGAAGCGGACAATACAAGCGGCGAGCTCGTTATTTCGGGCTATGCATGCACGAGAGGAAAACGCTACGCGGAGACTGAAGTGACCTGCCCGATGAGGACGCTCACGACGACAGTGCGCCTGCCCAACGGCAGGATGCTCCCGGTCAGGACCGATTCTCCGATACCTAAATCGATGCTTTTCGAGTGCATGAATCGCGTGGCGGAGATAAAACTTGAGCCTGTGCGTTATGCTGTGGGAGACATTATAAAGCGCGACATCTGCGGGACAGGGGCAAACCTTATCTCCTCGTCTTCGTGGGATCCGGTCGCAGGTATCTGAAATATACGGAGGGATGAAGACATGGTAGTAAAAACACCGCCTATGGGCTGGAACTCGTGGAACACGTTCGCCGACAGGATCAACGAAGAGATCGTGCGCACTATGGCCGACGTGATGGTAAACGAAGGGTACCTTGACGCCGGGTACAATTATCTTGTTATCGACGACTGCTGGGCGCTGCGCGAACGCGGCGCGGACGGACGCATGGTCCCGGATCCCGCAAAATTCCCCAACGGAATGAAGGCGGTCGCGGATTACGTCCATTCGAAAGGGCTCAAATTCGGCATGTATTCGTGCGTAGGAAATTTCACCTGCGGCGGATTCCCCGGCTCGTTCGAATATGAATTCATCGATGCCGCCACGCTCGCCGAATGGGGCGTTGATTTCCTCAAACTCGACTACTGCTACAAGCCCGGAACCGAGCCGGGAGCAAGGCTGTACCGCAGAATGGCACTCGCACTGGAGAACTGCGGCAGAGAAATACTGCTCTCTGCCTGCAGCTGGGGCGCTGAAGAGACGCACCGCTGGATCAAATCGACCGGGGCAAGCATGTGGCGCTCTACCGGAGACGTTTTTGATACGTGGTCTTCCGTAAGAGACATCTACAACATCCAGAAGGGCATATACGAGTACAACGGAGCAGGCTGCTTCAACGACATGGATATGCTTGTCGTCGGAATGTACGGAAAAGGTCACGTGGGACTTGACAATGGCCTCACGCTCGACGAGTACCGCACTCATTTCTCAATGTGGGCTTTCTTCGGCTCGCCTCTGATGATGGGTTCGGATATACGCGGAGCGGACGATGACATTAAATCGATCCTGCTTAACAAGGACGTGATCGCCGTCGATCAGGATCCGGCGTACAGGCAGCCGTACAATGTCAACGGCGCTGACACTTGGGCGCGTCATATGGCGAACGGAGATATCGTCCTTGCCGTTTTCAACGTGAGCGACAATGACGGCGGTTATTTCATCCCGTTCTGCGAGCTCGGCCTCGGCCGCGTGACAGGCCGCGGTCTCAGGATCAGAAACCTCTGGACAGGCGAAGATCTCGGCGTCAGAAAAGAACAGATCGCAGGCGGTATAAAAGCGCACAGTACCGTTCTTCTGCGCTGCGAAGTGGTCGAGCTCTGATGACTAACGTAGAGCTTGCGGCACTGGCATGCATGAGCCCTGAAGGACTCGAAGCGGCAGGCGTCCTGACCGGTCAGCCGGAAGGAAAGGCTTACGACGCTTACCACTGCATTAAGTGCGGCAGCGGGCTCGGGCGCGACGATGCCGGAGCGCATAAAAAGTTCATCAACAGGGGAGCGAGTCTGTTCCTCTGTATCAGTTGTCTCGCGGATTATATGAACGTGTCCGAAGCGTTCTTGCGCGAGAAGATAGAACATTTCCGCAGTATGGGCTGCACGCTGTTCAGCCGGGGAGAGCAAGGAATATGAAGGAAGAACTCAAAAAGATCGTCATTGACCGCCTGCCGGAAACGGAAGAAGAGTTTCTGCCTCTCATGAGTGACCTTATCGCCACGCCAGAAGGCACCGCTGCCGCAATGGCCGCGGCGCTGTATGTTGCCGCACTCGACAGGGAAGAGGGGCTGGCGTGTCTGTCAGATCTGTGCTTCTCCCCTCCGGACAGGGAAACCTTTGACGCCATCGTTCCGTACGGTGACGAGCTCGCGGAAATAGCACGCTCGTATTTGCACAAAAACGGCCCTTCCGGCGAAGATGAAGGTGCGACGGTAATGATCAAGCTTACGGGCGAAAAGCCGCTTAAAAAGCGAATGAAGACGGTTTACGTGGGCTGCAGCAGCACGGCGAGCTACAGACCGCTGACGCTCATATCCAGGCCGCCTAAATTTTACAAAAAACGGTTCGGCGTAAAGCGCGAATATTACGAAGACCCGTGGTTCGTGGCAGAATTTCCGTCAATGGTCCTGCCCGTGCCGCACCGCTGACTCGCGCCATAAGCCGTTTTCAAATTTTTATACCAATAAAGCATAAAAGATGCTATAATAATAAGAGGAGCCGCATACGCGACACAAATTGAAAAGATAAAAGATCAGCAAGAAGGAACCGGTTATGGCACAAAGCACCAAGAACGGAACTAAGAAGGAATCAGGAAAAACAAAGGCAAAGAAACTGGCGATAAGAGTCATATGTCTCGTGCTGGCCGTGTCGATGGTCATCACCACCCTGTATTTTGTAATAACATACCTGATCAACGCGTTTAAATAAGATATCCGGAGAAGAGCGACGCTGGGAGATAGAAGATGTTAGCCGCGGGCGATAGATTCAGCAAGATAATGATATATATAAAAGAGTTCCTGTCGTTCAACAGTTTCTGGGACGTGCTCAGGGCTGTGATCGACGTTGCCATTATATCATTCCTGTTCTACAAAATCATCGTCGCCATCAGGGACTCTCGTGCGTTCCAGCTGATCAGAGGCATATTGCTGCTGCTCGTAGCGTCGCTGCTCGCCATACTGCTGAGACTCAATACGCTGTCGTACGTCATTAAGGCGTTCGTGAGCGTTCTGCCGGTTTTGATAGTTATCATGTTCCAGCCGGAGCTGAGGCGATGGCTCGAGAATATGGGTAAAAGTAATTTCAAGAGCATATTTACGGGGCAGGGTAATTCGGACAATGAAAAGATCGACGCGCTCGTAAACGAAGTTGCCAACGCCGTCAGTGCGATGAGCAGGGAACGTGTAGGTGCGCTCATAGTTTTCGAGCGGTCAACGAACCTGGGCGAAATTATCCGTACCGGTACGGTCGTTGACGCAAACGTGTCCGCCCAGCTGCTCAGGCTGATCTTTGTCCCGAACACGCCTCTTCACGACGGAGCCGTAATTATAAGGGACGATAAGATCCACGCTGCCGCCTGCTATCTGCCGCTGTCCGCTAATAACACGCTCGATAAGGACCTGGGTACGCGCCACCGTGCAGGCATCGGCGCTACGGAGAGTTCAGACTGTGTCGTGGCGATCGTTTCGGAAGAGACCGGCTTTATTTCGTTCGCGGAAGGCGGCGTGCTTCAGCGCAATATCACGCGCGAAAAGCTCGTCCAGCTTCTGAAGGAAGCGCTCTACCGCAAGGCCGCACGCTCGTCCGGCGGAAAAAATCTTAAACGTTAGGAGGCCGGCAATGAAAGATAAGTTTGCAAGATTTTTTCAAAGCAAGACCTCTATTATAGTGCTGTCGGTGATACTCGGGATCGGCGCCTGGCTCGCCGTGCTCGGATTCACCAACCCGGTCATCAACAGGACGCTCGAGGTGCCCATCACGTTCGAAAACGAGAACGCCCCGGCATCGCTTGACCTGAAAGATACGACCGTAACATATCCGAAGACCGCGTCCGTCACCGTGTCCGGAAGGCAGGACACGCTTAATAACCTGAACGTTTCGGAGATCACCGTAAAGTGCGACATGCAGACGATCACCGAAGCCGGAGCGACAGAAGTTGCCGTTTCTAAACCGGTGTGCGAGCGTCTTGGCGTATCGGTTACGGATTATTATCCTAAAACTATAACATTTAATTACGATAAGACCGAAACGAAGAACCTCGATGTGCGCGTCGTTTACGATAACAAACTCCTCGAGGAAGGGTATGAGTACGTTTCCGTCACTCCTTCTCTTAGCAGTATCCCGGTCACCGGAATGAAGTCGCTTATCGACACGTGCGATTACATACGGATCGACCTCAGCGACAGCATCGAAGAGGGCACGCTTGATTCGAACAAGAACGCTGCTTTCCTGGGCAAGTTCGTATCGGTGACAGGCGAAAATATTTCGCATAATTTCTCCGAGGAGAAGGTCACGGTCGAGATACAGGTAGGCAAGAGGATCTACTTCTATGCTCCTGCTTTAGGCGAGCCTGCCGACGGGTATTTTTACGACGGGATAGAGCTCTCGACAAACAGCGTGCTCGTTCAGGGTAATCCTCAGACGCTGCGCGATCTTTCGTCGATCGAGATGAGCCCGATAGACATAAGCGGCGCGGAAGGGGACGTTGTCCAGACCAGAACGATCACAGACTACCTGCCCGCGGGCGTGACAGTCGTCGGCGAGCAGAACATTACGGTTACGGTTTTTGTCGGGTCAATGCAGACTAAAACGTACACGGTTAATCTTTCGTCGCTTACCATACCCGGCCGCAATAACGCCGATTACGATTATTCGATCTCGCCTGAGAGCTACACGATCTCGGTCAAGGGCCGCAAGGAGGATATGGCGCAGTTCCTGCTCGCTTCCGCCGTGCCTACGCTTGATCTCGAGAACCGCACTGTAGGCGTGTACAAGATCCCGCTCACGTTCGGCGCGCTCGATACATCTAAATACACGATAGTCGGAGAGTACGTATTTACCGTTACGATAACGCGCAAAGTCGTTGTCACGCCTACTCCGGTTCCCACAGCTACTCCCACACCTACTCCGACACCGACACCGACGCCTACGTCAACGCCGACACCGACTCCGACTCCCACTCTCACGCAGGAACCTACAGAGGAGCCTTCTCCTACTCCCGGTGAGCCGGAAAACACGGAGATGCCGGAAAATACGGAAACGCCCCCTGCGGATTAAGATCGTTTCGGAGGTTTGTTTGTGAAAATAGGTACTGATATAGTTGAAGTCAGCCGCGTCAAATCAGCTGTCGAGCGTACCGGGAGGCCTTTCCTGGAGCGCGTTTACACTAACGTCGAGATCGATTACTGCGAGCGCGGAATGAAGCGCAAATATGAGAGTTATGCCGCGCGTTTTGCGGCTAAAGAGGCTTTTTCGAAGGCAATAGGCACGGGTATAGGCGAGTATGCGCACCTTAATGAGATCGAAGTGCTGAATCTCGAGAACGGAAAACCGGTGCTGCGCCTCAGCGGAGAGACGCTTGAATATTTCGAAAAGACGTTTCCGGGCGCGTCAATAGACGTAAGCCTTTCGCATACGTCGAAACTGGCAATAGCTACGGTTATCGTCGGGTGAGTTTTTTTATCCCTGATTTTGTGAATGAGCACGCAAAAGCGTTTTTTTGCGGCGCATCGCCATTGGAGTAAAAGTATAGAACTTCTTAAAAACGCTGCAATACGTTGCCACCGAACCGAACCCGCAGCCCAGCGCAATATCCGAAATGCTGGCATCGCTCTGAATCAGCATTGCCACCGACTTGTAGAGTTTCATGCGGTTAACGTCGCGCATAACGGTATTGCCGAAGATTTCCTTATATTTATGTGAATAATAGAAAGTCGAAAGCCCGGATCTGGCAGATATCTCGTCGAGCGAGAGGTCGCTGCCGAGGTTTTCGCATATGAATTCGATCGAATTTTCAAAAATGTCCCAAGCTTCGAAAACGGGCGATGGGAGCTCGTGCCAGCCAAGTTCGGAAGCCATGACAGATGCGAGCAGTTCCGTGTATCCGTGAAGGGCAAGAAGCGAGTGGAAGGGCGGTTTCTGGCTGTCTTTCGGGAATTTCGACACCGTGCCAGTTATATTCGCAAAAGCCTGGGAGAAACGCTCGAAGGACGGATGGCTGCGGTCGATTACGACAGTACCGTTTGCAAAGAAGAAGCAGGCAGATTTGTCCCAGGGATCGGTCGTGGCTCTGAACGAGAGCAGGTCGTACGTCTGAGCGGCCTCTTCGGGATTGGAGATGACGGAGTAAGGCGTAAACGGGTCAATGAGCAGAAAACTGTTTTTTCCTACGCGCAGGCACGTATCGCGTACCATAACGTACAGCGTATCACACGTGGAGTGTATGATCACCGTCTCCGCTTCCATACGGAACCGGATATCGGAAGCCTGGGCGCTTCTGAAGTTTATGTGTGAGCTCACGCCCGATATGTTTTTTATGCTCCTTGAGAATTCTTCAGCCATTTCGGCGCCTCCAAAGTGTGGAATAACGCGATTATATACCCCTTAAAAAGCAAAATCAAGCAAAAAAAACAAGAATAAACAAAAAACCGGCCCCGAACGGATTCGGAGCCGAAAGAAGATATGTTTTAAGCGCGAGGCTGCTTCACAGCAGCGGAATGCCCGCGGCTTCGCATGCGGAAGAAGTGGCGTTGTCCCATATGCTCGACTGGACCTCTCCGATGTGGGCGCAGCTCATCATAAGCATACACAGACGAGATTGACCGATACCTCCGCCGATCGTGAGGGGCAATTCTCCTGCCAGAAGCATCCGGTGGAACGGAAGTTTGCGGCGGTCATCGCACCCCGCGGCGGTCAGCTGGCGGTCAAGCGATTCCGCATCTACTCTTATACCCATTGACGATATCTCAAGCGCTGATTCAAGCACGTCGTTCCAGAAGAAAATATCGCAGTTGAGGTCCCAGTCATCGTAGTCCGGAGCCCTTCCGTCGTGCGGTTTTCCAGAGCGGAGCTTCCCGCCGATCTGCATTATACACGCAGTCCTGTGGTGCCTGAGATACTCGTTCTCGCGCTGTTTAGGCGTAAGTTCCGGATACATATCCTCGAGTTCCTGCGACGTGATGAACGAAACGTCAGGGCTCAGTTCAGCGCGCAGCTGCGGATAACGCACATGCAGGCGGTCGTTCGTATTGCAGATCGCCTTTACGATCGCGCGCACGATCAGTTTAAGGAAGTCGAGATTGCGGTTTTCGGCCGTAATGATCTTCTCCCAGTCCCACTGATCGACATATATCGAGTGAGTATTGTCAAGCTCCTCGTCGCGCCGTATAGCGTTCATATCCGTGTACAGTCCGCCTCCGACGCCGAAGTTATACCGCTTAAGAGCGAGCCTCTTCCACTTCGCCAGCGAATGTACCACCTGCGCATCTGCACCGATCGCGGGCACGTCGAAAGAAACGGGCCTTTCGTATCCGTTCAGGTTATCGTTAAGGCCCGAGCTTTCCGTCACGAACAGGGGAGCCGACACGCGCTTTAAATTAAGGGCGGCCGAAAACTCCTCCTGGAACGTGGCTTTGATGTATGCTATGGCGCGCTGTGTGTCATACGCGTCAAGTATCGGCTTGTAGGATTTGGGGATTGTAAGCCTGTTCATCTGTCAATAATTGTCCGCAATTATACGCGCTTCGAAAGTACGGTCTTTTCGTACTCTTTAACCTCGTCGAACCACTCGGGGCCTGCAGCAACGCCGCAGCGCTCGCAGTACTCGTTCCAGATATCGCCGAAGGGCAGCATCTTGACCTCTTCCTGACGGACAAGGAGTTCGGTGCGCTGTCCGGCATCCTGGAGAGCCTTGAGAGCCTTGTGAGGAGTGCACAGAGCGATCAGCAGAGCTTTCTGCCAGCTTCTGAAGCCGGTCGTCCATGCGGCGATGCGGTTGATGCTCGCGTCAAAGTAGTCGAGCGCCATGTAGATGCGGTCAAGTCCGCCTGAGCGCACGATCTCTTTCGCCATTTCCTTCGTCTCGTCGTCGAGCAGGACAACGTGGTCGGAGTCCCAGCGTATCGGGCGGGTGATGTGGAGCGCGAACTCGGGATAGAAGCACATGAGAGCGGGGATCTTATCCGAGACAACTTCGGTCGGATGATAGTGGCCGTTGTCCATCAGAGGCATGACGCCTTCGTGCGTTGCAGCGTAGCTGAGCGTGAACTCCGCGGAACCTGCGGTGTACGCCTCGACACCTATACCGAACACTTTGGATTCGACGCAGGGTTTGACCATATTTCTGTCGTACGGCTCGGAAAGGATCTGATTAAGAGAATCCATGTAGCGCATTCTGGGGCCTACGCGGTCAGCCGGAATATCTTTATAACCGTCGCCGATCCAGATATTGATAACGCAGGGGAAACCTGTCTCTTTCGCAAAGTAGTTAGCGATGCGGATACAGGCTTTTCCGTGCTCGATCCAGAACTTGCGCGTCTCTTCAACGGGGCTGGTGAGCGTAAGGCCGTCGTTTACCTTCGGATGAGAGAAGAAAGTGGGGTTGAAATCGATACCGGTGTTGTATTTCTTCGCCAGATCCACCCATTTTTTGAAGTGCTTCGGCTCGATCTTATCGCGGTCAACATATTCGCCTTTTTTGAATATAGCGTAGCAGGCGTGAACGTTTAACTTGATCTTTCCGGGGCAGAGGGCAATAACTTTTTCTATGTCTGCCATAAGTTCTTTCGGGTTGCGTGCCTTTCCGGGATAATTTCCGGTGGTCTGGATGCCGCCCGTGAGAGGTCCGTCGTGGTCGAAGCCCGTGACGTCGTCGCCCTGCCAGCAATGGAGAGCAACGGGAACGTTCTTCAGCTTTTCGATGGCCGCTTCTGTGTCAACGCCGTATCCGGCGAAAATCTTTTTAGCTGATTCGTACCTTTTGTTCATGTAAAACTGCTCCTTTTATTTTGATTCGAACTGCGTCAATGTGTTCGTGCATATTATACATTAAACGTGCGGTGTGCGCAATATTTTTAATACGAAAGACACTTTTCCTGATTCCATGAACAATTGATCAGTTCACCACTTCTCTATCGCTCATTTTTACCTGATCGACCCTTAAAAAACGCCCTGGCGTAATAGAGTTTTTTTGCATAGAATTTTCTTTATGACATCATAACCATTTTTAGCGCCTAAGACAGCGCCCGGCGACGCGACCTTTGAAGTTTTAAGGAGGTAGTGCCGCCCCGGACCCGAAAATGAACAACTCTTCTTACGCTGCTTAATGCTGCTTAATAGAGAAATCATTTAAAATGATAGATCAGTTCAATCGTTCACGGGATCAGGAAAAGAGCCGATACGAAAGAATTGCCAAAAAATTGCCCAAAAGAATTGCCAAAAAGAATTGCCAAATCCGCGCAATTATAGTATAAATAACAGTACCGGAAGGGGGCTGCGATAATGGGTCTGTTAGAAAAGATCAAAAGGCTGTTTAAAAAAGATGAACCGCCTTTCGACTTCGGAGACGAAGGCACGGACGGAGAAGGGGAACGCGCGAAAATAAATAATAGCGCTATCGTCAGTTTCGGGTACAGGTACAACGGATCGATCGGCGGAAACTCGTACTCGTACGAAATTGACGCCCGAAAAACTCCGGCGGTGCTTAAGACCGAGCATATGATATATCCCGAATACGGCGAACTCACGAAAGAAATTGACGCGGCATTCGTAAACAAACTGGAAGAACTCTACAAGGATTGCCGTCTGGCCGCCTGGAACGGCTTTAACAAATATAATCCTCACATCTGCGACGGCGACGGTTTTTCGCTGAGCATACGGTTCGCGGACGGCGGAGAATGCTATGCACACGGCTCCAACAGTTTTCCGAGAGGGTACGGCGAATTCAAAACGAAGCTGAATGCCATATTCGATCCGGTCGTCAGACAGATGCACGAAGAAGCGAGGCAGAAGATAATTGACGGAGGCATTTCCGGCGAGCTCCGGTTTTTTATGGCTAATTTTATCCAGAAGGGCAGTTCGGGCAGTGACAGGTACGAAGCGCTCGTTTCAGAGCAGGGCGTCAGGACGCAGAACTTCGACGTACGCATAAAATCGGTGAGCGGCGAATTTATCGAACCCGGGGAGTACAGGATCTGCCGTGAAGTGCTGGATGAGGCGATCGGGTTCGGCGAGTTCGATGCGATCGTTAAAAAGCATAACGTGATGCGGTGGTATAATTATGACAAGGCCGCTGAGGATTATAATAACAGCGAATGGTTCCAGCTTTCGCTCGATTTCGGAGACAGGACGGTCAATGCCTGCGGTACGGAGCATCCCGAAGGCTATGACGAGTTCAGACGCGAATTCCTTGCCCAGCTCGTAAAAACGTTTGTAAATATCAGGGACAATGTTTTGTGACGAATTCACATCGTTTTGCGTCTTATGGGTTAAAAGCCGTGTGGAGGCTTTTTGCGACAAATCAGCGCACAGTCGGAAACGGGAAAAATGGACGAGAAAACGATTGTCTTGCTTTATGTTGAACGCGACGAGCAAGCGATAGAAGAAACAAAAAAGGCTTACGGAGAGTACCTCGAAAGTATTGCCCGAAGAATACTGAAGGACGTGTGCGACGCGGAGGAGTGTGTCAACGACGCGCTTCTTTCGGCATGGAACGATATTCCAAAAACCAGACCTGCAAATCTGAAAGCGTATCTTAAAAAACTCGTGAACAATGAAGCTCTGTCTCGCTTAAGAACGAACAATGCCGCGAAGCGACGCCCGGAAGGCGGGATATCTCCGCTCGATGAACTTGAAAAAGTTACGGGTGTTGGCGGCGTCGCAGAGTCTGTAGAAACAGCAGAACTGGCCGCGGCAATATCGCATTTCCTTACGTGTCTGAAGAAGGAACAACGGGTTATCTTTGTGATGCGCTATCGGCTGGGTTATGAGGTTACATATATTGCTCGATTGCTCGGTATTTCGGAGAGTAAGGTAAAAATGTCTCTCAAAAGAACGCGTGACCGCCTGGCAACGTTTCTGAGAGAAGGGGGATATTTAAAATGACAGATTTAAAATTGACGGCGGCAATTAATTCCATTGACCGCGAACTGGTTCTTGAGGCGCAAAAATATATAAAAGAAGGCGGCAATAACGTTTTTTCTCAGCCTGCTGATCGCTTCGGGACCGTCAGATCGATTGACCCTAAAAAATTATTTATATCGGCTCTTTCTATTGTGATATCGGCTTGCCTGATGGCGGCAGCAGTATTTCTTTTTGGCAAAGGCGAGAATAAAAACGGTATGCTCGATCGTACCGCTATGCCAGATGCGTACTATCTCACAGAATTGGATGACAGCTTTTTTGCGTCCAATTGCGGATACATATACGGTTATTTTTCTCAGATATCTGTTACGGCGTCGATCAAGAACGGAAGCCGGTTCGGTATCGATTGTTCGTACGGTATAGACAGAATAAACCACAGCGAACAAATGTGGACCTCAAATAACAATATCCCTTATTACTCTTGTATAGAATGTGTTCCGGGTGAGAACGTAGTTCGATCGGAAGGCAATATCTTTTATTTTTCAGGCGTTCCGGATCGATGCTGGAATTCGATTCCTGCTGAAAATGCAAGAGAGACTCTCGGGTTCGATTTTGCTACTTTACATGATCCCTTTGATGAAAACGGTATCGTTCAGTTACCGTACTCAGAACATTTTAATGTCGAAGTTAAAAAGCTGAATAACGGTGACAGCGGAGTTATTCGTAATATGCTCACACGTTTTTTGAATAGCAACAAGGACGATTCTTATGAATCAGATCCTGTGATGACGTTTGCTGTTGGAACGGTTTTGTATTATTACTGCTCCGGAGACATTATCGGCTTCGGGAAAACACCGGAAGAAGCATATAACAATTCTCTTTCTGAATCTAAACAATTGATTATCGTACAGAACAGTTCAATGCCGCTCAGCACAATTGAAACGGAACAGAATTCAAACCAATCTTAACTCTTTTTTCAGTAATTATCAGGAGTTTTTGACCTGATGGGCGAAGTTCGAAAGGTATTTGCACTCTTGGAATTTAACGATTACACCATATTGGCTTTGAGTACCTGTCTGACGGTAGTGGCTCGATCCCGGAGTCGCAGTAAATCCACGAAGTAAAACTGTCGCCGTTTTTGCCGGCAGTGTAGTAATCCATCAAAGTGACTTGCTTGCCGGACGCGGCAGGGACGCTGAAATTGACCAGCCCTTCGCCGTCTTCGCAGACCAGAGCACGCAGCGTGTCAATATCGAAGCGCGTGTTGGGCTGAATGCCGCTTCCGGTGCGGAAGGCGAGCAGCACGGGGCCGTAATAGACGGACAATTTCGCGACGCGACCCCCGTTGTCCATGATCCAGAAGTGCGGCGTCATATCGAGCGAGAGTTCGATGGTATCGCCGGCGCTCCAGATGCGCGTGACGGGGAAGTAAGTGCCGGGAGTGACGGTGGCGTTGACCGCCTCGCCGTTCACGGTCAATGCCGTGTTTTCGGACCAGGAGGGGATGCGGAAGTACAGCGTGAGCTCGTCCGTGCAGTTTGTGTCTACGCGGATGTTCACGGCGCCGTTTTTGGGGTATTCGGTCGTCTGGGTCAATATTATTTTGGCCCCGTTTTGCGTGTTTGTTTCGAGCGCGCACTCGCCGTAATAGTTTACGTACATCGCGTTTTTATCGCTCAGGACCGCCCATTCGGCGAGCTGGGAGAGGCCGCGGTTGCCGTTGGCCTGGCAGCACGACATGTCGCGGGCGCCAACGTACGAATGCCCCTCGAGCACGGTGCGTGCCGGTTCGCGGCTGCCGGTCGAATCGTTCATATATGTGAAGTTACGCTCGCCTGCGAGCAGAGAGCCCAGCGTCGCGTTGAAGAATGAAAGCTCGAGTTCGTCCGCCACGCGCGAGTCGCGGGAAATCTTCAGGTACTCGGTGGAAAAGGCCATCCAGGCCACGGTATTGCACGTTTCGCTGCCCAAACCGTACAGGTCGCCGGTCGCGCCTTCGCCCGTGCCGAAGCTGCCCGTATTATGCCGGTCGCTCTCGTACATGCCAAGCCAGAGCGCGTTGAGGCCGTTTAAATATTTGACCTCACCGGTTATGCGGTAGAGTGCCGCAAGCGTTTCCAGGGCGTACAGACCCTCCCAGCGCGGTTGTCCGGAGGCATAATATGCTTTGCCCGCGAGCGCGGAGTTCAGCCAGCCGCAGCACAGCGTGGTTTTGGTGTAAAAATCCGGGTATTCGTCGTTCCAGTCGTTGTTCACGATGCGTTCGGCCGCGGCCAGATAACGCGCGTCGCCGGTCTCTTCGTAAAAGAGCGCGAACGCGTGGCCGATCGCGAGGTTGCACTCGGCCCAGTTCTGCGCGGCGATCGAAATATTGCCGGCGATGAAGTGGTCGTAGATGTTGTCAAGTGCGCGCCTGGCCACGTTCAGTGCGTCGCGGTTTCCGGTGACCTGATACCAGCGATATAAGCCGTAAATGCAGTGGTATTGACCCCACGTATCCCATTTGCCCCAGCTGCCCGTCACGGCATCCGCCTCGAAACGCACGCTTTCGCTCCAGGGCCCGAGGTAGCCGTCCGGCTGCTGCACGCGCTTGAGGTTAGCAACGAATTCGTCGCCAACGCGCTTCGTCTCCTGGTCACCCCTCAGCAGGTACGTCTGGGCAATGCCGGTGAGCAGTTTCCCGGGAAATTCGCCGTGCCACATCGCTTTTGCGATCGAGGTGTCGTCGGGGTTCGCGAAGCCGTCGAACAGGCCGGGGTCGTCGGTCAATATTTTATGCAGCCAGTTCTGTTCGTTGGCCGTGAGTATCTCGCCGACCGCGCCGCCGAGGTGCATGTTTGTGAGCTGATTCCGGAGCGTTTCCACTTTTATCTCTCCTTTCGGCGTATGCGACGTATCGGTGCATGCGGTCAGAAACAATACCGCGAGCAGCGTGCAGATGAATATCAAAAGGCATTTTCGGTTTCGCATAGTTTTATCCTTATCCTTTGAGCTCCTTGCTCGTTCCGCTTTATTTTAATACATACGGGCAAATACGTAAAGACCGCCTGCGCTTTGCCTTTTGCTGCGGACTGCGCGGACGGTCTTTGTATTAATGAGTTATGCGGACAATGATTTTATTTTGCGTTTAGTTTCCGGCTTTCTTTCTGCCGAGTATTGCCACGAACGCGATCGCAATAGCGCAGGTGATGACAATTACCGCTACAGGTAGCATGTTCGCGTCACCCGTTGCCGGCGTGCTTTCGGAACTCGCGGGTGCGGGTTTGTCAGTCGCTTCAGGCTTATCGGTAGGTTTGTCCGTGGGCTGTTCAGTGGGTTATTCAGTGGGCTGTTCGGTTGGCTGTTCGGTGGTTTCCGGCTGCTGTGACGCGCCGTCCGCAGAACCAACGCCCGGCTCTTTCTGAACGAAGAACCCTTCGATTACGGACCACGGCTCGCCTGTATATTCGTTAGAAACATCGGGAACGGTCGTGACCTTGATCGTATGTGTGCCATTGCTGAGGTCGCCCGTATAGAAGACTACCTGAGGAGCGCCGATAGTTGCTGCGCCGCAGCGGCCGATGACTGTTCCGTCGATCTCAACTTCAAAACCGCCCTTCTCGACCAGCACGCCTACCGCAGTGCCTTCGAACGTGTACGAAAGGGAACCGGTACCGGCTGTGAAATTTGCATTGCCGTTCAGATGCGATTCGTGTTCGGTGACCGACAGGCCCTGTGCCAGAACGTTCGGTGCGCAGTCGTCAACGATCCGGAAGTCGGTAAGATCGTAGTTTCCGGCATTGATCTTTGCGCGCTCTTCGGCGGCAATATCCTGCTTCGCGGGGTCAAAGCCCGGATCATCCGCGGCAGATCCGGTGCCTGGCGTCGTCTGCACGAAAAAGCCTTCAAGCACACTGTAGTTTTCACCGATCTTTTCGGTGGCAAACTCCGGATTTGTCGTTACAGTAATAGTGTGGGTGTCGTTTGTGAGCGTCCCGGTGTAATACATCACCTGCGGCGCGCCGATGGCGGAAGCCCAGAACATGCCCATTGATTCGTCGTCAATAAATATCTCGTAGCCGCCTTTTTCAACGATAACGCCCACGGCATTGCCTTCGAAAGTCAGCGTCATGCTGCCGACTGCTCCGGTAAAATGAGCCTGGCCGCAAAGATGCACTGCCGCAGCGGTCTCAGCCAGATTATTGATGACGACAGATTCATCCGTATCATCGATAACAGTAAAAGCACTGAGATCATACCCGTGCGTCTCGATGCGCGCTACGTCATCAGCGGGAACATCTGCCATCACCGCAATCCCGGATAACAGAATGCATATCGCTGTCGAAATAGCCGCGAGCGCAGCAAAAAACCCGAAGCCTTTTTTATTCTGCTTCATTAACGTGTTGCCCTTCATTGTCGTACCTCCCTGAATGCACTTTCCTATGCTGAATTAAAAAGTGTTTTGCAGTATTAGATGGTACTATTTTACTACCTGAAACATTGTGGAAAAAGTGATAAAAAGCCACTTTTATGGAGAAAAAGTGACTTTTTCGGCACCTTCGGACGATGCACCGCTACCGGGTTTTTGAAAAAAAGATCAGTTAGGTTTGCGAACGAAGAAGCCTTCCAGCACTGACCAGAACTCGCCGGTACGTTCCACGGCTAATTCAGGTACGGTCGTTACTTTAATCGTGTGCACGCCGCTGCTGAGTTTGTCGGTGAAAAAAACGATCTGTGGGGTGCCGATGAAAGCGGCACTTGTGCAGCCGAAGCTTATACCGTCGATCTCGATCTCGAAACCGCCTTTTTCCGCCAGCACGCCTACGGCGCTGCCCTCAAAAGTGTACGACAGCGAACCGGTCTTATCGGTAAAGCTCGCGGCTTCATTTATATGCCTGGCATCTTCGGTAATATTAATTGCCCGCTTCACCACGCCGGGCGCCGTGTCGTCAACGATCCTGTATTCTGTGAGGTCGAAGTCTCCCGCATATATTTTTGCGCGTTCTTTTTCATGTACATCTTTCTTCGCCGGATCGAAAAATGGATCTCCGCCGGTGGCAGAACCGACACCGGGATCGCGCTGCACGAAGAATCCTTCCAGAACGCTGAAAGACGCCTCGGTTTTTTCAATTGCCAGTTCCGGATTCGTTATGACGGTAATGGTGTGAACGCCGTTTGACAGCGTTTCGGTGTAGTACAGCACTTTAGGCTTTCCGCTGGAGATGGCCCAGACGGTCGCGACAGGCTCTTCATCTATGAGGATATCGAACCCGCCTTTTTCCGCCAGCACGCCCACGGCAGTGCCTTCAAAAAACAGAGTCATGCTGCCCACATCTTTTGTAAAATGTGCCTGCCCGCCAAGGTGGATGGGGTAGCTATCAACGCCCATACCCTCCGTTATTATGCTTTCGTCTGTATCGTCGATCACTTTGAAGCCGCTCAGATCGTACCCGTTCGTAACGATGCGCGCGACGTCTTCCGCCGTTACTTCTTTTCTTTCAGGTTCGGGGAACGACATCGATCCATCAGGGTCCAGGTGGCAGATCGTAACGGATGGGAGGCTCTGCGGGCCGTCGGCTTTGATGATAAAACGGTCAAGATTGTAATCGCACACTACCGGAACGCTCATGTAAAATTTGCCGCCGTCGATGAACAGTTCTGCGCTTAAGCGGTCAACGATCATTCTAATCTCGGGATGTCCGTTTCCGACGTGGAGCGGCGCGGTATTGCCGAGGCATTCGACGGTGTTCCGGTAAAAATCTGTTTTGAATTCGATGCCGAAGAACGAAAATTCGAGTGTGCCTTTTTTAGTGTCCGGGAGGACAATATTTATATCCAGCGCCGTGCAGAACAGCGTCGTCAATATCTTTCTCTTGTTTTCCGGGAGCAGCGGGACGTTCCGGAACGTCTGCTTTCTGCTGTAAAGCCTGCTGACCTCTCTTACAGGCTGTGCGCAAAGATACATGCGGTCTTCGCATGTGGCGAGGCTCATCTGCATCGGAACGGAAAGCTGCCCGGAGCTGTACGACGAAGAGGGGACGTTGGTAGAGAGCCAGGTCAGGCGTTTAACGTCACCTGAAGGTGTGCCGAAAAATGACTGGCCCGCATAGCTCGCGCTGCCGAAATGAAGCCTTCCTGCGCGCTGGTTAGGCATAAAAACGATCCGGTAGCTTCTCAGACCGTCATTGCTGGCCGTGCGTTCGAAGTGACCTACCAGATACCTGTCGGAAGCGCCCGATATGATCCAGTAAGGTTTGCGCACGTTTCCGTTGGCAAACAGTTTGTAAATGTCAGGACTCTCGGAATCGCCGGGCAGTTCGATCAGCTGCTCGAACTGCCATGACGTGAGATCCTCTGAGGACAGCAGCGAATATGTGCTTTCTTCCTGGTAGATCAGCATCAGATAAACGCGCTCTTCTTCGCAGAAAACGATCTTCGGATCGCGCGAAAACTCGGCGTTGCCGGTGAAAGCCGGTATCACTTTATTGTCATTGAAATTAATACCGTCCGACGATTCGACGCAGCAGATACTGTAGCCTTTGCCTTTTGACAGCCGCGTAGTGCCTCCTGCCGCCGTGTAGAACAGCATGAGCTTCTTTCCGTCAGTTATCGCGCTGCCTGAAAACGGTTCGCCGTCCTCGTTCGGGCACAGAACCTCCGGGAGTGTCTCCCAATGGAAGAGATCTTCCGAGCAGATATGGCCCCAGCACATATTCCGATACTCTGTGCTGACGGGATTCGTCTGAAAAAACACGTGATATTTTCCGCCGAAAAAGACCGGACCGTTCGGACTGCAGAGTAAGCCCCGGGGCCGCATGTAATGGACGAAGGGCAATGCTTTTTCCGCAGAGGAGGGGAGTTCGGGGACAACATCGCATTGCCCGATCAGCGGTTCTCCGTTTTGTGATTTCAGCCTGAGGCAGTCCGCGCAGATGAGGTTGTTTCCGGCCTCGCAGCGGATAACTATATCCAGCCCTTTCCAGCGTGAGCAGTCAAAGTACACAGTGCGATCGGGCGTGCGGAAATCCACGCGCTCTTCCATGTCGAATATCAGTCTTCCTCCAGCATAAAACAGGAGCGTTTTTAGCGTCGCTTCCGGGTTATACGGGATAGACAGATAGTTGCATGTTACGGTCAACGCCAGGCACCTCTTCGATCGGCTTGTTCGCTTTTCGCGTCAGTTCTTCTTTTTGCGGATCAGCACGACCGCGATCACGACCGCCGCGGCAAGCACGATCCCGCCCATTATTATAAACGGGATTGCCTTCTTGAGGCCGTCGCCTTTGGCATTATCATCGCCAGATTTAGGAGTGGCTTTGGACGGCTCGTCAGTTTTAACGGGAGCGGAAGTATTGTCGGCAGGCTTGTCTGTGGGAGCGGCCGTAGGAGCAGCTGTGGGCATTTCGGTGGGCGCTTCGGTCGGAACTGCAGTCGGGGCATCGGTGGGCAGCGGAGCGCCGTCGGCAGAACCTTTTCCGGGCACGGTCTGCACGAAGAAGCCTTCCAGCACGCTGTACTTTTCGCCGATATGCTCTGTTGCCAGGTCGGGATTCGTAACGACGGTGATATTGTGCGTATCATTGCTGAGGTCGCCTTTATAATAAACCACTTTCGGCGCGCCGCTCGCGGCCGCCCAGACAGATTCGACGAGGTCGTCGTCGATGTAAATATCAAATCCGCCTTTTTCCGCGATCAATCCGACTGCGTTGCCTTCGAAATCGAGCGACATGGAGCCGATCCCTCCGGTGAACGAAGCCTGGCCAAACAGATGGGACGCGGCTTTGGTCTCTGCCAGATCGGAGAGGTGCACTTCTTCGTCGGTATCGTCCAGCACCGTGAATTCGCTGAGGTCGTACCCCTCGGCCAGTATGTCGCTTATATCTTTCCCGGGCGCCGCGGTAGGTTCCTCGATGGGACCGGTATAATAATCCGTCCATTCGGCGCCGGCCGAGCCTGTACCGGGGTTCGTCTGAACAAAGAAGCCTTCAAAAACGGTGTAGTTTTCGCCGATCTTCATTGACGCCAGGTCGCGGTTCGCGATGACGGTGATAACGTGCGAATCGTTGGACAGCGCTTCGGTGTAAAATACCACCTGCGGCGCTCCGACTGCTGCCGCCCAGACCGTGCCCACGGGCTCGTCGTCAATATAAATGTCGAAGCCGCCTTTCTCAGCGAGCAAACCAACGGCGCTGCCTTCGAAGAACAGCGTCATGCTGCCTATCTCGCCGGTGAAATGCGCCTGTCCGCACAAATGCACTGCAGCATTCGTTACGCCCAGATCTGAGATTACTACTTCTTCGTCTGTGTCATCCAGCACTGTAAACGCGCTGAGGTCGTACCCGTTGGTGACAATTCTCGCGATATCTTCGTCTGATACCGTATCCGCCGCGGCGGGGATCATCGCCGCCATCAGGGCTGCCAGGACCGTGAGCGCGGTCAATATCGCTATTCTTCTCACATATTTTGTTCTGTTCATACGTTTCATTTCTGTTCCGTCTCCTCTGTTTTATTGCCGGCTTTTTTCTTTTTTGATGATGCTGCCACCGCGATCGCCGCGCCTACCGCACCGGCGGTAACGACTCCGCCGCCGATCAGCATCGCGTTGTAAAGGGCATTGTCGCCGGACTTGTTTTCAGCCGCGTTTGCCGCCTTTTCTGACCTGTACAGGTACGTAAACCGTCCGCCGGGCGCCGTGTCGCCGTTTTCGTAGAATTTCAAAATATCTCCCGCGCCGTAACCGTCGTCGTCATCGAGCCGGATATTGTCCGTCCACTTGAACTCGACGCTTAGGTCTTCGTCAGGGCTGAGGCCGAGCGCTCCCAGCGGGACCGCGAACACGAGTTTATTCCCGCTGACCTCATAGCGAATCTGATCGCTCACGGTCTCCCAGTTCCAGCCGCCCGTGCTGCGCTCCAGAAGAGCGTTGCCACCGGGAGCGGTGCGGTTCACCACGTAGTTGTAGCCTTCCCAGGAAGCATTGCCGCCCGCCGTTTTGATGAACAGCGTCATCCAGCCGCCCGTGCGATCGGCGGAAATATCCTTAGCGGTCTCGGCGTAGAAATACAGTTCTTCCGCGGTGTGGAACACTTTCATGATGCGGAAATCGTTGCGGCCCGTATCGTTCGTGTAATGGTTTTTACCGATTCCGTCTGAATCGCGCTGAGCTGTGTCGCCTATGCTGTCGCGGTATTCGGTGGAGATCTCGTTCCAGCAGGGGAGTGCGGTCAGGCTTTCTCCCTCCGCCGGTACGTCCAGCTGCTTGCCCGCGGGAAGTGCACCTGTGCCCTTGAACCTTCTGATATTGATAGCGAGCTGATTGTAGAAATTGTCGTTCAGACCGCCCTGGCGCGTAGGTTCTATGTCGCGCGAAAACTCTGTGCAGAAAACGTCGCAGAAGCCTCCGCCAGCAGGCACGGGATCAGCCGAACAGCGCGCCCAGGCGGGGATGGTCAAAAACCTGGCCGCGATCCACTCGTTCCAGCCAGTGATGAAGAGCACCGACGGGTCAAGCTCGATCGCGCGGTCAAACTGCTGCTGCAGATTCGCGCCATGTTCGCTGCCGTATTCGGAACTCACAGGGTTTTTAAGCAGCTTATTTTTCCCGCCGTACGTGTAGCTGCGGCCGTGGGCAATATAGTTTCCGTCTGCGTCTGTGGCGCTCATAAAATCGAGCGATTCGGACCAGTTCTGAGCGACGCTCACCGCCACCATCTCGAGCGCGTTCTCGTCGGTATAGCATGGCTGCTGGGGATAATTCGATAGCCAGGACCATTCGTTCGGACCGTCAACGGGTGTGTAGTAAGGCCACGGGCGGCGGTACGTCCAGAAATCGGCTATTTCCGCGCTTACGGACGAGCTCTGGCCGAGCACCAGCGGCTTTCCCTCCCAGCGGAACCAAAGGTCCGAGTATTCGGGTTTTGAGTAAAAATCTTTGTAAAAATTCTTCAGCGCGGTGCCGTTCACCGAAGCGTCCCACGTGAGCAGGATCACCACGCCCGGCGTCCGTCCGCCTTCCTCCCGGATCTTCAGATATGTATCGAGCAGGTTCGTCAATGCCGCGCGGCTGTAATTGCTCTCGTTATGCACGCCGCTGACGCAATAGTTGGAGTAGTCGAGCACGATGCCGTCGATGCCCGCGTCCGTGAGCAGCTGCGCGTGTTTGCGCACGACGTACTCGTCGCTGTCAAGGTTATAAAACCCGTACAGAGGTTCTCCCCAGTAATGATAGCTGAGGTTCGGCCCCCACAGCGACGCTTTGTTTCGCGCGTCCGGGTTGCTCTCCAGGATGGCGGAAACGCTGCGCGGCGCCTTTGAATCGGCTTTCACGGTACTCTTCATGAAATCGCTGTGCCAGATGTGGTAGAAGATCAGCGCGTATTTCCCTTCGCGCTTCATGCTCTCCTGAGTCGGTATCTGGGCGGTGCGGCCAAGCGCGTCCGTCAGTGTCCATGTGTCGCTGTAAGTATCCCACACAGGCGCCTTCGTGCCTGCGCCGATCGAGTCTGTCTCGGATTCAGTCATCGCTGTCTCTTCCTTTCCGGCTCCGGATCCGCCGGAGGCACTAACGTGCGGGCACAAAAAAGCAGACAGCGTAAGCATTGCCAGCAATACCGCCGCCAGCCGCATTGACGCCAGCCGCATTGACGCCCGCTGCCCGGTCTTATCAGATCCACCGCTCTCAAATAAAAGTTTCGCCGGTTTCATGCCAGGTCCTCCGATCATCATATAGTCCGAATCATTGTCCTCAAACCGCTTTTTCTCTCTTGACACATTTTATACGATACAATAAAATCGTTCAAGTGATATTATTATCGCAAAAAGGAGAAAAAGTGACATGATCAAGTTTGAATCGTCAGTTTATTCGCGTATCAGCGCAAAAAAAGAGACTTTATTTGCGGTGGATTTTCTCTCTGCCAGCCGGTTCTGCATACAGGAGAAGACGTCGGTGCACCAGACGTTTCTGAACAATTATCTCATGATATATATTTCCGCGGGCAGGCTCACGCTGTTCATTGACGGGGATCGCGAAGAACTGACGGCGGGAAACCTTGCCATCATATCTCCGTTCACATCATATAAGGGTATCGTTGACCCGGCTTCGTCCGCGGACAAGTGCGCTGCTGAATTTTATCTTGTCGAGTTTAATTGCAGTAATTTTGCTTTTTTTCCGCTGCGCAAGTATACGGTCCTGAGCGGGGCAAATGCCGCCGAGAGCGCGCTGGATGAGCTTTACAGCCGTTATGAGCGCTACAAATCGGACGCGTATATCTTCGATGTGCTGCTTCTGGAAACGATCTATGTAGCCGAAAAGCTGGCGAAGAAAACGACGCCTCAGCAGCAGCTCGCGGAACGTGTCCAGGAGTATATTCTGCAGAATACCACGAGAGTTCTGACTGTGGACGAGCTGGCTGACAAATTCGGATATAACAAGCAGTATCTCGGCCGTGTGTTTAAGGCGGAGTACGGGTCAACGATAAAGGATTACATCAACAGCCGCAAGATGGCGCTTGCAAAGAAGTTTCTCGCGACGTCGGACATGCCGGTGGCGGCGGTGGGTCAATTTCTCGGCTGGCAGGATCTTAACCAGTTCCTTAAGTATTTCAAATATCACGAGGGCGTGACGCCGTCGCAGTACCGCAGCAGCGCGGGAGAGTGAAGGGCGCATGAGGGAAATGGCAAATTGAAAATGGCAAGTTGCAAGTTGCAATTACAGACCGGTCAATTGACACCCGTTTGATGTTATTATATAATATTGCCCGGCCCGTAAATGTGCGAAATTTCCCAGGGAGCATAGGAAATTCCGCACAAACGGGCTAAAAATGCAAAGGTCCGATGCGCCGGACCGAGCGACAAATCTCCAACCGAATAGCGAGCAGGGGGCGCAGTTTTCTTACGTCTGTGTCTTAAACGGGGAATGCGGTGAAAATCCGCAGCTGTTCCGCAGCGGTGACCTCGAAAGGGGAAGTCCGAATGCCAGCCCTGCTTTGGTGGAGTTATCCCGTGCGGAAAACACCGGATAAACCTTGACGCGCGCCGAAGCTATCGGCGTCGGTCGAACTATTTTCAAAAAGGAGAAAACAAATGAAAGCAAAAATCATCGCAATTCTGCTCTCATGCATCCTGCTCGTAACGGCCCTTTGTGCGTGCGCCGAGAAAAAGCCCGGAAACGACGAGCAGGCCACCCCTCTTAATACCGCGGAAAACAACGCGAATACCGATCCCACAGCCGCACCCGAAGAAAATTATGACGGAAAGCTTGTCTTCGACCACTCTATGGAACTGAAATACGCTAAATTCTTCAGCGTAGATTATTACAAGGGCGGATATAAGATTGCAAAAGTCATCAATACCCCCGAGGACGTCAGCACTATGCTGATAGTGCCGGAAAATATGAGCGTGCCCGCAGATGCTCCCAAGGACGCGATCGTGCTCAAACAGCCGGTGACAAACATCCTCGTTTCTTCAACTCCCGTAACGTCACTGATCAACGCGATCGGCGCACTCGACGTGATATCATTGACAACATACGACGTTGATTCGTGGTACATCGACGAAGTCAAAGCGGCACTTACCAACAAAAAAATGACCTACATCGGCGACTACAAAGCTCCCGATTTCGAAATGATCGCCGCACAGGGCACGACGTTCGCATTCTTCTCCACGATGCTTACCGATGACGTCAGGGAGCAGCTCACCACGCTCGGCGTCAGCGTTGTCCTCGACCAGTCCGCGCAGGAAGATCATCCCCTTGCCCGCGTCGAATGGGCAAAACTGTACGGTGCGATCTTCAACAAAGAAGAGAACGCGGACAATGTCTTCAACACCCAGAACGCGTACGTTGACGAGCTCTCCAAGATCGAGAAGACCGGCAAGACCGTCGCGATGTTCTATATCACCTCCAAAGGCGTGCTCTACGCGCGCAACGCTGACGACTACATGGTAAAAATGCTGACGATCGCGGGCGGCGAATACGCGCTTCCCGAAGTCGGCGTTGGCAAGACCGGTACCGCGAAGATGGAAATGGAAGCATTCTACGATGCCGCTAAAGACGCGGATTACATAATCTACATCTGGTCGCTCGGAGGAAAGCCCGATTCACTCGAAGCATTCAAATCGCGCGCAGAGATACTGCCCGAGATGAAGGCGGTCAAGAACGGAAACGTCTGGTGCACGACTCCGGATTATTTCCAGATCCAGAACACGATCGGCAATATGATCAACGATATCCACCTCATGCTCACTGCCGACGAGTCAACTGATACGCTTACTTATTTGTACAAACTCAAATGACAGAACGTACCGCACAGCAGAGGAATACCATGCGCTACTGCATGGTATTCCTTTCGCTCATAATATTGTTCTTTTTCTCTATCGTCTTAAGCATCAAGATCGGAAGCGTCAGCATTACGTTTGGTGACATATTCAGCATACTGTTTACGGGTGATAAAACGAATACAGTGTCGTACAACGTGATCTGGAAGATCCGCCTGCCTCGCATATTGCTGGCCGTTATTTTAGGCGGAGCATTGTCGCTCTCGGGCTTTCTGATCCAGACGTTTTTCCGCAATCCCATCGCCGGTCCGTTCGTGCTCGGTATTTCATCCGGCGCTAAAATGTTCCTCGCGATAGTGACGATTGCTATGACCGGGTTTATCAAACAGATGCCTCTTTCTGTGACGGTGATCGCGTCGTTCATCGGCTCGCTCCTGTCGATGCTGCTTGTACTGCTGTTCACGGGAAAAGTTAAAAACATGTCGATGCTGCTCGTGATCGGTATCATGATAGGGTATATCTGCTCTGCCGTGACCGATCTGCTGATCAATTTTGCCAAAGAATCCGAGATCGTGAATCTCACGCACTGGTCTTTAGGCAGCTTCTCGGCTGCTTCGTGGCAGAGCGTCCGCGTATCCGCGGCAATAGTTATACCCGTCTTATTTGTCGTATTTCTGATGTCAAAGCCGATGTCGGCGTACGCTCTCGGAGAGGGATACTCCAAAAGCCTCGGCATGAATATAAAAGGATTCCGCGTTATGCTGGTGGTGGCAACGGGGATATTGTCCGCGTGCGTCGCCGCGTTTGCCGGCCCGATATCGTTCGTGGGAATTGCCGTCCCGCACATTTCGCGCATCCTGCTCAAAACGAACAAACCTATACTGATGATCCCCGCCTCATTCCTGTGCGGGTCAGTTTTCTGCGTGCTGTGCGACCTCGCAGCCAGAATGCTGTTCTCTCCCACTGAATTGTCAATAAGTACGGTCACGAGCGCTATCGGCGCGCCTATCGTGATCTGGCTCATGATGTCGAGGAGGCGGAAGAATGATAATCAGTAATGATACATCAGCGGATAAGCTGAAACTCGATTCCCTTACGGTCGGGTACAACGGCGTGCCTCTTATCTCGGACATAACGCTGTCGCTCGCAAAAGGTGAGATCGTCACGCTCATCGGGCCAAACGGCTCGGGCAAATCCACGATTCTCAAAAGCATTACGCGCCACCTCGCCACGATCGCCGGAACGGTGTATATCGACAGCAAAAATATGCGTACGCTCAGCGGGAAAGAGATCGCCACGAAATTGGCCGTCGTGCTCACCGAGCGGGTCAGGCCGGAGATGATGAGCTGCCGCGAACTTGTTTCCGCCGGACGGTATCCGTACACGGGCAGTTTCGGGCTTTTGACCGCGCACGATAAAGAAGTGGTCAATCAGGCGCTCGAAAAAGTGCACGCGCTGGACATAGCCGATAAAGACGTGACGGAGATCAGCGACGGTCAACGTCAGCGTGTACTGCTCGCCAGAGCCATTTGTCAGGAACCGGAGATAATCGTGCTCGACGAACCTACGTCGTTCCTGGACATCAGGCATAAGATCGAACTGCTGGGGATCCTTTCGGATATGTCAAAAAATCAGGGCATATCGGTCGTTATGAGCCTGCATGAGATCGATCTGGCCGAACGGATCTCGGATAAGATAGTATGTGTTAAAGGCGACCGCATATCTGCGTACGGCACTCCGGATGAGATATTCTCGAACGATACGATCGCGTCTCTGTACGATATCGGGGCGGGATCGTTTAACTCGCTGCTCGGAAGCGTTGAATTAGCCGCGCCGGAAGGGAAGGTGCGCTGCTTCGCTGTGGGCGGAGGCGGGTCCGGGATACCGTACTACCGTGCGCTTCAGAAACGAGGCATACCGTTCGCGGCAGGGATAATCGCGGACAACGATATTGACGCCGCCGTGGCTCAGCCGCTAGCGTCGGTTATCGTCCGTACTCCCGCGTTCACGCCGATAAAAGATGAGCATATAAGCGAAGCGAAACAGCTGATCGACAGCGTTAATATTGTCATCGACTGCGGCCCCGTGATCGGCGAACTTAACCGCGCGAACGCTGAACTGATCGAATACGCCCGCGAAAAAAGAAAGACGGTAATAACATCCGTCAGCGAACTTTCGGAGGCTGAGATATGAACAACCCGCGCGTTCTGATCGCTGGAACTTCGAGCGGCTGCGGCAAGACCACTGCCGTATGCACGATCCTTGCGCTCTTAAAACGCCGGAATATTGACGTCCGCGCGCTCAAATGCGGCCCGGATTACCTCGATCCCACGTTCCACGAAACGGTCACAGGCATCCCCTGCGCGAACCTCGATCCATTCTTCTGCGAAGGAGACCTGCTCCGGTACCTGCTTCATGAGAATGCGGGCGGGAGGCTGACAATTATCGAGGGCGTGATGGGTTATTACGACGGTACTGGCGAGTCCGGCACGGACAACAGTTCTTTCACGGTCGCGGATCGTACGCAGACCCCTTCAGTGCTCGTGATCGACGCTAAAGGCGCCTCCGCTTCACTGCTCGCCACGCTCGGGGGCTTCTTAAATTATACGGACGATTCGCATATCGCCGGCGTGCTGTTTTCGCGCATGACCGCGATGAATTATGCGAACGTAAAAAGGCTAATTAATAACCGTTTCGGGGCCAAAATAGTGCCTCTGGGTTACATTCCCGAGCTTCCTGAAGAGTGCCGCATACCGTCGAGACACCTCGGGCTCGTGTCCGCGCAGGAGATAACCGATATAACGGAGCGCATAGACAAAATCGCGGATATTTGCGAAAACACGCTCGATATTGACGGGCTGGCAGCTATCGCGGATTCGGCGGAGGAGCTAAAATTTACAGTCCCGGACATTCCGAAATATCCTCCGGTGCGCATCGCGATCGCGAAAGACCGCGCGTTTTTCTTCTATTACCGCGACACATTGCGCCTGTTTGAACGTATGGGAGCGGAATTTTGCGAATTCTCGCCGCTTGAGGACGAACCTTTGCCCGAGGGCTGTGCGGGGCTGTTTTTAGGCGGCGGATATCCCGAACTGTACACGGACAGGCTCGAAAAAAATACATTGACCAAAGATAGCATCGCGGCGGCAATACGCTCCGGGATGCCTGTGATTGCCGAATGCGGCGGGTTCCAATACCTCGGAAAAAAACTTGACGGCCGGTCAATGTGCGGCGTGCTTCCGCATGAGAGCGCAAATGCCGGAAAACTTGTCCGGTTCGGATATATAACGCTGCATGCGAACGCGGGCGGCGTGCTCGGACCGGCGGGCACGGTTTTGCGCGGGCACGAATTTCATTACTATGACAGCACCGAAAACGGGAGCTCTTTTACGGCAGTAAAACAGTCAGGGAAACAGTGGGACTGCGCTGTCATGACGGACACGATGTACGCAGGATACCCGCATCTGTACCTCTGGTCCGCGATTCCCTCGGCGGAAGCGTTCTACAAAAAATGCCTTGATTACGGGAGGCGAAATGAATGATCATAGAAGACCCTAACGACATTGAAAGACGCAGCATGGAGATAATCGAAAGCGAGCTGAAAACGTGTATTCCCGAGGAGAACAAGGCGGTCGTGAAGCGCGTGATACATTGCACGGCGGATTTTGATTACGCCGAAAATCTTGTGTTTTCGGGCGGGGCGGTGGCGAAGGCACTTGAAGCGCTAAGGCGCGGGTGCGACATTGTCACAGACACGCAGATGGCCAGATCCGGCATCAATAAGACTGCGGCGGCAAAGCTCGGGTGCGAGATACACTGCTTCATGAGCGATCCGGATATTGCCGAAAACGCTAAAAAACTGGGCTGCACACGGGCCGCGTTGTCGATGGAAAAGGCCTCGCGTCTCAAAAAACCGCTTATTTTCGTGATCGGCAATGCTCCCACGGCGCTACTCAAGCTGAAAGAACTTATTGACGCCGGAGCGGTGCGGCCCGAACTCGTGATCGGTGTGCCGGTCGGTTTTGTCAACGTAATTGAATCGAAAGAAGCAATCATGCAGATCGAATATCCGTACATCGTGGCGAAAGGGCGCAAGGGCGGTTCGAACGTTGCCGCGGCGATCGTGAACGCGCTGATGTATCAGCTCACAAGATGATGGAAAGTTTTGTTACGAAAGACGGTAAAAAATTGCGCAGAGGATACACCACCGGCTCGTGTGCGGCGGCTGCTGCGAAGGCGGCGGCTATTATGCTTTTGGAGCACAGATGCCTCGAAAATATCCATCTGCTGACTCCGCGCGGCATCGGGCTCGATCTTAAGGTGCTCGACGTTACGGCGGGGGACGAATATGTGTCGTGCGGGATAGAAAAAGACAGCGGCGATGATCCGGACGTCACGAACGGGATCGTCGTGTATACCCGCGTCGAGAAAACAGACACTCCGCACAGCATCGAGATCGACGGCGGTGAAGGCGTGGGGCGCGTGACCAGACCGGGTCTTGACCAGCCCGCGGGCAATGCGGCGATCAATTCCGGGCCGCGTAAAATGATCCGTGACGAGCTTCTTCAGGTGTGCGAGGACAACGGCTACCGGGGCGGTCTGCGCGTTACTGTCTCTGTCCCGTCAGGCGCCGAAATAGCGAAAAAAACGTTCAATCCGCGCCTCGGGATCGTGGGCGGGATATCTATCCTCGGGACGACGGGCATAGTAGAGCCTATGAGCGATGAAGCGGTCGTTGAAACGATCAAGGCCGAGCTGTCCGTACGTGCCGCGGCGGGAAAGAAATACGTATTATTCACGCCCGGAAACTACGGGGCGGACTTTGTGCGCGATGAACTGAACATTGACCCGGGAACGGCCGTAACCACGTCGAACTTTATAGGAGACGCGTTTTTGCTCGCTGCGGAAGCCGGATTTGAAGGCGCGGTGCTCGTTGGCCACATCGGAAAAGTCGTGAAGCTCGCAGGCGGGATGTTCAACACTCACTCTCGGTACGGCGACTGCCGGGCGGAAATATTTGCCGCTCACGCCGGGGCCTCTGGCGCGTCTGAAGAAACCGTTAAAAGGCTTATGAACAGCGCGATGACGGACGATATGCTGTCGATACTTGACGAGGCGGGGCTTCGCGAAAAAGTCATGAGCAGCATAACGGAGAAGATCGGTCAGCAGCTTTCGGCGCTTTCGGCGCGGTATTCGTGGAAGCTCCGGACAGGTGTGATCGCGTTTTCGAAAGTTTACGGGACGCTTGGGATGACAGGCGGCGCGGATAAACTGCTGGATGATGTCCGAAAGGAGATTTGAGTGATGGTACATATCGTCGGCGCGGGATGCGGCGCTCCCGATCTGATCACGCTGCGGGGCAAGAAATATCTGGAGCAGGCGGATGTGATAATATACGCGGGCTCGCTCGTGAACCGCGAATTGTTAGCGTTTGCGGGACCGGACTGCGAGATACACGACAGCGCGAAAATGACGCTCGAAGAAATAATAGACGTGATCGCTGCCGCCGAGCGCGAGGGCAAAACGACAGTCAGGCTGCACACCGGCGATCCTTCTCTGTACGGCGCGATCGGGGAGCAGATGCGCGAGCTTGACAAACTCGGCATAGAATATGACATCACGCCCGGAGTGAGTGCGTTTTCAGGCGCGGCGGCCGCGCTGAAGGCCGAATATACGCTCCCGGACGTATCGCAGACAGTGATAATCTCGCGCGCCGAGGGCAAAACTCCGGTACCGGAGGCGGAAAGTCTCCGCTCGCTCGCATCACATCGGGCGACAATGGTGTTGTTTTTGAGCGCGGGCCTCGCCGGGAAAGTCTCAAAAGAACTGATCGAAGGCGGTTATCCGCCCGAAACTCCGGCTGCGATCGTGTATAAAGTGTCGTGGAAAGACGAAAAAATCTGCTGCTGCACCGTGGCAACGCTAGAAGAGACCGCTGCCAATAATAACATCACCAAGACCGCGCTGATCGTTGTCGGCGAGTTCCTTGACAGCGAATTTGTGCGCTCGCATTTGTACGACCCGTCGTTTTCGACAGAATTCAGAGAGGCGAAGCAATGAATATCTGCATGTTCTGTTTTTCTGACTCCGGCGCAAAGCTCGCACTCAAACTGTGCGAGACACTCGGGATATTGCCCGAAAACGTGCATACGATACATAAATTTGCGGAAAAGTACGGGTTTACGGCGCACAGATCGGTCTGCGCGGATATGAAAACGCTGTTCGAGAACAACGACGCGCTCATATTCATCGGCGCGTGCGGGATCGCGGTGAGAGATATTGCCCCGCACCTCAAAAGCAAAACTACCGATCCGGCGGTGATCGTGATCGACGACCGCGGCAGGTACGTGATACCGGTATTGTCCGGCCATATAGGCGGGGCAAACGCACTTGCGGAACACATAGCGGCGGAACTGGGGGCAATACCCGTGATCACTACGGCTACCGACGGTGCCGGGCGGTTTTCGTGCGACAAATGGGCGGTGGAGAGCGGCTGCGTGATCTCTTCCATGAAGCTGGCGAAAGACGTATCGGCGGAAATATTAACGCGCGACGTGCCGGTATCATCCGAATTTGAGCTTCCCGATGGCTCCGGACTCCCAGACGGTCTGGTAAATAAAAATGAAGGCGAGCTGGGCATTTACATCGGCATACGGACCGCGGAACCGTACAAAAAAACACTCCGGCTCATACCGAAAATCGTTACTTTAGGGATAGGATGCAGGCGCGGGATACCGGCGGAAGCGATATTGTCCGCGGTCGAAAATGTGCTGGACGCGAACGGAATTGACGTCCGCGCGGTGCGGGAGATCGCTACGATCGACGTAAAAAAAGAAGAACAGGCGATAATCGACCTCGGCTTAAAATTGAAAGTTCCGGTCAATTACTACACCGCGGCTGAACTGAACGCCGTGCCCGGAGAGTTCGCCGAATCCGAATTCGTGCGCAGGACGGTCGGGACCGGAAACGTGTGCGAGCGCGCGGCTGTGTGCGGCGGAGGACGATTGATTGTCAATAAAACCGCGGAAAACGGAGTGACCGTTGCCGCCTCGATGGCTGATTGGAGGGTCGTGTTTTGAAAAAACTAACCGTTGTGGGAATCGGCGCAGGCAATTACGACGGATTGACAGTCGGGGCCGTGAAAGCGCTCGAAAACGCTGACGTGATCGTCGGCTACACCGTGTATTGCGAGCTGATCAGGCCGTATTTCAAGAACAAAGAGTTCGTTTCGACGCCGATGATGCGCGAAACGGAACGCTGCCGTATAGCGCTCGAACGAGCCTCGGGCGGGGAAAATACGGTGATGATCTGCTCGGGTGACGCGGGAGTTTACGGTATGGCTTCGCCTGTGCTCGAACTTGGCGCTGAATACGACGTGGAAATAGAAATAGTCGCGGGCGTGACGGCGGCATTGTCAGGCGCGGCGCTTTTAGGCTCCCCGCTGACTTGCGACTTCGCCGTGATAAGCCTCTCCGATCTGCTGACACCGTTTGACGTGATAGAAAAGCGGCTTGACCGCGCGGCAGATGCGGACATGTGCATAGTGATTTACAATCCGTCCAGCCACAAGCGCGCAGATCATCTCCGGCGTGCGTGCGAGATTATTTTGCGGCACCGGTCTCCCGAAACGGTCTGCGCGGTCGCGCGTATGATCGGGCGGGAAGGCGAGAGCAGCGAGATACTGACGCTCGCGGAACTTGAAAACAGAGAGACAGATATGTTTTCTACGGTGTTTATAGGCAATTCTGCGACTAAAGTGATAAACGGGCGGATGGTCACTCCGAGAGGGTACAGATATGAATGATAAGGTTTGTTTATTCGCGGGAACGACTGAAGGCAGGCGTCTGGCATATATTCTGAAGGACGCGGCGGAACTCACCGTGTGTGTTGCGACCGAGTACGGCGAGGTGATGCTGGACGGCTGCGGCGGTATCAACGTTCACACCGGGCGTCTGGACGAGCGCGGTATGGAAGCGTTTTTCGCGTCCGGCGGATTTGGACTGATCATCGACGCCACGCACCCGTACGCGCAGGAGGTCTCGGTCAATATCCGTGCCGCCGCGGAGAAGTTTGATATTCCGGTGATGCGGATCATCCGCGAGGCAGATAAAAAGGCGTACAACGCGGTGTACGTTGACAACGTCGAACATGCGAAGGATTACCTGGCCGAACACGGCGGGAACGTGCTGATAACCACCGGAGCGAAAGAATTGACCTCGTACGCCGGATTGGATATGTCGCGCGTCTGGGTTAGAGTGCTGCCGCTTCAGTCGTCGCTCGAAGCGTGCAAAAAAGCCGGCATACCGACAGCGCATATCATTGCCGCGCAGGGACCGTTCTCCGAAGAGACGAATCTGGCGCTGCTCCGCGCGATAGACGCGAAGTTCATCGTGACCAAAGAGTCCGGGAAGAGCGGAGGATTCGACGAAAAGATCAGCGCGGCGAAGAAAGCTGGCGCGACTGCGGTGATCGTAGGAAAACCGACACAGGGAGAGGGGCTCAGGCTGGACGAGGCGGTCGCGGAACTCGCGAAACGGTACGAACTGACGGACCGGAAACTGTATCTGATCGGCATCGGGCCGGGCGGCAGCGGTATGCTGACAGCCGAAGCGGCTGAAGCAATCGAGGAGTGCGACGCGGTGATCGGAGCGAAAACTGTGGTCGAAGCAGTCTTACCCGCCGGCTTTCGCAAAACGGTATTTTATGAATTTACGCCGGACAAGGTCAAGGCGGTTCTGGATTCGCATCCGTCGCTCAGATGTGCGGCAATACTTATGCGCGGCGATGTTGGTTTTTACAGCGGCGCTAAAAAGCTGCTCGAGCTGTTCGGTGAAGGCGCGGTCAATATCGTTCCGGGTATTTCTTCTGTTTCCGCTTTTGCGGCTAAGCTCGGCGTGAGCTGGGACGATGCCAGACTCATAAGCCTTCACGGGCGAGACGCGAACCTGATACGCGCGGTGGATTCGAATAAAAAGACGTTCGCGTTGACCGGCGGCGCGAACACAGTTCCCGATATCTGCCGGAAGCTGTGCGAATACGGCTTCGGCGCGCTTCGTGTCGCGGTTGGCGAGCGGCTTTCGTATCATGATGAAAAAATAACGCGTGACACTGCGCAGGCGCTCTGCACACGTGAATTTGACGCGCTGTCGGTAATGTATATCGAGAATCCGGACGCAGTCTGCGCCGCACGCTTCGGTATCGCGGATGAAGAATTCATACGCGGCGACGTGCCGATGACGAAGTCCGAAGTGCGCGCGATAGTGCTGTCAAAACTGGCATTGACGCCGGACGCGGTCGTGTGGGACATCGGCGCCGGTACCGGATCCGTGTCTGTGGAATGCGCGCTGGGAGCCTCCGAAGGCAAAGTTTACGCGGTTGAAAAAGAGCCTGACGCGCTCGAGCTGATCGGCCGGAACAAGCGGAAGTTCCGCGCGGACAATATCGAAACAGTGGCTGGTTTCGCGCCTGATGCATTGTCCGGGCTCGCTGCACCGACGCACGTGTTTATCGGGGGAAGTTCAGGAAATCTGCGCAAAATTATTGACGCCGTGCTGGACAAAAACCCCGCGGCGCACATCGTATTGACCGCTGTCACGCTCGAGACGCAGGCCGAAGCAGTGACGTGCGCGAAGACGCTCGGGCTGGATATCGACGCCGCGGCGGTGCAGATATCGCGCTCCAGAAAAGCCGGAAGTTACCACATGATGATCATGCAGAACCAGGTGTTCGTGTATACGCTAACGCCTGCGGGAGGTAAGGCCGATGCTTAAATGGCTGATCTTACAAACAGCCGCGCTCGCTATCGGCTTCATAATCGACTTTTTCGTGGGAGACCCGCACAAACTGCCCCATCCGGTCGTGGGGATCGGTAAATGGATCTCTTTCTTCGACCGAAAGCTCAGGCGCGGAAACAGTAACCCGAATGACGTGGGGAGAGGCATATTGACCGTGATATTGGTCGTGCTGATCTCGACGACCGTTCCGGCGCTGGTGCTCACCGCGGCGTGGCTCTTACATCAGGCTGTGTACGTTGTCATCGAATCGATAATGTGCTGGCAAATGATCGCCGCCAGGCAGCTTATGCGCGAGAGTACGAAAGTGCAGCGTGCGCTCGAACAGAACGATACGGAGGGGGCAAGGACCGCGGTCTCGTACATCGTGGGCAGGGATACGAACGTGCTCGACGAGAATGGCATCTGCCGCGCTGCTGTCGAAACAGTGGCCGAGAACACGTCAGACGGAGTGGTCGCACCGTTGTTCTGGATGATCCTGTTCGGCGCGGTCGGGGGCTTTTTCTACAAGTCGGTCAACACGATGGATTCGATGCTCGGCTACAAAAACGATAAATATCTGTATTTCGGCCGCGCGGCGGCAAAGACCGACGATTTCGTGAACTGGCTTCCCGCGCGTATATCTGCTATACTTATGATATCGGCGTGCCCGCTATGCAGGCTGAACCGCAAAAACGCGTGGCGCATTTTCCGCCGCGACAGGTATAAGCACGCCAGCCCGAATTCGGCGCAGACCGAGTCGGTGTGTGCGGGGGCGCTCGAAGTCAGACTCGCCGGGGATGCGATATACGGAGGAGTGCTGCACAAAAAAGAGTTTATCGGTGATCCGATACGCGAGATCGAACCGCGGGATATCAGGCGTGCGAATAATTTGATGTACGTCGCGTCACTGTTCATGCTGCTGATCGGGCTTCTGCTGAGGGCGGCCGCGATCTTGACGCTGTGGGCGTGCATGTGATGGTCTCAGCGGCGACGGAGGCAATGGCGGGAGAGGTGATCGTATGAGTCCGGCAGGGCTGAAAGCAAAGCCAATAATGATACAGGGCACGATGTCAAACGCAGGAAAAAGCCTGCTTTGCGCCGCGCTATGCCGCATTTTCAGGCAGGACGGATACCGAGTCGCGCCGTTCAAATCACAGAATATGGCACTTAATTCGTTCATCACCGAAGAAGGGCTCGAGATGGGCCGCGCGCAGGTCGTACAGGCGGAAGCGGCAGGCATCACGCCGTCCGTGCTGATGAACCCGATACTGCTGAAACCAACGACAGACGTAGGGTCGCAGGTCATTGTCAACGGCGAAGTGCGCGGCAATATGCGCGCTGCCGATTATTTTAAATACAAAAAACAGCTGATACCGGACATTATGCGCGCGTACGATACGCTCGCGGCGGCCAATGACATCATCGTCATCGAAGGCGCCGGCAGCCCCGCGGAGATCAACCTCAAAAGCGACGATATCGTTAATATGGGTATGGCCAAAATGGCGAAGGCACCGGTGCTGCTCGTGGGAGATATTGACCGCGGCGGAGTGTTCGCACAGTTGTACGGCACGGTAGCTCTGCTTGACGACGATGAACGAAGCATGGTAAAAGCGACGGTCATCAATAAATTCCGCGGCGACGTATCGATATTGACCCCCGGGCTCGACATGCTGTTCGATCTCGTAAAAATACCGTGCGCGGGCGTCGTGCCGTACGTGACGGTAGACATCGACGACGAAGACAGCTTAAGCGAAAGATTGACCGCCGGGACAAGGAAAGAAGTGGATATTGCCGTAATTTCACTCCCGCGCATATCGAATTTCACCGATTTTTCGCCTTTTTCGCGCTTCTCGGGCGTGTCGCTCCGCTACGTGAAAAATCTGTTCGAACTCGGCTCGCCTGACCTTATAATGATCCCGGGCACGAAATCGACGATCGGCGACCTTAAATGGATGCGTCAGAACGGGCTGGAGGCGGAGATCCTTAAGCAGGCGTCGCGCGGGGTGCCGGTGTTCGGAATCTGCGGCGGGCTCCAGATGCTCGGCAGGAAGATCTCCGACCCGGACAATACCGAGGGCGGAGGCGAGATCGCGGGCATGGGGCTCATCGACACCGAGACGGTTTTCGCGAAGGCCAAGACGCGCGCCCAGACGGAG
The DNA here is from genome assembly GCA_017613535.1 of Clostridia bacterium. Lineage (GTDB taxonomy): Bacteria > Bacillota > Clostridia > UBA1212 > UBA1255 > UBA1255. Next base: position 16,609 of record JAGADO010000031.1, on the reverse strand, counting down.
GGCAATTTCTCCGGTGTTTCGGGCATCTTCGAGGGGCTCAGCGGGCTTAGGTACCGCGGGTACGAGATACACATGGGAAGAAGCGCCGAAGAGAAGCCGGTCATGCAGCAGGGCAATATCTACGGCAGCTATATCCACGGCCTGTTCGACGAAAACGGGATCGCGGAATGTATTGTCCGCGCGCTATACGAAAAACGTGGCCTGAGCTTTGACCGGAACGCCGTTTTTGATGTGCACGCGTACCGCGAGGCACAGTACGATAAACTGGCCGAAACGGTCAGAAACGCGCTCGATATGCGGCTCATTTACAGGATACTGGAGGAAGGACTATGATACATCTGTATTACGGAGACGGAAAAGGCAAAACGACAGCGGCGTGCGGCCTTGCCGTACGTGCGGCCGGAAGCGGCATGCGTGTCCTGTTCACACAGTTTTTTAAAGACGGCAGCTCATCGGAGATCGTTGTGCTCTCGTCACTCACGAACGTGACCGTAAAGTATCCTCCGGTGTATTTCGGCCGCTTTAAAATGATGACGGATGTTCAGAAGCAGGAGACCGGCTCGTGCTACACCGATTTTCTCAGGAGCATCACCGAACTGGCGGCGGATTACGACCTTATCGTGCTGGACGAGATCGTTTCCGCGTACGGGTACGGGCTGGTGGAGAGTTCGGACCTTATCGGATTCCTGAAAAAAGAAGGGAATAAGCGCGAGATCGTATTGACGGGGCGCGGACCGACGCGGGAACTCATTGACCTGGCCGATTACGCGACCGAGATGCGCAAAGAGAAGCACCCGTACGACAGCGGCGAAACGGCAAGGAAGGGGATCGAGTTCTGAATGATTAACGAAACGGATCGTCAGGAAACAGCCCTTTCCGAGCTGATAAAGCGTGTCGGAGAGCCTGACCGCGCTGCGATGGATGCTGCAAAAAAGCGCCAGGCGATGCTTGCAAAACCTCCGGGGAGCCTCGGACGGCTCGAGGAACTGTCGGTCAGGCTCGCTGGCATAACGGGCAGGGTCAATAACGTTTTTAATGAGAAGCATATAATTGTGTTCTGCGCCGACAACGGCGTGGTCTCGGAGGGCGTGTCGAGCGCGCCGCAGTCCGTGACGCTTGCTCAGACGGTGAATCTGGCCCGGGGGAAGACCGGCGCCGCGGTGCTGGCGAGACGCTTCGGGTGTAAGCTCCGCGTGTGCGACGTGGGTGTCAATGCGGATATCGACGACCCGGGCGTGATCCCGCGTAAAATAGCGTACGGGACACAAAACATAGCCGAAACTGCCGCGATGACACGCCTGCAGGCCGTACGCGCGCTCCTCATCGGCGCGGAACTTGCCGGGAGCTCGGCAGATGCGGGTGCGGCGGTCATCGGCGTGGGGGAAATGGGTATAGGCAACACTACGACGTCATCGGCGGTGCTGGCGGTATTGACCTCGTCTCCTGTCGAAGACGTGACCGGAAGAGGCGGAGGACTTACCGACGAAGCGTATGCGAAGAAGATATCTGTTATAAAAAGAGCGATTGACGTTAACCGGCCCGATCCGGAGGATATTGTGGACGTGCTGGCGAAAGTCGGAGGGTTCGATCTTGCAGCGATGACCGGTGCGTTTATCGGGGCAGCTGCGGCTCGCGTTCCGGCAGTCATCGACGGGTTCATCTCGGCCGTCGCCGCGCTGTGCAGTGTGCGCCTCTGCCCGAACGTGCGCCATTTCCTGGTGCCTTCACACGCGTCGTACGAGATCGGTTTTTCAAAAATCACAGATGAGCTCGGATTAAAGCCGTTTTTCGATTTCGGGATGCGGCTCGGCGAGGGAAGCGGCTGCCCGCGGTCAATGATGATGATCGACGCGGCCGCGGCCGTGATCAACGATATGGCGACGTTTGAGGAAGCGAACATCAACGACTCGTACCTTGACGGGATACGCGAGACCGACGCGTTTACGGTCAGGGCGGACCGGGATGACGAAAGGACAATAAAATGACTGTTTTGATATCCGGCGGCTCAAAAAACGGTAAAACAGGGCTCGCGCAGGATATTGCCGTCAAATTATCCGGAGACGGGAAGCGCTACTACGTGGCGACAATGATCCCGTACGACGACGAGGATCGCGCGCGCATCGGGAGGCATATTGCCGAACGCGCCGGGCTCGGTTTTGACACGCTCGAGATAGGCACGGATATCGCCCGTTGCCTGGACGGATGGCGCAATGGCACGTTCCTGCTCGACAGCGTGACCGCGCTGCTCGCGAACGAGATGTTTTCGTCAAGTCAGAACGGGAATGCCGATCCGGGAGCGTTCGTAAGGTGCCGCGACGGACTTTTGAAACTGGCCCGATGCGCGGACAACGCGGTTTTTGTGACGGACTATATCTATTCCGACGCGATACGCTACGACGCTCTCACCGAACAATACCGCGAAACGCTCGCGCTCCTGGACCGTGCGCTGGCCGAAGTCTGCGACACGGTAATTGAAATGTGTGCGGGGAACCTGATCTTTCACAAAGGAGGCATCGCCCTTTGAAAAAATACTTCCGTGCTTTGATGATGAGTATGTCGATGTTCTGCGCGATCCCTTGCCCGTTTCGCAAGTGGGACGAGGATGCCAGGCCTCTGATGACGCTGTTCCTGCCTGCGGTCGGATTGTGGATAGGAGGCCTGTGGACGCTCATGGCGTTCATTGCCCGCTGGCTCTCGATCCCGGCGCTCGTCGCCGGATTCATACTGTGCGCGTTCCCGTTCGTTATCACCGGCGGGATACATATCGACGGCTTCCTCGACGTCGTTGACGCCGTAAGATCGTGGCGCGACCTGGAAGAAAGAAGAAAGATACTCAAAGATCCGCACGTGGGTTCGTTCGCGGTCGTGGCGGCGATCCTGCTCATTCTGGCGCAGTTTGCGTTGTTATCAACGGCTGCTCCCGCGGAGTGGAAATATTATTTCACGCTCACGTTGATCGCTGTGGTCTCCAGATGCACCGCCGCGATCTGCGTCACGGTGCTTCGCCCTCTTTCGACGAGCGAATATTCCGGCGCATACAGAAAGGGCGTTAAAAAATCGCACGTGGTGGTATTGAGCATCGTTCTCGCTGCCGCAATTGCACTCGGATTCGTGTTCCTGGGCTGGTACGGTTTTGCGGCTTTGGCGGTGATCGCCGGTTATCTGCTGGCGCTGATACGCGGTTTCCGTTCGCTGGACGGGATGTCGGGCGACATTTCGGGTTACGCGCTCACGTTCGGGGAACTGTGCGGTATCGCTGTGTACGCGCTGATCTGACGGAGGTAACGGAGGTATCTGTATGGAGTTTATCATCGGAGGAGCATATCAGGGGAAAAAAGATTTCGCGATCCGGAAGTACGGATTGAGCGAAGATGATGTTTTTACGTGTACAGAGGCGGAAGGCATCCGCTTCGGAGCAAAATGTGTTAATAAAATAGCGGAATTTACGCTTTGGTGCATAAGGAACGGTAAGGACGCCGTGGAAATATTCAGGGAGCATCGCGCCGAATGGAAAGACAGCGTGCTGATCTGCGATGATATTTTCTGCGGGATCGTGCCGCTCGGCGCCGATATGCGTGCGTGGCGTGAGATGACGGGGAGACTTTGCGGATATCTCTCGTCCGAAGCCCGTACGGTCACCAGGATCTTCTGCGGATTGGAGCAGCGTATAAAATGAAACTTATACTGATCCGCCACGGGATGACGCTGGCAAACGAAAAACGGTTATATTGCGGGAGTACGGATCTGGGTCTGTCGGAGGCGGGCAGAGCACAGTTGATCAGGCAGAAAGGCGAGGTCAATTACCCGGATATTGACGGCATGCGTGTGCTCACGAGCGGAAAGAAGCGCTGCGAAGAGACGCTGTCAATAATTTACGGGGATATTGACCACGCGTGCGACGTTCGGCTGGCCGAGATGGATTTCGGCATTTTCGAGATGCATTCGTACGACGAACTGAAAGAATGGCCGGAATATATGGAATGGATCACAGGCGACAATGAATCTAATCCGGTCCCTTCCGGCGAGAGCGGCGTAATAATGACGAAGCGCGTGCTGGATGCGCTGGATGAGCTGCTTGCGGAAGGGCGGGACACGGCGATCGTCACCCACGGCGGCGTTATAAGCGCTATAATGGCATATCTGTTCCCTGCAGAGAACAAAAACCGCTACGAGTGGCAGTGTGCGCCCGGCAGGGGATATGTGATCGAAATATGCGGCGAGACGCGAAGCTATTTTGCCTTCAGATCTCGTCCTGCGTAAGCGAGAACAGCCCCCTCGCCTCGAGCGCAGATTCCGAAGCCTGGGTATTGGCCACGCGGAAGATCATCACCGCGCTGGAATTTCCGCGCAGGGAGAGGCAGGAATACATATATTCCACGTTAACATTCGCGTCGGTCAAAATCTGCAGCAGCTTGTTTAACCCGCCGGCTTCGTTCGGGATCTCGAACGCGAGCACCGGCGTAAGGCTGGCAACGAAACCCGCGTCTTTCAGGGCGTTCATCGCTTTGAGCGTGTCGTCGGCAATTATTCTCGCGATCCCGAAGTCTTTCGTCTCGGCGAGCGACAGGGCACGCATGTTGATGTCGGACTTTGCCAGTTCGGCGGTCAGCTGGTTCAGCATACCCGGTTTATTCTCCAAAAAAACGGAAATTTGTTTAACACTCATTGTCAGACCTCCTTTTCGGTTCTTGCGGGTCAGATCTTGCGCTTATCGATGACCCTGACGGCCTTGCCCTCGCTCCTGGTGATCGATTTAGGAGCAACGAGCGAAACTTTAGCTTTGATTCCAAGCATTGACAGGAGTCCAGCACCGAGCTTCGCCTGACGCTCGGCGATCTCGCCGAGGTTGTCCGTGAACATCTCGGGCGTCATTTCCACAAGCACCTCGAGCGTGTCGGAATTGTTCACGCGGTCAACGACGATCTGGTAGTTCGGAGCGTAGCCCTGGTTGAGGAGTACGGTCTCGATCTGGCTGGGGAATACGTTCACGCCGCGGATGATGAGCATGTCGTCGGAACGTCCCTGCGGTTTGCGCATACGTACGTGCGTCCTGCCGCAGCTGCATTTTTCGCGCGTGAGCACGCATATGTCGCGTGTGCGGTAACGTATCATGGGGAACGCCTCTTTATCAAGGCAGGTGAAAACGAGTTCGCCGCTGCTGCCCTCAGGAAGCACTTCGCCCGTATCGGGATCGATTATTTCGGCGTAGAAATGGTCTTCGTTTATATGCATGCCGTGCTGTTCGGAACATTCGAACGACACGCCCGGACCGGATATTTCCGTGAGTCCGTAAATGTCGTATGCCTTAATACCGAGCGTTTTTTCGATATCGCGGCGCATCTCTTCGCTCCATGCTTCGGCGCCGAAAATGCCTGCTTTAAGCGGTATGTCATCGGGCCCGTAACCCATCTCCTTCATCGTTTCTCCAAGGTACGCGGCGTAGCTCGGAGTGCAGCAAAGGATCGTGGCCTGAAGGTCCATAATAAACATGATCTGGCGTTCTGTATTTCCCGAACTGGTGGGGACGGTTAGACAGCCAACTTTATGCGAGCCGCCGTTGAGCCCGGGCCCGCCTGTGAACAATCCGTATCCGTAAGATATCTGGCACACGTCTTCATCTGTTCCGCCGGCGGCAACGATCGCACGTGCGCAGCATTCTTCCCATAGGTCAATGTCGTGCTGCGTATAGAACGCTACGACTCGCTTTCCGGTCGTGCCAGACGTAGACTGGATCCTCACGCATTCCTTGAGAGGCTTGCCCAGCAGCCCGTACGGATAAGCGTCCCTGAGGTCGGATTTGGATAAAAACGGTAGTTTTTTGATGTCGTCAATTGTTTTGATGTCGTCCGGCGTCACTCCGGCGTCCTGCATTTTTTTGCGGTAGTAAGGCACAACGTCCCACACGCGTCTTATCTGTTTTACAAGTTTTTCATTCTGCATACGCACGATCTCTTCGCGCGGCGCACATTCGATCTCAGGCTGATAATACCTTTCCATGCTACCTCTCCTTCGCGCGGTTACGGATGCTTCAGGCTCTTCGGTGTACAGCTAGTTTCCGGCCTTTAGTGTCAGCGTCCGCTTAAGGCGAATTATATAATATTGCGCCCTTGTTATGCAAGCGTCAGTCGACTTCGGCGGGCTCTTTTCCTGATTCCGTGAATAATACGGAAGCCGCCCCGGGCATATTTTTCCCGGTCAATGTATCTATACCCATCCTTTAGCGTACTGTATCTTTTTTTGCCGATTTCAAGATTCAGGATACATCATTAGGCGCCGGATGTATCCCTTTTTCTCATATCGCTAATTTGGGATACAGCAGGCACAAAAATCGCGCATTTTTGCTTTTGAGAAGTGCACCTCTTCCGACTTTACGGATGAAAAGGCGGAAACGACTTTTTCTGCCGTAAAAAGAGCCTCAAACTTCGTGAAATTCTATAATAAACGCCGCACCGACGCGGGAACCCCAGTCATTGCCGATGACGTAGACCTTGCCGCCGACGATATTGATGTTTTCGGGTTCGATATTGCCCTCGAGCTCAAGCGGTATTGTGCGGACCAGTTCGCAGTCCCAGCTGTAAATGCGGATCTCCGACCCGGCGCCGTTCTGGCTCGATCTGACGAAATAAATGCCCTGAGCATCGGCAAAAACGCCCTGTGAAAGCGTCACCGGAGTTTCAACATCCTTATGAACGAGACATTTAAGATCCTTGCCCCACACATCGATAGACTGGCCTGCCCATTCTCCGGAAGCGTATTTTCCAACGTCCTTGGCGTACGCCATCGCGAAAAACGGATATTCGAGGTCGCCCGAGCCGGTTATTTTATAGTTTTTCGGGTCAACAAAAGAGTAGCGGAAGTAGTGTCCGTCGTCGGACTGGCAATGTGTTATGAAGAGGCCTTTTCCCGGGACGTATGAGATATTGTTCGCGTGGTCAACGGCGAGCGGCTCGCTCTCGCTTATCTTTTTGCCTTTCGCGCTGATTTTCAGTATCCTTGTCATTTCCGGCGAGCCTTCGGGGCGTGCGACTGAGGCAACGTAATAGTTTTTCCCGTCGAAGTATGCTCCCTGGATGACGTAGTGGTCCGGATCGTCCGACCTGAAATCGAACAGCCTCGTTCCGACGGCCGTATATTCCTTATCGCTTTTAAGGAGGTGGATGTTATAAGGCATTTCTGCTTCCTTTCCGCCGGAGCCGCAGCCGCTTATGCAGAATAAGCATGCAAAGAGGCATGCTGCGAGACCAATGGTAGTTAATCGTGTTATTTTTGCTGTTTTCATTTGCCAAACCGACTTTCGTCAATATATTCTCTGCTTGTTTTTCTTTTATTTTATATGACGCTGCTGAGGGCTGTCAATGACGGTTTAGGGGTGGCTTTTTACCTTCGGGGCTCATTTCCTGTTTCGGCAGCGCCACGATCTTTTTCCAGTCATAGCAAATGCCCGGGAATCGCCGGTTTGCTATGACGTGAGCAGCGACAGGGCGGGTGAACGGATAAATTCCTCGAAGAATCAGGAAAAGAGCCTCCTTCGGAAACCGGTTGCCTTTTCGGGCTCCGCCATGTTACAATAAAAGCGGCCAAAAAAGCTGAAAACAAAAAACAGGAGGCAGCGGATATGTTTATCGTTAATACTGACTATATCGAAGGAAAAAAGTTCGAAATGCTCGGCCTTGTTAAAGGCAGTACGATCCAGTCGAAACACATCGGAAAAGACATCGGGGCAAGCTTCAAATCACTGATCGGCGGCGAGCTGAAATCGTATACCGAAATGATGGAAGAAGCCAGAACGATTGCCACGAACCGCATGATCGCAGAAGCAGAGCAGCTCGGCGCAGAGGCCATTATAAACGTGCGGTTTGCAACATCTGCGATCACACAGGGAGCCGCGGAAGTTATTGCCTACGGCACGGCTGTAAAGTACATCTGAGAGCAGGCTTATACGCCGGGAAGCACAGCGGACCGACAGAGGATCGGCGGCAGACCGGCGGCGGTAACGTATGATCGAAATATCTAAATTCAGGCAGGAGGCGAAGAACGCCCTTCTGAGCCGCGGGCTCAGGGAGGACGATATAGTTGTTTTTGCCGAAACGGATATGGTGACAGATCTAAATTATGCCACTGTGTACCTCGTGCTTACCGAAGACAGACTTTGCGTTATCGAAGGTCAGACGGAGATCGGAGGCAAGCCGGGGAAACTTAACCGCCGCGATGCGGTGCACAGAACTTTTTCAGAGACCGGGTACAGGGAATACGACTTCACGGTGCCGGAAAAAATCCCGGAAGGAGAATGCGGGACCGGGGCAGAAGAGTCGGATAGATCAGGGGACGAAGCTGACGGAAAAACCGATCGGGGCATAGAAGAATTGTCCGTCGAAGAACTGATCTCGTGCGGATATCTGTGCGCAAAAATACACGGAACGCCCGAAAGAATTGCCGCCATGAGCCGCACCGCGATGCGCGACGTGAGACTGTTCGTAAAATACGCCGGAAAATATCTTGACGACCGCAGCGTAGAAACAGACGAGGAAGATTTTAAAGACGACCGCTTCTGCCCGAAATGCGGGAACCGGTACCCCGATCCGGACCGCAAGATCTGCCCGAGGTGCATGGAGAAGACGAAGATCTATAAGCGCCTCATGCAGTTCTCCAAAAAATACAGATTCCAGATGCTGGCAGTGCTATTGTCGCTCGCTGCGCTCTCCGCACTGGGCGTGATAGCACCGTACGTGTCAACGTCATTCTTCTACGATAAAGTATTGGCCCCCGGAAGCAAATGGTACGCGCACATAGCGTTTGCGATAGTGATGATAATCGGATTGCGCTTTATCAGTGCGCTCGTCAGCGCGCTTTCGGGTGTGATCTCCGCGAGAGTTTCGGGCCATGTGACGTACGATCTTAAACGCACGATCTTTTCGGCGATACAGCGCCTGTCACTTTCATTTTTCACAGCTCGCCAGACGGGCGGCTTGATGAATCAGATCAACAACGACGCTAACACTATCTACTGGTTTTTCTGTTCGGGCGTTCCCGAATTCCTTAAAAATGCCGTGCAGCTGATTGCTGTATTCGTGATATTGTTCGTAATGAATCCGCTGCTCGCCGCGGCAACGGCCGTGATAATGCCTTTGTTTGCTTATTCGGTCTGGCGCGTGTACAGGAGGATGACAACACTCCACCAGCGCAGGTACGTTAGTTCGCGGTCAATGAACAGCGCGCTTTCCGATGCTCTTTCCGGCTTCCGCGTCGTCAAATCTTTTGCCAGAGAAAAGGAAGAGACGGAGCGTTTCGACAAGCGCTCGCGCCGCCTCGCCGGGGACAGCAGGACCGTCACGATCTTCAACAACACGGCGCTGCCTCTTACGTCTTTTATTATGTATCTCTCGAACGTCGTTGTGTGGGCTCTGGGAGGCTGGATGGTCATTTCGGGTTTCGGAGGCATGACGTACGGAAAACTTATGGCATTCATTGCCTACGTCACGCTGATGAACGAACCGATGTTCATGTTTGTAGACATGATCTACTGGTTCTCCGACTGCACGAACGCCGCGGGAAGACTGTTCGAAATTGCCGACGCGGAACCTGATGTGCGAGAGCGTGAGGACCCGGTCATTCTGGGCGAAATGAAGGGCCACGTCGAATTCAGAAACGTGGAATTCTCGTACGATAAAAGCAAGAAAGTTATTGACGGAGACTCGTTCGACGTAGAACCGGGACAGACGCTCGGGCTCGTCGGTCACTCCGGAGCGGGAAAGAGCACGCTTGCCAACCTGCTGATGCGCCTGTACGATGTGACAGGAGGGGAGATATTAATCGACGGGGTCAATATCAAGGACCTTTCGTTCGCTGAGCTTAGGCGGAACGTAGGTATCGTTTCGCAGGAGACGTATCTGTTCGTGGGCACGATAATGGACAATATCCGTTATGCGCGGCCTGAGGCTACGTTTGAGGAAGTGCTGACGGCGGCGAAGATCTCCGGCGCCCACGACTTTATCGTGAAGCTTCAGGACGGGTACGACACTAAAATAGGATTCGGATATAAAGACCTGTCCGGAGGAGAAAGACAGAGGTTATCGATCGCCAGAGCTGTTCTCCTTAATCCTAAAATACTTATCCTAGACGAAGCGACGGCGGCAATGGACACACAGACGGAACGCAGGATACAGGAGGCATTGACCGAGCTGTCGAAGGGGCGCACGACAATAATGATCGCGCACAGGCTCTCAACGCTCAGGGACGCCGAGAAACTTGTCGTTATAGAAGAAGGCAAGGTCCAGGAGACCGGCACGCACAGCGAACTGCTCCGGCACAAAGGTATTTACAGCAAATTGTACACGCTTCAGCTTGAAGCGCTCAGGAATATAGGAGTTGAAGAGTGATCATGGACAACATCCCCGAAAAAGGCGCAGGCGGCGCGCTGACCGACGTCGTAAAGATCGAGTATCTGAAGCCGGAGAATGCGGAATTCATTTCACGAAACGGTTTCATTTCGCTAAAAGTCCTGAAGCCTGCGGCGGATCAGGCAGCGGATCAGGCGGAGGATCAGACAGCGGATCAGGCGGAGGATCAGACAGCGGATCAGGCGACGGACCAGGCAGCAGGACCTGCGGCGGAAACGGGCCCGGAAGAGTACGACAGAGTATTCCTCCACCGGTGCTTCCCGAACGAATTGACCGAAGAATACATATCCGTGCTTGACCGCGATAATAATGAGATAGGCGTTATCAGGAACATCACGGATTTCCCGGAAGACGCGCAGGAGCTTTTAAGAAAAGAACTTGTGCGCAAGTACCACGTTACCCCCATAAAGGCGATAAGATCGGTCAATGAAAAGTACGGATATTCCTACTGGAAAGTGAAAGACGGCGCGGGTGACAGAGAATTCACGGTAAGAGATACTTACCGCAGCATAACTAAAATATCGGAAGACAGAATAAGCGTGACGGATGTCGACGGCAACAGATTCGAGATCCCTTCTCTGAAGGCGCTCGATCCCGGAAGCCGTAAAAAGATAGATATGTTCCTGTGACCGGGAACGGATCGGAGAGTTATGGGCCTGATCAGGCGGGCCGCGGGGCGCATAAAGAGGATCGTCCGGCGGATATTGAAAAAAGAAAACAGAAAAACGCCTGAACAGATAAGGCGCGGGTTATACGCATCTCTGCCTCACGACGAGCTGAGGGGGAAATTTATAACCGCGTTCAGATATAATATTGACAACGACGGCGGGGCGGCAAACGGGGCTGTTATCATAACGAGCGAAGAGGTCGCGGTGTATGCGGGCAAGGAGATCATTGACCGCTACGTCATCGGCGAGTGTGACAGGTTTGAGTACAGGCCGCTAGTCGGTGCGTGCGAGATCACCGTTACGGATAAGGACGGGGAGCATATCGTATGCCGCGCGGACAGTGCGAAATGCGAGCTTTTTGCTAAAAATACGCGGCGCCTTGAGCGCCTGAGGGAGACGGGCGAGTATTCGGACGACGAGACTCTGGACGTTTTCAGAGTGTGCCCGAAATGCGGCAGGAGACTGTCTAAAGGAATGGTAAGCTGCATCCGCTGCGCCGATAAAAAATCGATGTTTAAGCGCCTTCTGGCGATGGCTAAGCCGTACCGCTGGTACATCCTTATATCTGCGCTGCTTTTCTTCGCGGGTTTTGCGGTGAGGCTCGCTGGGCCGTATGTGAACAAGCTTCTGGTGGACGGGTACATCGACAATGAACAGGCGAGGGAGGCCGTGCAGGGTTCCGGATCGTCTGACGTTATACTGCGGGGCTTCATACTGACGATACTGCTTATGGTGGGGCTGAGGATCGCGGCGTATGCAGTGAATTCGCTCAGGAACCTGGCGGTGATGCAGGCGGGAACGGGATTCATCGTTGACCTTCGGCGGAAAGTGTTCGAGAAGATACAGGAATTGTCCGTGCGCTCCGTTTCGAGGAGAACGTCCGGCGAGCTCATACGCAGAGCGACGGGAGACACGTCACAGCTCGAAAGCTTTATTGTCAGCCAGCTCCCGAACATAATACAGCAGACGGTGCTGCTCGGGGCGATAACGGTCATTTTGTTCGTGTTTGACTGGAAACTGGCGCTGCTCGTGCTGTTGCCGCTGCCCGTGTGCCTGATCGGATGGACGCTGCTGAGCCGGTTCTACCACCGCATCTACGGCCGTCAGTGGGAGGCCGAGTCGCGCTCCGGTTCGATACTTTACGATATCTTTTCGGGTATCCGCGTCGTTAAGGCGTACAGGACGGAGAAGAAAGAGTTTGAGCGTTACGATAAGGCGGCTTTAGAGGAGAAGAAGATCGCTGTCAAGAACGAGACTGTGTTTAACCTGACTGATCCGCTGTTCAGTTTTCTGATGAATCTGGGGGCAATGTTCCTGCTTTACTACAGTGGCACGCGTATTCTCGGCGGGTTTATGTCGCTCGGCGATGCGTCAATGCTTTCGTCGTACGTTACGATGCTGTACGGACACATTGGATGGGTGGCAAATCTTCCGCGTGTGCTCATCAGGTCGTTCACGTCGATGGTGAAGATATTCGATGTTATTGACGAAAAGACGGATGTCGCCGATGCGGACGAGGCTGTCAGTATGGATATAAAGGGAGATATTGACGTCGAAGATCTGACGTTCGGATATGACGACGGCGGGGACGTGCTGAAGAAGGTGAACCTGCACATTGGTGCGGGAAATATGGTGGGCATCGTCGGGCGGTCCGGCGCGGGCAAATCGACGCTGATCAATCTTATTATGCGCATGTACGATCCGGACGGGGGGCGCGTGTGCATTGACGGCTGCGATATACGCCGTATCTCGCAGAATTCGCTCAGGTCGCAGATAGGCGTGGTGCTGCAGGAAACGTTTCTGTTCAAGGGTACGATCTATGACAATATCGCGTATGCTCTTCCCGGGTGTCCGAAGGATAAAGTTTTGTCTGCGGCGAAGGCTGCGGGCGCTCACGATTTCATTATAAAGCTGCCTGACGGGTACGATACGGTGATAGGAGAAAACGGCCATACGCTTTCGGGAGGAGAGCGCCAGAGAGTCTCTATCGCGCGTGCGCTCCTGCGCGATCCTAAAATATTAATATTAGACGAGGCTACCGCGTCGCTCGATACGGAGACCGAGAAAAATATACAGGATACGCTGCAGAAACTGACGAAAGAAAGGACGACGATCGCTATTGCGCACAGACTGTCCACGCTCCGGAATGCCGATTTTCTTGTCGTGCTGGACAAGGGCACGGTGGCTGAGACCGGTACTCACGAGGAGCTCATGAGGCAGAAGGGTATCTATTACGATCTGGTAATGGCGCAGAGACAGATGTCGAGCAGAAAAAACAGGACAGCCTGACGGGCTGCCCTGCGGTTTTGATACGGTCGGTTATTTCGGGTCATTTTTTCTTTTTCTTTGAGACGATAACGGCGACGATCACGCCGACGACAACGACTGCGCCTGCGATTATTCCGATTATTGCGCCGGGTTTGAGACCGGAAGATTTATTGTCATCGGTTTTTTCCTGGGTAGTGACCGGAGCGGCGGTCGCATCGCCTGCCGGAGCTGTTGCTTCGTTCTCAGAGGTGGGATCTGCAGGTTTATCCGTGGGCTGATCGACTGGCTGTTCGGTGGGTTCTTCCGTCGGGTCGGGTTCCGTTACGTGTTCGTTGCAGTCGTAGATAGCGGTGTTTCTGATATCGATGCCCTTGAGGCCGCCGCTGTATCCGCTGTTCGATGCGAAATCAAAGCACAGGATGATGTCTCCGAAGAGCTCGTCACTAAGCGCCGCTGTGGGGATATACATAGGTTCGGACTCGAAAACGGTCCAGTCGTCGCTCGTGTAATCCGCTGTCTGCGGGTTCAGTATAGACATCACGTTTCCGCCGCCGTCGATCTTGAAGAACACGTCTCCGTCCTCGAGAAGATCGCCGTAGAGGTCGAGCCAGTGATTGCCCTGACCGTCCCAGTTTTCAACCTCGTTTAATTTATATGCGTAACTTCCGGATCTGGGATCGATCGCGCGGAACAGGAGGCCGCATGTGCCGGATTTGTCAGATGCGTTATATACGCCGCGCAGTTCCATACGGAAATAGACTTCGATGAAATCTTTGCCCTCGGCTATTTTTTTTAGGTCGTCGTAAACGCTTAGCTGAGGTGAGAGCCACGGCTCGGATGAAGCCGGAATGTATCTTGTAAACGTTCCATCTTCGTCCGTTTCCTCGGTAAGTGTTCCGCCGAAGAAAGTGGATGCCCATTTATGGGTGAGATAGTTGGTGTCTTCGGCCTCTTCGGCGAAACTGACGGGTATTGCCAAACCTGTAAGAAGAAGTGCGGAAAGCAGAATTGCAATAACTTTTTTCATTTTGTCCTCCTTAAAATGTGGTTATGTTTCAGTTGAACTGGAGTTTGCGGATCTCGTCGAGATAGCCGTAGCCGTACAGGTCGTCGGGGAGCAGATAGCTGCCCTCGGTCCATTCGTTCCAGGCATTGACCGTGATGAGCGGGGGCTGCTCAGGGTGTTTATCGGCGTATTCGCACGCCGCTTTGAACCCCTTTCCGACGTTTTCGGGGGTATTGTCCCTGAGTATCCCGCCGATGTAGTCGTGGAAGCGCGGAGAAGCGTCCCAGCCTACGGATACATGCGGGAAGTAGGGGACTCCGTATGCGTCGGGGATGCGCTCCCATTCTTTTTTTACGTCTTCGAGCGCATCGGGGAAGGGGCGGTCAATATATGCGAAGTGCACGAACTGGTAGTGGGTGATGCTGTCGAATCCGAGTTTCGCGCACATTTCGGGCGAGATCGTGAATCCTTCGAGTACCGCTCCTACGCCGTGGGTCAATACGAGCTGGAGGTGGAGTCCGGGGAGTCCGGCTTTTACGCACATTTCACGGAATTCGTCGAATGCCGCGCGCGTCTGGTCAATGCCTCCCAGCCCCTTAATAAGGTTCGGGCAATCATATATCGCGAATACCGGTTTCCCGCCGATCTTGTAGTATAAAGGATCCGCAAAATAGCGCTCAATCACGCGGCTGCAAACCACTCTGAATTCTTTGAGGTCAACGTCTCCGCGCCATACCGGGGGCTGTCCTCCGGGCAGGAACTGCCTGTCGGAATTGCGCTTATCCCATGCGACTCCCGCGTCGTGGTTCGCCCACATCAAATAGAATTTTACGCGCGGGTCTTTGCGTGCGGCAGGAAGATAGCCGTCGTTCAGGCAGTTTTCGAGGAACGGACGGCGGTCGTACCAGTACCAGTCGTAGATGAAAACGTTTACGCCGTGCGATGCGGCAAGGTCGATCTGCTCTGCCATCGTTTCGGGTTCGGCTTCGTCCTTGTATCCCAGCAGCGGTTTGCGGGGCCAGAGATGTCCTTCGAAGCGCGGTCCGGCCAGTTTCACTGTCTGCCATTCTCCGATGCCGTCAGGCCAGAAAATGCGGGTACGATCTTCGTGCCCTGTGTATGAGGGCCAGATGTAAGCTGCAAAGTCGTATTTCATATTATCGTCCTCCGTTCCGGATTGTTGTGCTGATTATAACACTCTCGCGCAAGGTTTGCACGCGGAATTTGTATTCACGTATTGACCGAGCGCAAGGCCTGCTGCGGTGCCGAGCCGTTCGAGCCCGTGAGCGCTGAAATGGCCTCCGACGAAGGGATTCATTGACGCCGGATCGTCATACAGAGCGGTCGCCAGCGTCGTGAGCATAATGAAGTCCCGGTTTTCGGCGCAGATCTCGTCCTGCGCTTCTATTATTTCAGTATCGCGCGCGTCGCACGTGAATCTGCCTACCCGGATGATGCCGAATTTTTCGATCCCCGGGTCCGTTTTAAGGGCCGCGGCAAGGCATGCGATCATATCTTTATACACGTTTTTGGGTTTGCTTTCGATCGCGTCGCTTTCTCCCTGGAGCCAGACGGTGAATATGCGGCCGGGAGTGAGTCCGGAGGCGGCCAGTTTCGCTTTCGCGGCGTTTGCTTTTCTGAGTATCGCGCTGAAACCAGGTGTTCCGGGGAGCCAGTAGTCAATATCCGTCGATCCTTTCGCGGCGTGTACGGCAACGCATTTCCGCCCCGTTTCTTCTGTGTACGCCTTGCAGAACGATGGCAGGAGCGTCGTGCTTCCGAATACCGCGCTTCCGAGTACGTTGATCTCGTGCCATTTTCCGCCGAGTTCCTCGCTGTAGGGCACGCCTCGTGTTCCGTCCGGCCTGATGTCTTCTCCGGCGGGATCTTTCAGGGGCAACAGTTCGTCCGTCAGCATTCTGTATTCGAGCATGTTTTCGCCCGGCTCCCGGACAACGAGTTTTTCTGTCTGTCCCTGCATGTTGCTTTGTCCGCCGAATATTATGATGTCGTAAATGTTCTGATCCATGGCGCGGTTCCTCCGGGTGTTTGTGCCGATCTGGTCGATTGGGTTGCCGCTATTATTATAGTTTAACGTGCGCGGGCGGTCAATGGCGGAGGCTCAGCTCGACTGTGTCAAGTATTCGTTGGCAAATCATGTACCATTGATGCCGGATATATTTGCCCAGGTTCCCTTTAACGGGCTCTGTACGGGCGTAAACGAGCCTTTAACAGGGTATTCATATCCTTTTCCCTCTTTCTTTGCAATG
>JAGADO010000002.1 GCA_017613535.1 Clostridia bacterium | reverse complement strand
GCGTTCATCCAGCCCAGCAGCGTCAGCTTAAGGTCGCTCACGCCTTCTTTCTCGAGTTCTTCGTAAATGGATCTGACGTCCTTGTAGGAAGTCGCCACTTTCATATCGTCCCAGATGCCGCCGGTCTTGTTTTCGGCTCCCATAAAGAATCTGAGATTCAGGGGCGAGCTGGCTTCGTCGAGACGGGTCTTCTTTATATTCCAGACGTTTTCCCACTTTTCAAGGAGGAGGTCTCTTGTGAGCATTGCAACGTCAACGTACGTATATGCCGTCTCCTTTTCTGCCTCGTTGAAAGAGGTGTCGGAAACAAAGTAGATGTGCTCTTCAACGTCACCGAGCTGCGCGTCTTTTATGACCATTTCATACTGTTCGCCGCCCTTGGTCATGGACATCCGGTAGAAATAGCGGTACGTGTACTCGAAATAGATCGAATAGAACGGAAGGCTCTTGACACCGGGGTTGCCTATCTTAAGTTCGGCGTTGGCCTCGCCTTTGTCAATAAACGCGGTGAGCATGTATTCGTCGTCGACAATGCCGAAGGCGCCCATCGTGAGTTTTTCATTACTGTAGTCGGGGGCGTCGAGCAGATCGAACGTCGCGTCAATTCCGTATATCTTCTTCGAATATTCGGAGTAGTTCGAAACGCGGGCAACGTCAAAGTAAGTGAGCGCGCCGCAGCCGTCAGGAGTAACGAAATAACCCGATTCGCCGTCTCTGTGCGCACCGAAGTAAGGCAGCACCGCCAGCGCCGCAAGCAGCGGTCTGCGGTCTTCCTGCTCACCTTCGAGCGTTTCTCTTTCGTCGATGCCTTTGAACGGGATCCTGTATACGAGCGCGTTGTCCTCGATGGTGATCTCAACGATGAAGCTGAGTTCGAGCTCGCCTACTTCATAAAGCAGCTGCACGCCGTTCTCGATGAAATACACCGATTTTACAACGTCGCTCATCTGATTTATGCCTTTTGTGAAACCGCCTTCAAGACCGGACTTGGTGTATTCGATGAATACGGGCGAAGTGAGGATCTGGCCGGTCTCTGTCTTCGACGAATAAAGGCCGATATCGGATTCAATCTCGTTGCCGTCCGCGTCGACGGTGCCGGAATAGATCGGCTCGGGATAACTTCTGTATACCCTGCCGGTGGCCTTTTCCTGCACGATGAACAGGTCTTCGCGCGGTGAATAAGCGAGCTGCAGTTTACCGTTGTCCGCGAACACCGTCATACCGGAGTCCGAAAGCAGCTGGCCGTTGATTCCTTTGGTAGTGATCGGTTTCGCAGGGTCGGTGTAGCTCGCGGAATCGTCTTTGAAATTGATCTCGCGGTTGTTTCCGAACGCGGTCTTCAGGATGATGAACGCGATAAGAAGGATTATCAGCAGCGGTATCAATATTTTAAGTAATCGCCGCCAGGTAAACTTTTTGTCGACTTCGTCAAACTTGCGCTGGAGCTTCTTGTCAGCCTTGGCAATGCGTTTTTCCTCCGCGGTGAGTTCTCTCTCCGGTTTCGTTTCGGTATCGCCCTCCGCCTCTTTTTCAGCTTCTTTTTCGGCTTTTTCAGCGGCTTTTTTAGCTTTTTCCGCAGCTTTTTCGGCTTTCTTTGCCGCTTTATCTGCTTTCGATCTGCCGGCTTCGGCGGCCTCTTCGGCGGCGTCCCCGATAGCGTTGACGCTCTCCGCAGCCTCTCCGGCAGCGTTCTCTACCGCAGCATTTACGGTCTCGACGGTCTCTTCCGCCGCGTTTTCGATGTTGTCGTTGATGTTTTTCAGATTATCAGACAAGGTAGCTCAACTCCTTCGCGAACTGGACGACAAATTCGACCAGCTGAGATGCAAGTCCGGTAACCACCATAAACAGGAGCGCCACGAGCGCCACGCCCACGATGGTGATGAGCGATACCGCGACAGCCTTGACAGGATGGAAGCCGTGTACTGATTTGATGCACAGGAACACAAGGAATCCCGTCCATACGTAAATCAGTATGTGGATCAGATTGTAGAGCGAGATTTCGTCATACGTCAGCACTCTCGTGAGCAGCGACAGCGGCAGCGTGAACAGCAACAGCGGAGTGTGGCAATATGCGCCGCCGATAAACACGTCGCGAAGCCTGCCTTCACCGTACATTATCGTCGTAACGCCGTAGTTTACTATGCAGACGACGAGCCACGGAAGGACGGCGGACAATATCAGTCTCCAGGGATTGATGAATTCGAGCGGCCTGCCGCCTCTGTAAATGAAGCCTACGCAGTAAGCCGAAGCGACGTTGACCACGGTCCAGAGCACCATGATTATGACCATGTCGGAATAAGAACCCTTGTTCTCGTATCTGACGCCCTCGAAAGTATCGATGGGATGAGCGAGCACGTTCTTAAGCCGGCCGAAGAAATCTTTTACGGGTGTAAATATCGTGTGTTTCTCCGGAGGCGGACCGTACTTGCGCCGTCTGGCCTGCTTGATGTTTATCAGCACGATCCACAGTACCACTACGGTAACGAGCACCGTGGCGATAACGGCGAAATTGTCGCGCAGGAAGTCGGCGCGGATCTCTTTAAACGCGGTCGAAGCGAGAGTTGCGTCTTCAGCGCTGTAGAAATACTCAATGGCCTCTTTATACTCCTCTTCTCTCATATGGATGGTTCCCATGTTTTTGAGAGCGAGGTTGTAATAGCTGTCGCAGTCGAGCACCTGCTGCCAGACCGGGAACGCCTCCTGGTATTTACCCTTTGAATAGAGGTCGTTGGCCTTGTGAATAAGGTCCGCGAACTCGGTGGTCTTGAATACCGTTATAGTGCCCGAACCTTTGTTCAGGACGTAGATCCTGCCCAGACTGTCGACTTCAAGTCCGGCGGGAAGCGAAAGCTGACCGTAGCCGTTGCCCGTGGTGGAGAAGCCGAAAAGGTTTGTACCGTTCTCATCGTACTCATAAATACGTCCGTACTGCTGGTCAACGATCAGCATGTTGTTGTACGGGTCGACCGCCACGTCGCAGAAGTTCTGCGCGGACGTGCTGCCGAACGAAGAGGTAACGGCTTTGTCGGCGAAGTTATAGTTGTTATACACGACATCGGAGCCGCCCGCGTTGATCTTTCTGACCTGCGGAGGCGTCGTGGTAGTGGTGGTAGCGTAAATGTAACCGTCGTCGCTCGCGTAAATGTTGTTAAACGAGTAAGGCAGCGTTACAACGGTGCCGAGTCGGTCTTCTCTGTCCCAAAGCAGTCTCGCAATGGATTCCCACACGGAAAGAGTAACTTTGTTGGCGCCGAAATACTGACGGAAGGTACCGTCGCTGTCGAGCATCAGAATACCGGAAGAGTCCGAAGAGTTGGCAACGTAAATGTAGCCTCTGGTATCTTTCGTGACCTTAAGCGGCATGTAGTTGAAGTCGGACGCGAGCAGCGCGCTTGAAGGCGCCGCGTACGAATATTTGAAGAATCCGTATTTCGTGTACTCGACCAGCCGGTTATTTCCCGTGTCGGCAACGAGTATTGTGCCGTCGGCGTCAACGTAGAGTCCCTTGGGATTGTTCAGCGCTGACATGTCTCCGCCGTTGAAAGTGCCTTCGCCGCGGATGATATTGTTCAGCGTGTACACACCGTCTTCATTGACCGGATTTATGATGACTACTCTGTTGTTTTTCGTATCGGCAACGTATATTTTGTCGTCGTTTCCGATGAAAATGTCTTCGGGGCTGCTGAGCCTTCCCTCTTCGGTCGTTTTAAAGTCGATAACGGTGACGACCTCGTAGGGAGCCGGGATCTTATAGTTCGCGTTCTCGCCGATGTAATAACTGGCATACGGCTCCTTTGCAAGAGTCGTTAAAGCGGACGTCATAAGAAGCGCCGTGAGCAATATGAAGGTAAGTGTTCGAATCAGTCTTTTTCTCACAGTGTTCCCTCCTTATTTAATACCCGAATGAGCCATCGTATCCATAACACGGCTTTGCTGGATAACGAAGATTATGATGCTCGGGAATGTCATTATAAGAGCCGTAACGCCGGCAACACCCTGTCTGGCGATTCCGCCGCCGATCGTCGACATGAAGAAGCCGAGCGATCTGAGCTGCTCTTTATATATGTAAGTGGTGGACGTGCCGGACTCGTTCCAGATACCGCCGAAGCACAGAATAACGATGGTGGCCTGCGCGTTCTTCAGCAGCGGGAGCGCGATCCTGCGGTAAAGCTGCCATTCACTTGCGCCGTCGATCTTTCCGGCTTCGAATATTTCGTTGGGCACCTGGTCCATAAACTGTTTCATCAGGAACAGCGCCGTGGAGTTGGCAAGTCCGGGAATAATGAATACGAGGTACGTATTGTCAAGCCCCAGATGCGTAATAATAAGGTACAACGGAATGCCGGCGGCCGAAGCAATGAACATCAGCGAGAAAGTAACGATGTTGAAGAGCATCTTCTTTCCGGGGAATTCGTGCTTTGACAGCGGATAACACGCCATCGTATTTACCCAGACGAGGCAGAACAGATATCCGACGGTGATCAGCACCGTATTGAACAGGTACCTCGAGAAAGGAACCAGGCTGTTCGCGGTGATCTGGGAAAGCATTTTAAAGTTATCGAGGGTTGGGTGCCTTACGAAGAATCTGGGAGGATAAATGAACAGCTCCTCGGGCGGTTTGAATGCGGTACACACCAGATAAACCAGCGGCAGCATGGAAACGAGACCCGCCAGAGTCAGGAACACCATAATTACATGACCTGCGTGGTCAGTGCGTTTTTTGGCCCGTTTTAAATAGTCAACATCGACCTGATCTACTCGCAGCATGCTATCACCCCTTATCTCCGAGAATCTTGAATGCGGCGCGGCCGATGCCGAATATCAGCAGCGAGAGCACCACGGCAATTGCCGAAGCGTAACCTACCTCAAACCTCGTACCTGAGTAGTCGCTCAGGTGCAGCATAACGGTAAGACCTGCGTCTTCAGGCGTGGGATGGCCGGCGAGAGTGCCGCCGACTGAAAGAGAACCGGTTATCTGGAGGATGGCCGCGAAGAGCAGCTGAGGCATCGTCTGAGGAATATCGACGTAAAGCAGACGCTGGAAACGCGACGTTACTCCGTCGACCGCCGCGGCGTCGTAAAGCTCTTTGTCAACGTTCGTGAAACCGGCAACAAACGAAAGGAAGCCGGTACCCAGGCTGGACCAGAGGGCAACTACGATACCTACGGGCATTATCAGTTTTACGTTCTGAGTCCACTGCACCGGTTCCGAAATAATGTTCAGTTTAAGAAGCAGCGAGTTCAGATAACCGTTGGAGTCGTTGGAGAACATAACGCCCCAAACGACCGCCATCGCTATGGCACTGGTAAGCGAAGGTGCGTAGAACGCCAGCGTATAAATAGGTCTCACCTTTCCGGGAACCTGGTTAATGAACCACGCAAAGAAGTACGAAGTAATGTACGAGACCGGTCCGACTATGATAGCGTAGTACAGCGTGTTGCTGAACGCTTTCAGGAACAGAGAGTCGTCAACGAACAGATACTTGTAGTTTGTCCATCCGGTGAACACCGGGTCTTCCAGAATGTTCCAGTAACAGAAGCTCAATGCCAGCGAAGCGAGCAGCGGCAGAAGCGAGAACGTTATGAACATTATGAAGAACGGGGCAACGAGCGCGTAGGACATTTTATGCGTCCACATTTCGTGCATCGTGTAGCCGAAACGTTTTTCAACGTTGAAGAACCGCTTTTTGGGCTGCTGGGCGTTCTTTGTTTTTTCGGAGGAATTTTTCTTACTCATCGTATTTAATGATCTCCTCTCTTAATAGTTCGCCTGGAGTACTGACTGACCGTCGGTGATCTTGTACTCTTTCTGTTTACGTTTCATTTCTTTGTTTATCTCTTTGATCGCGTCCTCGAGTGCCACGCGTGCGTTCTTGCCCTGCAGCACCGTCTGGTTCAGCGCGGTGATAAGATAACGGCTGGTGTAATAACCGCCCAACGTATTGGGAGATTCTTTAAGCCATTCCCACTGACTGAAGATAACGTCGAGTTCTTCCTGGGTGTAAGGCAGCGTTTCAACGGCGTTCTTGTTTGCGGGGTTCCATCTGGAAGCGACGCCGAACGTTGCTTCGACTTCGCGGCCGTATTCAGCCTGTACCGCGTCTGATCCCCACCACTGCAGGAACTGCCATGCCTCTTCGGGATGCTTCGTGCTGCTTATGATTATGCTGCACGTACCGGCGCCGCCGTTGGACCTGTCGACAACTATCTCGCCCTCATCGTTCATTACCGTATGGCCGGGCACGGGAAGGATCGCCCATTTGCCGTTCAGTTCGGGAGCGGAATATCTCAGTTTGCAGTAGAAGCCCATGTCGCCTATTCCGAGAGGCATCTCGCCGTTCTTGAATCTCATGTAAAAGTCGGCCGCGTAAATGAAGTTATACTGCAGATAAAGGTTTGCGTATTCGACGAACGCTTCGTAAGCCGCTTCGGTGTTGAGCGCGGATTTAAGACCGTCCGCATCGTAAAATTCGCCGCCGCGCTGATAAAGGAACGGAGAGTAGTTGCCTACGCCGTACGGGAAATAGAAGCTGTATCCGTCTTTTGTAAGAACCGGAACAAGGTTGTAAACGTCTTCCCAGGTATCCGGGGGCTCAACGTCGAGTTCTTCGAGGATATCGGTCCTGTAGAACAGCGCCGCCCAGTTCTGCGTTTCGGGAAGTCCGTAATAATGGCCCTGATATTTGTAAGGGATTATCTCTTCTTCGTAATAAGACTGGGCCAGCAGATCCTGGTAGCTGAGCACCTGCGTTCCGTTGTCGAGAGTATAAGATTTATTAAACTCGTCGAGCGGCATAAGCGCTCCTCTTACGGAGAACTCGAAAGGAATACCGGAACCGATCGCTATAGCCAGATCGGGAGCGGTGCCCGCAACGTAACGGATCATGATCAGACCTTCGGAGCCGTTTACCATGTTTACGTTAACTTTTACGCCGTAATCCGGTGTGAACTGCTCCGCAACAAGGTTTCTGAGAATGTCAACGTACTCACGGCCTCTCGATACGTATACCTCGAGGGTGACCATGTCTTTAGTGTCGGCGCTTCTCTGTCCGACAGCGGAATAATCTTTAATAAACGTATCTTTGAATCTGACGAAGCCTACGTACATGTTCTGCCAGGAATTTGAACGGGAACTGGCGTAGCCGTAGCCTTTTTCGGAGAGTTCGAGATAGTCGACCGTGATCGCCTGCTCGCGGATGGCGACCATCGTGTTGCTCAGACCGGTAAGCGCGCTTGTAATATCGTTCAGCGATATCGGCACGTCTTCCATGTCTTCCGCCAGATCTTTAAAGAGCTCCAGCGCAACTTTGACGGCGGAGCTGTACGAAGGCATGATGCCGCCGTTGGCGTTTCTGATGTCTTCATAGCAGTTGTCGAACAGTTCGACATATTTGTCGAGCAGGTCCTACAGGTCGGGAATGTATTTGTCAAGGTCCCAGTCGCGGTTGCGGTCAACTACGTATCCGCCGGATGAACTTCTG
>JAGADO010000030.1 GCA_017613535.1 Clostridia bacterium | reverse complement strand
TTGCAAAGAAAGAGGGAAAAGGATATGAATACCCTGTTAAAGGCTCGTTTACGCCCGTACAGGGCCCGTTAAAGGGAACCTGGGCAAATATATCCGGCATCAATGGTACATGATTTGCCAACGAATACTTGACACAGTCGAATAACGCTCTTTTCCTTGCATTTTACCGCCTTCAGGAGTATACTTCAGTGTGGGAAGCCTTGTCAGAGAATTCCCGCAAGGAGACGGTTGAAAGATGGAAAAAAGTCTTTTTTTTAAATGCCTTGACGACACCGATCTGAAGACGCTTATGAACGACTGCCTCGGTGAGGATGCCGCGAATCAGACTGCAGCACAGATGTACCTCGAATTCGAAGAGAGCGCTGCCGCTTCGAGGCGCGGAGACGCGGAATTCAGTGCACGTCTCGGAGAACTGAGGCTGATGATCTCGTGCGTGTCAGATCCCGAACGCAACGCCTTTTTCACGGACGTGTCGCGCAAGCTTTACGAACTCGGCAGAACGCTCAGAACGTATTCGCGCCAGAGCGGGAGCCAGGAAAAAACACTCGCACTGCTGAACATAGCGAAAGAACTGCTTGACGCGTGCGACACCGTTTCTGCGGGACAGATCGACCGCGGCCCCGGAATGCTCGCCACGGAACTCAGGGCACTGACCGATTTCCCGCAGAGGTATTCGAAGGAATTGTCCGAAATAGAAACGACGCTTTCGTATATCCGCAGAGAGCTTGCCGCGCTGCCGCTTATCAAGCTGCGCTTTACGCTGACGAAAGGCGAGATAAGAGATTGCCGCCTGGAACTGACCGGTAAAATTCCGGTGAGAAAAGAAGGCACGCACTCTGGCGTGGCGGAATTGCCCCCTGCTCTCTCCGACGAACTCAAAGCGCTCAGGCCTGAACTGTTTTCATCCATCAACACATTCTGCGAGAAGCAGGAAACGACGCTGCTTACGCTTTCGTCCGCGATTTCCGCGTTCGGGCCGCACCTCGATTATCTTCTTAACCTCGCAAAAATATTCAGCGTTCTTAAAAAGAATAATATTCCTCTGTGCAATCCCAGACCGAGCCGCCGCACGACGGACCTTATAAACCTCTGCGACATATCTCTGCTGCTGCTCAGGCGGAATAATCTCGGCCGCACGATGGTCATGAATAACCTCACCATCCACCGCAAAGACGCCATGTCGCTTATGGCCGGACCGATAGGCAGCGGAAAAACGTCGTTCTTAAAAGCGATCGCTATCGCACACGTTTTCTTCATGCTCGGTCTCGGTGTTCCGGCGGCAATGGGTTCTATGATGCCCGTGTCCGGCATCTACCTCTGCTCTCACGGTTACGACCCCGAACTGCTTCCCCCGGACAATGAGCTTCGCGATTCTCTTCTGCTCGTGCTCTGGCCCGATTCCGAAGAAAGCAGCATAAAAGAGCTGAACGATTGCGTCGCGAAACTCGAGGAATTCTCCGCGAAAGGCGCTCACGGCATCTGTGCCGTCCGAACGTTTAACAATACCCGCGGAGGTTCCGGGACGATCTCGAACATCATACCCGAAAACGTGCCTCTTCTCGATGCGATCGCTGGCCGCGACGGAAAACGCACCTTCCGCTTCAAGACGGTACACCGCGGAGACGATTCGAGGGCAACGGATATTATAACCAGGTACGGTCTGGATAAGAGCGATCTTCTGCTCAGGTTCAGAACGAACCGTAAATTCTGATCGGAGGCGTACTGATGTCTAAAATTCAATTACTTGAACTTGTGCCGGATGACTGCATAAAAATACTCGGAGCCGAAGATCTGCGCCTCAACGCACTCCCCTCTCTCATCTACCCCGATGAAGCGGACGAGGAAAAACGCGCATATGCCGAATCGGTATTGAGAGCTCCGCTTTCGAAGACAGAAAACATTGCCCACCGCAGAGAGATTGCGCGCGATTTCCTCTCCTCGGAAGGCCTCCTGGATAAACTTGAAGATATTTCCCGCGACGCGGATGATTACAGAAAAGAATGGCAGGAAGAGCGCCGTCAGCTGATCGCACAGCGCCACCAGGACGATCCCGCTCAGGCTGCGGCTTCCGAACAGACGGACGCGGCATCAGAAGCGGATGACGTTCAGAAAAATGATCAGCCTCGGTCCTCCGGCTGGGCTTCCGGACCTGCGAGTGCGAAACTCGATATGGTAAAGCTGAATCTCAGACGATTCCTGGAACTCTCGGACCGCCTGCACAAACTAATCGACTATCTCGCGTCGTACACGCTTTACGCCGAAGGACTGCTTGAATTCAAAGAGACATGCATAAAAATGTACGCATCTTTCGCGTTCTCCGACGTACCCAGAGCCGTAAAACTGCTCGAGACCGACGTCAATGATTTCACCGCAGAGCTCCTCTTAGGGCTCAACGAAAACCTTGCCGTCGAATCGGTTAATCTTAATATGCTTTATACGCAGAAGGACGCTCCGGAGCGCGACAGAGAACTTTCGGACGCGGACAATTCCTGCCCTTCTATCGCGGACGACCTCAGCATCGACGCCCTTTCTCCTCTGCTCCTCGCGTCGATCGACGCGC
Organism: Clostridia bacterium; assembly: GCA_017613535.1. Lineage (GTDB taxonomy): Bacteria > Bacillota > Clostridia > UBA1212 > UBA1255 > UBA1255. The sequence continues at coordinate 4,399 of JAGADO010000030.1, read as the reverse complement.
TGGGAGATAAGACGGTCGAATCGTGCGAAGAACTGATCGGACTTTTCCGCGAACTTCGCCAGGAACTCAGGTTCTACCGTTTCTGCTACGACTTCTGCAAGACGCTCGGAGCCGCGGGCGTGCGCTACATCTTCCCGCAGGTCACAGAAGCCGAATCCGCGGTCACTTCGATCCTCGCCCTGAGCGACCCGTTCGAAGTACTCTCGGGAAAAGGCTTCGGAGTTTCGCACGACATACTGCTCACGCCGGAACGCAGCGGAATCGTTGTCACCGGACCGGGAGGAGTCGGAAAAACAGCACTTCTGAGAGCCGTCTGCACGGCGCAGATACTTGCCCAGTGCGGCCTGCCTGTCATCTGCCGCGACGCTTCGCTTTCGGTAAAAAGCGGCATTTTCGTATGCTTCACGGACGTGTCGGATCCCGACAGAGATCCCCTCAGCCGGTTCGAATCGGAAGCACAGGCGATCGCGAAAATCATCGACAGCCTCACGCCGTACGCACTCGTTGCCCTCAACGAACTGTTCGAAACTGTGAACTTCGCAGACGCATCCGACGCGCTGTACAATATCTTTTCAGTAATGACGCAGCACAATATCGCATTCTTTGCCACCACCCACATGCCGAGGCTGGCCGAAAGATTCATCGAAGTTGACCGCATCACCGCGATGTCAATGTCCCACGGCAGCAGGCTGGAGCCTATGAACAACCACTGATTACCGCCGGGAACTCCGACGAAACCGCTGAGCCCGGCCCGGAGACTGACGATCATGAACGATACACTGCTAATTATTATCCTTGCCGCCGCGGGACTCGCGTTCGTCACGGCACTGGTTTCTCTTATTATACTCGCGGTAAATATGAAGCTTATCCACCGGAAGCTTGAAAGCACGTCCGAGGAGCAGAGGCGGAGCGAGCGCGAGGCCGCGGAAAGGCTCTCAAACTTTTCGCAGGAAAGCCTGAAAACACAGCTGTCATCTCAGAAAGACATTGCCCGCGCGCTCCAGGAGCTTCAGGAGAAAAATTACAACGAAAGCCGCAGAAACGCCGAACTGCTCAGCACGGAACTCGAACGCATACGGGGCACCGTTGACGAAAAACTAAACGAAACGCTGACGGCAAGGCTTGACGCTTCGTTCAGCACCGTGTCTAAACAGCTCGAAAATGTTTACCGCTCCCTGGGCGAAATGAAGGAGCTTTCGCTTAACGTTACGGACAACGTCAGCGGTCTTAACCGCATTCTGTCTAATGTTAAAGCGCGCGGCACGTGGGGAGAGGCGCAGCTCCGGAACATTCTCGACGACATAGTTCCCACCCTTTACGAAACGAACGTCGCGACAAACCCCGATTCGCAGAAGCGTGTTGAATTTGCGGTCAAGATGCACACCGGTATCGACAGTACCGTTTTCCTGCCTATCGATTCAAAATTCCCGATCGAGGACTACGCGAGGCTGTGCGCCGCAACTGACGCCGGAGATATACAAGCTATGCAGGAGGCCCGGAAAGCGCTACGCACGAGGCTGCTTTCGGAATCCAGATCTGTTTCCGAATATATCCACGAGCCCGAGACCGCCCCGTTCGCCGTACTTTATCTCGCTACCGAGGGGCTTTACGCCGAAATGGTTTCGGATGAAGCGCTCACGGCAAAGATCCGCTCCGATTACAAAGTGCTGATCTGCGGCCCTTCCACTGTCGCGGCACTGCTCAATTCGCTCGCGATGGGTATGAGGACGGTCGAGATCAACAGAAAAGCGGAGGAGATCAGGCAACTGCTGGCCGCGGTCAGGGATCAGTACGGAAAATTCACTCTGAACCTCGCTAAAGTCAGGAAGAAGCTTTCTGAAGCGGAAGGCGCTCTGGACGAGGCGGAGAAGCGCAACAGGATCATTACGAGGAGGCTCGAACGGGCCGAGCTCGGAAACGGAGAAGACCTGCCGGAACTGTACGGAACGGACGCAGGATATGGAGACGCGGAAGGAACCTCCGCCACGGAAGCGGACGGCGCTGACGGTCAGGAGCACGGGAGCGACAGAGAAGATACGTATACGTGGCAGACGGAATGATCTGAAAAGGAGAAAAGCGCTTGTCGATCGACGTCACTTTTTTAAAAGGAATAAAGGGCAAACGACGCCAGCAGCTCGCCGAACTCGGGGTCAATACGCTTGACGACCTCGTCCGGCTTGTTCCGCGTTATTACGAGGACCGCACGAAGATCGTCGGTGCCGGAAGGCTTACCGAAGGCGCCGTTGTCACGATCCGCTGCCGCATCATGCGCGTGTCGTTCAGGCAGATCGACCGGAAACGTTCCGCCCTCAATCTGATCGTTGAGGATGATACAGGGCGCGCGAACATCACGTTTTACAATCAGCGGTATAACCGCGATAAATATGACAAGGGCGCGGAGGCAATGTTTTTCGGCCGTGTTTCGAGGGGCTACCGCGGGCTCGAACTGATAAACCCCGAAGTAGTGATATTGTCCGATCCCGAAGACCCCGATAAAGTCGATGCTGCCGATGCAGCTGCCGAAGAGTTCAGCGGCATTTATCCCGTATACCCGCTCACAAAAGGGTTGTCCCAGAAAATGCTCCGGAAATTCATATCCGAAGCGCTGAGGCTGCTCCCTCCTTTCGCCGAAACGCTGCCCTCAGAATTGCTCGAAAAGACCGGCCTTCCCGGCAGAGACGAAGCTATCCGCGGCATCCACAGACCCGATTCGGTCGAAGACGGAGAACGTTTCCGAAGGAGGCTAGCTTTCGACGAACTGCTCGACACGCGCCTCATGCTGCTCCTGATGAAGCAAAGCTATACGCACAGCAGCGCGGGAATACGGTTCAGACATTCCGAGCTCACTTTTATGCTCGAGAAGATGCTGCCGTTTGAGCTCACAGACTCGCAGCAGGCAGTATGGCGCGACATCATCTCAGACATGTCTTCGAGCCGCCCGATGAACCGCCTCGTGATGGGAGACGTCGGTTCAGGAAAGACGGTGCTGGCGATGCTGGCAATGCTTACCGCTGCCGGCAACGGCGTTCAGTCTGCGTTTATGGCCCCCACCGAAGTGCTGGCGGAACAGCACTATAACAATATTGCCCCGCTATTCGGAAAGTTAGGAGTTTCGTGCACTCTTCTGACGGGAGCCGCGACCGGAAAGAACCGGGAGGCAATATTGTCCGCGATCGAAAACGGTACCGTCAGCTGCGTCATCGGCACGCACGCGCTTATCCAGAGCGGAGTCAGATGGCACCGCCTTGGCCTCGCCATAACAGACGAGCAGCACCGGTTCGGGGTGCGTCAGCGCGGCAGTTTTCTGCAGGCCGGCGGCTCCGACACTATCCCGGACATGATCGTAATGACCGCCACACCCATACCTCGCACGCTTGGGATGATACTTTACGGAGACCTTGACATCTCCCGTCTCGACACGCTTCCGACGGGCAGGCTGCCTATAATCACGTACCTCGACGACGGCCGCAGGCGCGAGAGGATATATAAGTGGGCGGCAAGTCTTGCCGTGTCCGGCCAGCAGGTCTATATCGTGCACGCGGCGATCGGTGAGAGCGATGATGACAGTGAAAGTGAAAGTGACATTGACAGTGGCAATGACGATCCGGGCGTCGGTGATGCTTTCGGCGGCAGTTCCGAGGGTATCCTTACGGCGACGGACAATTTCGTCGCGGCGAGTGCGGAGTTTTTCAGCGGTCTGAATACCGCTCTCCTCCACGGCCGCATGCCGGACAAGGAAAAGAATGACATAATGCGCCGCTTCGCCGCTGGCGAGATCAGCGTATTGTTCTCTACGACCGTCATCGAAGTCGGTGTGGACGTTGCCAACGCGACTCTGATGATCGTCGAGAATGCCGAGCGTTTCGGCCTTGCCCAGCTCCACCAGTTAAGGGGCCGCGTTGGCCGCGGAAAACTCCAGTCGTACTGCGTCCTGATGTCCTCCCGAAAGATAAACCCGAATCCGCCCGACGACGACCTTATTTCCCGCCGCCTCATAACGCTTCGCGACTGCCTGTCCGGCGACAAAATCGCTGAAGAGGATCTGCGCCTTCGCGGTCCCGGCGATTTCTTCGGTGTCGATCAGCACGGCCTCCCCGCGTTTCACGCGGCGAATCTTTACACCGACGGAGACCTTCTGGAACTATCGGAATCAGCCGCGCAGCACATAATCGCCTCGAAAGATCCTGCTTCCGCCGCGTATATCGGTTACGTAAGGTCAAAGATGCCTGAATCGGCCGTGCTGTAAGGAGAATTCCCAACACTGTGTATAATTTTAGTTGGCAAGAGCCAAAGGAAAAAAGAAAAGAGGCCGAAGCCTCTTTAATATCCCCATAACATCATGTATTATTGTATTGCCATAAAATAACGAACAGGAGGTTATGGAATGGACAATGCAATT
>JAGADO010000029.1 GCA_017613535.1 Clostridia bacterium | reverse complement strand
GCCGGGGCCGTATCCGGCAGTTAAAGATGAACTCGCATTCATCATGTCGCGAAGCAACCTTAATTTGCCACTTGAAACTTGCAACTTGCCACTTAAATCTTGCAATCCAGCAGCTTCAGCCGCTTATTCTTATCAATTGCCCACTCGATACCCCACTCGTTCTCGAACAGAAGCACCTTGGAGCCGTCCCGGTCCGTTGCCCGGAGAGTTGACGACGTAAGCGTCAGGTCGTGAGGGTCGATCGACTGATCTTCGATCCAGCGGGCGTAGTGGTAAGGCAGCTGCTGCATGCGGATCTCCACGCCGTACTCGCCCCGGAGCCTGTGCTCCAACACTTCGAATTGCAGCACGCCCACAGCGCCTATTATTAGCGTTTCTACGCCAATATCCATCTGCTTGAATACCTGGATAGCCCCCTCCTCGGAAAGCTGCTCTATGCCCTTCTGGAACTGCTTGCGCTTCATTGCATCCGCATACTGGATCCGGGCAAAATGTTCCGACGGGAACACGGGCATACCCTCGAATTTCAGGTTCTGGTCGTCAACGCTGAGCGTATCTCCGATCCCCAGCAGGCCCGTATCGAACAGGCCGATAATATCGCCCGCGTACGCTTCGTCAATTATCGTCCTTTCCTGCGCCATGAACTGCGTAGGCTGCGTGAGCCTGATCCTCCGTCCGGTGCGCGTGTGCCACACTTCCATACCCTTTTCTAAGCGGCCGAAGGTGATGCGCAGGAACGCTAAACGGTCGCGGTGCGCGGGATTCATATTCGCCTGGATCTTGAAGATAAAGCCGGAAAAAGGCGTCGTGACAGGGTCAACGAGCACTTCTCCCGCCACGGTGTCGTGCGGGCATGGCGCCATTTTGATGAAATGCTCGAGGAACGTTTTAACGCCGAAATTGGTCATTGCCGACCCGAAAAAGATCGGTGTTTGCGCGCCCTTCAGCACGGCGTCAATATCCAGTTCGTCCCCGGCCATATCCAGTAGCCCGATCTCCTCGACGAGGCGGTCGTGGTAATAATTGCCCAGAAGTCGCCCGAGTTCGGGGTCGTCAACATCCCCCGTGATCGTCTTCGCCTGCTCCTGACCGTGATTGCCCCCTTCGTACAGTTCGATCTGCCTCTCCCTGCGATTGTACACTCCCTGAAAATCGCCGTCTGTGCCGATCGGCCAGTTCATCGCGTATGATTTTATGCCAAGCACGTCCTCAAGCTCCTGCATAAGGTCGAACGGATTCTTTGCCGCGCGGTCCATTTTGTTGATGAACGTAAAGATCGGTATTCCGCGCATTTTACAAACGTGGAAAAGTTTCAGAGTCTGTGCCTCTACGCCCTTCGCACCGTCGATAAGCATCACCGCGCTGTCCGCCGCCATCAGCGTGCGGTACGTGTCCTCGGAGAAGTCCTGGTGGCCCGGTGTGTCAAGGATATTTATGCAGTATCCGTCATATTCGAACTGGAGCACTGACGAAGTGACAGAAATGCCGCGCTGCTTTTCGATATCCATCCAGTCGGACACCGCGTGTTTCGTTGCTTTGCGGGCTTTCACCGAACCGGCCAGGCGGATCGCGCCACCGTAAAGCAGCAGCTTCTCGGTCATTGTCGTTTTACCGGCGTCCGGGTGCGATATTATCGCGAACGTACGCCTGCGGCTGACTTCATTTTCTATTTTTGCGGTCAATTCATTTGCCATTCGTATTATCCTCGGGTCGATCAAATATATGTTCGGTCCCGGGCGCGCTTTTCCCGTCCGAGGCCGGTTTGTGATTATATATGAAGCGGCGGTCAATTTCAATAATTAATAATATTCGGTTCTTTTCCTTATTCAGTGAACAGATCGTTTTTTTATGATCTCTCTATTAAGCAACGCAAGAAGAGTTGTTCATTTTCAGGTCCGGGCGCTGTTTCTTCAATCGTTACATATCAAAAATCATAGAGAAAGCTCTTATTTTAAAAATCTCTATGACGAGGGCGCTGTCTTAGGCGTTAAAAATGGTTATGATGTCATAGAGAAAATCCTATACAAAAAAACTCTATGACGTCAAGGCGTTTTTTAAGGGTCGATCAGGTAAAAATGAGCGATCACGTCATAGAGAATTTCCAAATTTCCATTTTCTCTATGACGCAGAGCGCCATCCGCCTTAACAATGAGCGATGCTGTCATAGAGAAATTCCATATATCTCTTTTCTCTATGAAGCAAAGACGTATTGATTGAAAAGCGACAGCGCATAAGCAGGATGATTCCGGTTATATGCCCGTGGCGCTGTCTCGTAGCCGGACTCAGTCATTTTTTATAGCGGGCGCTTCTCCCGTCATAGCAAAATAATGAAATCAGTTCATTTGCTATGACACAAATCGTCAAATGTGCCCATTTTTCCGGTATAGGCAACGCCCTCGTCATAGCAAACCAGCGATTCCCGGGCATTTGCTATGACGGACGATAGATTTGAGCGCTGCCGAAAGCGAAGAGGCAGCGCCCGGACCCGGAAATGTGCCATAACTCGCGAGTGAAACGGCAGAAAAAGCTCGATATTAAAATCTGCCTTAAAAATCGTACCGAAGGAATTTACACGTAAGATCCCTGTCGGCTGCCGATAAGTGATCTGCTTTCAGCACGGAATCATACACTGCCTGCGCGCTGATATCGGTCATGAGCATTTTATATCCGGGGACGCCGGAAGCACGTGTGTTTTCAAGATACTTATACGGCGCCGTTACGAGTTTCGCCCTTCCTTCGCATCTGCGCGCGATTTCGGACAATACTTCTTCTCCTCTTCCGCGCGTTACTCCGAGCACTCTGATATAAGGCGCTTCGCCGTGCGTGTATATGCGCTCAAGTTCTTTCGGAGAGAACGCCAGATCCTCTGAATACACGAGCGCCATTGTCATAAAACGCGAAGCACGCGAAGAAGGATAGCGAAGAGACGTTGACGCCGAAACGATCTTTTCCCACGACGAATATTTCTGAGCGTTGTTATACACGAGCCTGTTGAGACCTCCGCCGCCGAACGGCAGCTCTTCGATCCTGTCCGGGCGCATTGTCCTGAGCTTCACACATAACGCGGAAGAAAAATCATCTGCCGTGACGAACCTTTCGGTTTCCGCCCAGTTTCCGAGTATTTCAGCCGTTTCGTAAGGTACGTATCCGCTAATCCGTCCGATATCCCCTTCGGCAAGCATTTTCCTCAATGCAGTTGCGCTGGCAAATTCGCCAGATGGCTCTTCAGAACCGTGTCCGGCGCCCCTTCTGGGTATCATCAGCACACCTGGACGGAAGCCGGTACTTTCCATTGCGGCAATATATTCGCACGCTAATATGTCGTTCGGTTTTATACGCTCACTGTCAATAGCCGAAGACGCGGCAGAAGCGTACGATGCTCCTTTTTTTATATTTGCGAGCACTTTTTCGCCATATTCTCCGCTTTTGCGTTTTTCTGCAGCCTCGAGCACATCTGCTTCGGCCGATTCTATACCGAACGACACCACGTCTGCGCCAAGCTTATCAGCGATGCTGACGCCTCCGAGAGCAAAAAACTGAGCAGATGAAACAGCGTAAACGAAAGGAAGTTCGACGACAACATCCGCGCCTCCCTTAAGCGCCATTTCCGCCCTTGCCCACTTATCGCAAACGGCAGGCTTCCCGCGCTGCGTGAAACTTCCGCTCATAATACAGACAACGCCGCCGCAGTCTGCGCGGCGGCGCGTTTCGTCTATCAGATATTTGTGACCGTTGTGAAACGGATCGAATTCGCTTATTATTGCGGCAATCCTCATTATTCGGCCAGTCCCTCCGGATCAGCGGTATCGGCTTTTAAAAACCGTTTCTTCATCCGTGTCCCGCTCGGTCAATACATCGTGCTGTCCTTTTTCGTCCAGTGCGACGTCCATGATAAGCGGCAGTATCATCGGATTACGCTTCGTCTGTTCATACACATATTCGTGTATCGCGTCGCGGATAAGCGTCTTTTTATATACCCAGTCTTTCTTTCCGCCGTATATGTCGCTCCTGGTGAGCGCTTCCTTCGTAGTCTCGCGGATGTGCTCGATGATATCTTCCGATTCACGCATATAAACGAATCCGCGCGATATAACGTCCGGCCCCGCGAGCAGCGCGCCTGTCCTCGAATCCACCGTCATAACGACAGCGATCAGTCCGTCTTCCGCCAGATGGCGCCTGTCTCTCAGCACGATGCTTCCTACGTCTCCGACTCCGAGGCCGTCGACAAGGATATTTCCTGCCTGTACCATTTCGTCGCAGCGCACCGTATCTCCCTCGAATTCAAGCACGCGGCCGTTCTCGAGGATGAAGCAGTTTTCTTCAGGTATGCCGAGTTCGACGGCAATATCTTTATGTCTCATCAACTGTCTGTATTCGCCGTGCACCGGGCAGAAATATTTGGGCTTGGCGATCGTCTGGATCAGTTTAAGTTCTTCCTCGCAGGCGTGGCCCGAAACGTGAACTTCCGCAAGCGATTTGTGAATGACCCTGGCACCCCTCTTGCAAAGCTCGTCGATCATACGGGCGATCGGCTTTTCGTTGCCCGGAATGGGGCTCGCTGAAATAATGACGGTATCGCCGGGGATGATATCGATCTGGCGGTGCGTTGCCACAGCCATCCTCGTAAGCGCTGACATGGGCTCGCCCTGGCTGCCGGTCGTAATGATAACAAGCTCTTCAGGCGGATATTTGTCCATATCCTCAAGTTCGACCAGAACGTCCGTATCGGCCAGGTACCCCTTCTCGATAGCGACGTCTATCACGTTCACCATGCTTCGGCCGCAGATAACGCATTTACGTCCGAATTTAACGGCGGTATTAATGATCTGCTGTACTCTCGAAACATTGGAAGAGAACGTAGCCACGATGATCCTGCCTCTGGTCGAAGCGAATATCTCCTCGAACGTGCGTCCGACGATCCTCTCGGACATCGTGAATCCCTTGTGCTCGGCGTTCGTACTGTCTGACATAAGGAGCAAAACTCCCCTCTCCCCCAGTTCCGCCATACGCATGAGGTCAATAGGCTGCCCGTTTATGGGCGTGTAGTCAACTTTAAAGTCTCCGGTGTGCAGCACTATTCCGCAGGGCGTGATGATTGCAAGTGCGGCGGCGTCAACGATACTGTGGTTCGTTCTGATAAATTCCACGCAGAAATCGCCCTTTATGACCATTTCGCCGTAATGCATCTCGATCATTTCGATGCCCTTGTTATTCATTCCCTCTTCTTCAAGCTTTTTCTCGACGAGTCCGAGCGTGAAGCGCATACCGTAAATAGGCACGTTCAGGTTTTTATACAGGAAAGGTATAGCTCCTATATGGTCCTCGTGGCCGTGAGTCAGGAACAATGCCCGGATCTTCGATTTGTTTTCGATAAGGTACGTCATATCAGGTATGACCGAATCGACTCCGGGCATCTCCGCATCCGGGAATGCTATTCCGCAGTCAACGATAATTATATCTGTATCCGTTTCAAATACGGTCAAATTCTTTCCAATCTCGCGAATTCCGCCTAAGGGTATAATCCTAAGCTTTTTATGTTTATTTCCTATCATATGTAAAGTCCTCCGTGACTTAATAAACGGTTTAAGCGGCCGGGCCCGGCAAAGCGTTTCCGACCTTGTTGTTTTGTATTATATCATAATATGGCAGATTTGAATAGATTTTTTTTGCACGAATATGTAGCAAATCTATGGCAAATTTTTTGGCCCGGACGATCAAAAAACTGTTGCATTCGTCATTTTTATGTGGTACAATACGCTTTGCCGGTTTTGAGAACCGGTGTCAGATTGCGGAATTGTGTAATGGCAGCACGAATGACTCTGACTCATTTTGTCTGGGTTCGAATCCTAGTTCCGCAGCTTACGAAGGCCCCGCCGCGAAGGCGGGGCTTTTTTTACGTCTCTGCTTCTATACATCACAAAAGGGGCTGCTAAAACACCGGCTGAAGCACCGGTTTTCAGCAGCCCCTTTTAATTGTCCGCCGGATCATCCGGCATGAATTTTAATATTGTCCGACCTGTCTCATTTCTTCCCGAATATTCCCAGGATGGAGCTGAGCAGTCCGCCGCTTCCGGACGACCCGCCGATCGCGCTGGTGATGAGGCTCGTCATATCAGCGTTTGAAAGGAGGCTGCCCATAAGGCTGGAGATGCCGGAAGAATTGTTCGAAGAAGCGTTCGAACCGGAAGAGACCTGCTGCCCGATAAGGCTCATCATAAGAGGAGCAGCAGCAGAAAGAATGTTGTTCGCCTTGGTTTCCTTAACGCCTGCTTCTTCGGCTGCTGTTCTTGCGGTCTCTTTTGCAGCGCTGCCGAGGAGGTGGCTGACGATCTTTCCGCCGTCGTTCAGGTCAATACCCGAGATGAACGAGCTGATATCGGCCGTGTCGTCTTTAGCGTGATCGGAGAGCGCTTTAACGAAGCCGGCAGCCGTTGACGTATCGTCCGCCTGTGCTTTAGCGCCGTTGAGCATCGAAGGGAGCGCCGATGAAAGAACTCCGCGAACGCCCTTCTGCGATGTGCCGGTAAGTTTGCCGAGACCCTTTACGGTGTCCTTGCTGAGCATCGTGTTCATAAGTTGATTAATATCCATTTAACTGCCTCCGTTTATTATTGATTCGGTTTCTTTTTCGTTCTTTTGCGGTTTGATCTGCAAAGCTAAATCATGTTAAAATTATACTTCCAAACTGCGCGTATGTCAAACATTCCCTGCGACACTCCCGTCCTTTACAACCGCCCCGTTCCGGTGGTATAATTCAGGCAGAAATGCGCCCCGTACCTTAACGGGGGAAACGGGATCGAGCCACTTTTTTACGACCGGAACGGAGAACATATGAAGAACTATATTCTTGCATTAGACGAAGGCACCACCAGCGCCAGAAGCATACTATTCGACCGCGATATGAACGTTATTGCCATCGCGCAGAACGAAATACCGCAGATTTTCCCGAAGCCGGGCTGGGTCGAGCAGGATCCGCTTGAAATTTACGCCAGCCAGTACGCATCGATGACGGAATGCGTTGCCCGCAGCGGAATATCACCTGACGAAATTGCCGCGGTAGGAATCACGAACCAGCGCGAGACGACCATCGTCTGGGAAAAATCGACAGGCCGCCCCGTTTACAACGCTATCGTGTGGCAGTGCCGCCGTACCGCCCCGATCTGCGCAGGTCTCGAAAAAGCAGGGCTTGCCGAAAAGATCAGCGAAAAGACCGGTCTTAAGATAGACGCATACTTCAGCGGCACGAAGATCAAATGGATCCTCGATAATGTTCCGGGAGCCCGCGAAAAGGCGGAAGCGGGAGAACTGCTCTTCGGCACGGTAGACACGTGGCTTATGTGGAAACTTTCAGGCGGACGCATACACCTGACCGATAATACGAACGCGTCCCGAACGATGCTGTACGGACTCGCTTCGTGCGACTGGGACGATGAGCTTCTCGATATACTGCGCATTCCGAAACCGATGCTGCCCGGGATCAGGGCCAGCGGATCGTTCTACGGAGAGATAAATCTCATGGGTACTGCCCTTCCCGTATGCGGGGTAGCGGGCGATCAGCAGTCTGCGCTTTTCGGTCAATGCTGTTTCGGCCCCGGTGAGATGAAGAACACATACGGCACCGGCTGCTTCCTGCTCGCTAATACGGGCGGAAATATCGTGCGTTCACAGCACGGGCTGATCACCACGGCGGCGGCAACTCTTTCCGGTGAGTCTCACGCTTACGCCCTCGAGGGCAGTGTTTTTGTGGGCGGCGCAGTCATAAAATGGTTACGAGACGGAATGCGGCTGATCGACGAAGCGCACGATACTGAATACTTTGCCAGAAAGATAAAAGATACAGGCGGCGTGTATATGGTGCCTGCGTTCAGCGGGCTCGGAGCACCGTACTGGGACATGAACGCCCTGGGAACGATCGTAGGTATCACGGGCGGCACTCGCCGTTCGCATATAATAAGAGCTGCGCTAGAATCGATTGCTTACCAGACAGACGACGTCATACGCTCGGTGTCAAAAGACGCAGGAGAAGCGCCCGCTTCGCTGAAAGTCGACGGCGGAGCGTCGGCTAACGATTTCCTTATGCAGTTCCAGGCGGATATTTCAAACACGACCGTTATCAGGGCGGAAATGAAGGAAGCGACAGCGGCAGGAGCAGCGTACCTGGCCGGATTGACCGCGGGAATATTCAGGAACAGAGACGAAATAAAATCGCTGAGCGGCGTGAAGAGAACGTTCCTGCCCGAAATGAGCGAAGAAGAAAGAGAGCGCAAACTTGACGGGTGGCACAGAGCCGTAAGAGCGTGCAGATCTTATTGACCGGGAGGTATTCAGTATGCAGAAAAGCGAATTTTCAGTTCTTTCATCCGACGGATTTCACGATCTTAAGGGCGTGATATATGAACCTGACGTGAGGCCGAAGGGCCTTTTACACGTCGTTCACGGAATGGCGGAACATATTGGCAGATATGATGAATTTATGCAGGAGTGCTGCAATGACGGGTGGCTCGTGTTCGGATTTGATAACCTCGGCCACGGGTTTACGGCACGCAGCGATAAAGAGCTCGGATTCATAGCTAAGAAGGACGGCTGGAAGCTGCTCGTAAAAGACGTTCAGCTTTTCCGCGAAGGAATCGTAAAAAAATATGGGATAAGCTATCCGTACGTCCTGCTCGGCCACAGCATGGGTTCGTTCATCGCAAGATACAGCGCGGTTTCGAATGAAAAGCCGGATAAGCTCATTCTTTTAGGCACCGGCGGTCCGATAACCGCAGCTCCGGCGGGATACAGGGCGGCCAGGGTGATCAGTTCGGTAAAAGGTGCGAACGGTTCTTCCCCGTTCCTCGAGAAGATCATGTTCAAGGGGTACAACGACCGGTTCAAAGATGAGCCGGACGCCGATGAATACAGCTGGCTGTCAACGAAAAAGAGTACGCGCGTTAAGTTTATGTCTGACAAGCGCTGCGGTTTTCACTTCTCTGCTTCTGCCCTCGGCGACCTTATAAAACTCGTGGAAAATACAAACCACAAGCGCCTGATCGCCGCGACCAGCAAGACGATGCCGATACTTATCCTGGCGGGTGATAACGATCCTGTAGGAAATTACGGCGAAGGTCCCGTAAAAGTTGCGGATATGTTCAAAAAGAGCGGCGCGAACGTGGAGCTGAAATTATATCCGGGCGTACGGCACGAAATACTGAACGACACGAGCCGCGAAGAAGCTATTGCCGACATCCTCGATTTCATGGACAGGTAAAAGCACTGCACGGATAAACAATAAACTGATAAACAAATAAAACACGAATTAATATAATTGACCGGAGGACGATCCACATGAAAAAAGTAACATTGCTAGGCGATTCTATCCGCCTGAATTATGAAGGCAGAGTCACGGAACTCCTTGGAGAAGGATTTGAAGTATTCAGATACGATGATAACGGCAGGTTTGCACAGTACACTCTGCGTTCCCTTTTCGACTACGCCGGAATGATCAAAGGCAGCGACGTTATCCACTGGAACAGCGGTCACTGGGACCTGTGCGACCTTTTCGGAGACGGTCCTTTCACGCCTCCCGAATATTATGCGCTGATGCTGAAGCGCGTTGCCGGAGAACTCCTCAAGATCACGCCGAACGTTATCTTCGCGACGACTACTCCCGTGAGAGACCGGAACCCGTATAACTCCAACATCGTCATAGATCAATTCAATGCTATTGCCCGCGAAACGCTCGAGCCGATGGGTGTGCGTATCAACGACCTGAACGCCGCTCTTAGAGGAGATATTGAACGCTACATCTGCGACGATATGATCCACCTCACCCCCGAAGGCATAGAACTCTGCGCCGGTAAGGTCACTGAAGAAATAAAAAAACTTATCTGAACCATTTACAAACCGGAACTATATTATCTGCGGACGTGTCTGTTTTAGTGAGGGCGTTATGACTTACCTGACAGTCATTGTCCGCGGAAGGTGTTTGGCTATATGCCTCTTTGACGAAACCGGTCTTTTAGTTTCAGCAGAAATAAACGACGCAGTCTCCGGGGTAATCAATTACGTGATAACCTCCGAAACTGATGAGCAGAACAATAAAATATGCACCGTGTCCGTTCAGGATGCGGATGATCATAAAAAATACGTCTTTGACAGCAGCGGCAGGGAGATCTATTCAGAGGAGTTTGACAAAGAATACGGATGTATGAAATACACTGAAACGGTGATCACCGAATACGAGTGCGAAGATAAAAACGTAAAATATATGTATGTGACGAGAACCCTGCTGCCTGACGTAAAAACGGCTTATGAGGACT
>JAGADO010000028.1 GCA_017613535.1 Clostridia bacterium | reverse complement strand
TATCGGTAATGTCAGCGCCGCCGGGGTTATCATCAGCAAGCAGGCCGTTCTTGTGGTTGTGCTGCATAACTTTGAGATTTTCGCCTAATACAACGGAAATGAACTGGCCGGGAACCTCCCACAGATAGTTACCGGGGTTGAAGTTCAGCTGTACATATTCGCCGTCTTTGAGGCCGATTCCTCTGACTGCAACTGCAAGGCCGTCATCCTCAACTTTGAAGAAGTAGGTAACGTCGATGCCGTTGATATTTCCGTTAGCCCAGTTCGTGGCGTTGTCCTTGTTGATTTTGTAGGAAACGTCGTATTTGCTCTCGTCAATGATGGACTTTGCGGGTGCTGCGGTATCCTCGGGGTTGGCAAGGAAGAAAGCTCCGTCAACAGCTTCTGCATTAAGCACAATGTTGAAAGGATCGTTGTAGTACGTGAACTTGGAATCATCGGGATTATCGATCTTCGGAAGAACGAGGTACGGATTCTTGGAGGACTCTTCGCCGTTGACAACGAATACTTCGGACTTATCGGGATTGGTGATCGTGAACTTCGCGATATAAGTGCCGGCGGGCATTTCTTCGCCAAAATCGAACTTGAATGCCGGGTCATTGTCAGCGCTGGAAGTAACGGTCTTCGTCTTAACAGGATTCTGAGCAAGGGTGTTCTCTACGTTGTACTCAAATTTGAACAGTTCAAACTTCCAGTCAGCTTTCGGTCCGTTAGGAACGTTGGGGTTGGAAGCCCAGTAGACGCCGAGGCTGATGCCTTTGAAAGCGCCGGCGGTGGTGAACTCAACGTAAGCAGTATCGTTCTTGGTATTAAGCCAGGTGCCGATAGCGCCGCCGCCATTGTCAAGTATGGCAACATTGCTGAATTTCTTCTCGTTGGGATCGGGTTCTTTGTTAACGTACGTAAACGCATGAGCTTCCTTCGCATCACCGCTCTTAAGCTTCTCATAGAAAGTGACCTTAACGTCGCCTTCGATGATAGTGATATTGAAGTTGAAGCGAAGTGCGTATGTACCGCCGGTTAGACCGATGATATTCGAATCATACGTGCCTTTTCCCCACGTGATCTCACCGTCATTGACCTGGAATCCGATATCCTCGAATTCATCATCATCGGTGAGCCAGCCCTGAACGTGGATGTACGAGTAACCAAGACCGTAAATATTTCCAACGTCTCCGGCGTGGGCATCGTTCTTAACGTCTTTCTCTTCTGAAGTCGGAACATGAGTGTTTGCTTCGGCGTTATTGGTCAGGAACGCACCGTCAAAGCATCTTCCCATATATTCAGCATGAGAAACGAGAGAGAACAACGAAACCAGCATTACAACAGCAACAAGTGTAGCTAATACTTTTTTCATTTTCTAACCTCCTGAAGTATCTTTCGGCATTAAGGTGTGCCGATAGTCTATTTTATTTTATATCCTTCTGAAAAATATTGCAAGTTTTTCTTTGGCTCTTTCCCTGATTCCGCGAATAATACGGATTTGCTGATTCCAAAATTCAGGATACATCATTGAGTGCCGGATGTATCCCTCCTTCCTCATATCGCTAATTTGGGATACATCGTTAGGCGCCGGATGAGTCAAGGTCCAAATTACAGCAAAATTCGTTTAATCTCATTTTTATATTGTAATCTCCGTTACGGCAGAAAAAGCCCGAATCCAAAAATCTGCCGTAAAACACAGACCGCTCCGTCCTGCAGCAGCAAAAAATGAGCGATCGCGCGGAGAGGAGGTATCAAATCGATTGCTCACTGAATAAGAAAAAGAGCCTTATTCAGAACCCGCCTATGTATTTCAGCCACGTATCTAGCCGGAGATACACGTGCGCAGAAGCCTCGTCAGCCCCTCCGGTCGAATCGCTCGTGTAGCTGTAATTGACCACCGTATAAATGTACGAAAAGCTGCGGAATTTGACCAACTTCACATCCTCATCCGAATCACGCTTGACGCCGGTCAACGTATACCCGCTGCCCTCGAACTCCTGAGCGAACTTAGAAGATATAATCTCCATTGCCCCCTCCAGATCCGCTTCGGTCAATGCCGTGTTCGCGTTCGGATCGTATATCCCCTCATCGGAATAAAACCCGACGCTGCCGTTTGAGCTCACCGATATTTGTAACGTTGCGATGACAATACCGTTCGTTTTTCTCGACAGCACGTACTCGTATAGCCCGAAATCCCCCTCAGTTCCGCCCAGGCAGGACGCTGACGTTCTCTTAAACAGTGAAAAGTCAATATACTCTCCGGCCGCTGAAACCAGCGTCTCGTACACCTGATCCGCCGTATCGTCCGGACGGATATCGAGGTGAAGCAGCTCAAATCCTTCCGCGCTGATCACGTGCCCGTACGGATCGAGTTTGATCAGGCTGTCGCGGCCTTTTTCTTTAACGTAATATGAATCGGCGAAAACGTCTCCAAGCGGCGCGTATGACGATTCGATATATTTCAGCGTATATTCATTTCCGAAGAAACTGAGCTTCCGTTCGTCTTCGGCTTTTGGCCGGTCGAACGTACTTATCGCTGCCGCACTGCTCATATCTTGGGCAGCCTTACTAAGGACCGAGCCGCCTGCGTCCGGCGTAACGGTTAAATAGATATCTTCCGGTATTTCGGCATAGCGGTACTGATCCATTTCGTCCCAGATCACGCCGCTGAACACGTCGCCTGAGGGACCCGAGGTTTTTTCCAGCACGCGAGTCGCATATACCGCGAAATCATCGGCGGAATACATAAGCCAGGGCTTCTCGATCCATTCGTTTCCGGCGTACGGGATAACGTTGATGGCGGTGCAATACGGCGTTTCGAATTCCCGGAAGGCCAGGGGCGCCGATTGCTCCATAAAGCAGGTGACGATATGTTCGTCGGTGAAATATATCGCTTTTTGCAAAGCGTGATACGAGTTGCTCGACATCGAAGTCTGAATGATTATCAATCTCATGCGCGAATATTGTGCGAGCATGTGCATCAGGACGTACGCCTGACGCTCGCCGATATCGTTAAGACCGTCGGTATCAAGCAGCATCCGGGCGGTCTCGTCGTCAATGACCCTTACGGCGTATATGTCGCCGCTTTCGTCAGTGCCGCCCCCCTTCATTATCCTCCTCGCCTTAACGTAAATATTGCCCTCGTCATCGATGAACCCTTCCGCCAGTTCCCCGGAGTACGTAATATTATCGTCATTCTCGGTCATTGACCCGAGGGCGCGGTACGTTCGCTTAAACTGGTACGGGTGGAGCTCCGCGATCGCCCGGGCGTCGCCTTTCAGAATTACATATTGGTCGTCGTCAAGCATTTCAATGCCGCGGAACTGCGTTTCGCCGGGTGTCTCCGCGGGAGTTTCGGACGGGTTTTGGACCGGCAGTCCGGAGGGCGCTTTTCTGCTTTTCACGACGCTGATGACAATGACCGTAGCTATCAGCGCGAGCGCGATCGTTGCGGCCGTAGCGATCAGGCCGGGCACGTGCGCCGAACTTTTCCGTACGCTGTGCGGTTTCGCTTCCACGCCCGCATTCGTCGATATATCTTTACCTGTTTCCGCGTTTTTCTGCTGCTTTTCCCAGACGTTCAGCAAAGCGTTTTTGAACTCGTCACCGGTCATGGTTCTCCTCCTTCGCAATGAAAAGGCGCAGTTTTTTACGCATTCGGGAGAGTCTGATCCGCACGGCGACTTCGCTCATCCCCGCTTCGGAGGCGATCACTTTACACGCTTTCATAAACAGATAGCGGCCAATGAATATTTCTCTGTTCAGCTTGCTCTGTTTCGATAAAAACGCGTCAATGATATCGTCAGCGCTGCATGCGGAAGCCGTTCCGCCGGATGCTTTTTCGCCGGATGCCGTTACGTTTGCGGCAATGATAAACTCGCTTATTTCGTCATTGACCGTCTCGATCTCCGCCATGCGCGCGGGGTCAATATCGCTTTCGCTGAGTATTTCGCTTTCGCTTACGCCGAAAAACGCAGCCATTGCCGCCCTGCTTATGCGGTCCGGAGTCCTCGCACCCGTTTCCCACAGCGAAACGAGCGAACGCGAAACTGAGAGCTTATCCGCAAGTTCCTGCTGGGTAAGCCCTTTCTCCGCCCTTAGTCCGGCTATCGTTTTAACCGCGTCCGCCATCTGATATCCTGCCTTTTGCCTAAACTGCGCCTTATTGATAAAACGCCTGCTGAATCAACAGGCGAATTACCGACCTTTCGCGAATTAATTATAACCGAACCGGTTAGAGATGTTTGCTACAAATGGTTTCATTTTTTATTTTTCCCCGCGCGTGCGAGGGCAATGATCAGCACGAGTCCGACGACAATTACCGCCACGCCTATCAGCACCACGCGGCCGAGCTTCTTAAGAAATTGGCCAAACGAACCCGAACCGCTCTGAGACCCGCCGGAAGTCGCTACCGGGTCAATAAATTCTCCATCCGTGCCCAGCGGTATCACGTCGGGCGTTTGAGTCGCTATGGCGATCCCGGAAGGATCCGAAGACGGATCCATATCGGTTGTGGAAGGAGGAGTCGTTGTAGACGGTACGGAAGTCGGACGCTGCGTCGGAACAGGCGTCTGCGTCGCCGTAGGCTTCGCGGTCGGAGTCGCCGTAGGCTTCGCGGTAAGCGTCGGAGTTGGCGCCTGGGTGGCCGGAGCGGCAGTTTTGGGCGGATTTTTCTGCGTACACACGAGCGCTCCGACGAAATTTGACGCACTTTCGGTAAGACCGCCGGATTTCCGGAGATACGATTCACCGGAGCTGCAGGATGTTGACCAGTCGGGCGGGTAATACATGCCCTCCTCGTCGTGGACCTTATACCCTGATTCCGTGCGCGAAACAAATTCGGCCGCGACCTTATCACCCGCGTTAAGAGAAACCGCACGGCTCAGTTCCAGCGTATAAAACCCTGCCTGCGAGACCGAGAGCGTTGCCGTCGCCGAAGGAGTGCTGTTCATAAGAGACAGATCGATGCGCGAAGGACGGGCCCAGACGTTGACCGAAACGGTACCGGGAGCGTCGATATACACTTTGGCGTGCGTGACCGTTAAAGCCTCGGACGCGGTGAAAACATTGACGGCGGAGGCAGGTTCCGAGGTCGAATACACACGCGCGCTCTGAGGCATTATTTCGGTGTGCGTAAGCACCTTGCGGCCGTATGCGGGCTCAACTTTTGCGGCGTAAATGTCGCGGCCGAGATCGGCCCTGTAAGAGATGTACGCGTAACCGCCGTCGCCCCACGAAGTGCCCCACGTGTTCTTAATAAGGAACGCGCCTGTGCCCGTGTCCGTCGATTTCGAATCATCCCAGCCGACGATAAGAATGGCGTGCGAGATCTTCGTGTAGTCCCAGGCATCCGTCGAGGCCAGTTTGCGCACTGAATCGTATCCCGCGATGAACGTCGAAACGCTCACAGCGCCGAATTCGTATACCCATTCTTTGATCTTGCTGATCTTCTGGTCCTTGTTCTCCCAGATGTCGAACGTACGGAACTCGCTGACGATGCCGTCGACGTCGTAGATCGCGTCGCCGCTCACCTTCCCGGCCGTGTCAACGTCCGGATACCGTTCGTTATACATCAGCCCTTTGCCCACGGACGCCGCCATAAGAACGTAGCCGACATTGCCCGCGTACCTGTACCATAACGAGGGGTTGTCAACAATCCTGTATTCTTCTCCCGCATACACCGAGCGCGCAAACATCGGCGCGGAGTAAAGCGTCGTGCCCTGTTCGGCGATGCCCTGCTTCACAGCATTTATGTTCAGCATATCTGTGGTGGAGTACGCCCAGCAGAGCGGGTTGGATTTCTGATTAAGCACCGGCGTGCGGGCGGTCGTTTCGTATTTCGAGGGCAGGCCTGACGCCAGGACAACGGCCGTTCCGGCTCTGTCGTTCTCTCTTATGTTCTCCGTTCCGGCTTCCGGCAGCATCGGCGTCAATATCGCGGTCACGGCGCATATCAGCGCGGCAATGACGGCGACCAGCCTGCAGACTCGTTGTATATCGTTGTGTTTTCCGGCTGTTTTCATATTATTCGACCCTCTCCCCCACGGTCACGGTACCGTCCTCATTCCAGGTCAGGCGGAAAAGCTCAAGGTATTGTTCGCAGCCTGGCTCGCGCAGGCAGCTTGAGATGTACCACTCGCCTTTGAATTCGAACACTTCGGCGCACGAAGGCACGTTGGCGGGACATTCGGGCGGTATTTTCCACGGCATCAGCATACCGAGGCTCTTCCAGCCGCTGATCGGATCGTCCGAGACCGCGTACGCGGTGCCGTGGCCGCAGTTCGTGTAGAACAGGTAGTATTTATCGCCGCGTCTCAGCACGAAGGGCGATTCAAGCGTTATGTCGCAGATATCGAACGTGTACGCGCCCCTGTCGCGCCAATGTATCATGTCGTTCGACGAAGCGATACCGACAGCAGTTCGGGCGGGACGGTTTTCGCCGCTGCGCCCGGTCCATTCTCCGTCGACCGCTCCGTCCGGGACGTCAACATATTTAGACGTGCAGTAATACATATATGCAGTGCCGTCGTTGTCGACGAACACCATAGAGTCGCGGCAGTCGGACCAGTGTGATTCATCCCACGGGCACCACGCCCCGGGCTTCACGACGGGATTGACCGCGCCTCCCTCCGGCTGCTCCCAGTGGTAAAGATCGTCGGAAACAGCGAGGCAAATCGCCTGTGCCACGTTGTAATTGACCCCGGTATAATACATATAATACCGGCCGTCTATTTCGGCGACACCCGGAGACCAGACCTGATAATTTTCGAATTTTGACGGGTCAACGCTCACCACCGGCGCTTCCCACGTCCAGTTTACGAGATCGTCCGTCACGGCGTGCCCGACGGTGTTTACCGGCATCGTGTCCCATTCGTACCCCACAAAATCGCGGTTGTAGAACAGATGCACACGCCCGTCTTTCACGACGAAGCTGTGGTCAACGAGCGCCTTCCCGGGTTCGGTGGCTTTTCCCTTAAGCGGGTATTCTCCGCGTTCGAGTGCGGCAATATATTTTTCCGCTCTTCCCATATAGTTTTCGAGCGCCTGGCCCGGCGACATGCCGAATCTTCCCTCTGTCGATGCGCCCGCGTCAACGTTCAGCGTCCTCTCGAGCAGCACGTTTATGATCGATACGGTTTTTACAGTTTCCGCATCCGTTTTTAGTTCGTACGGGGCAATTCTCGCTTTGAGTTCGCAATATTTTCTGAAATTTATACCGGGCATTTTCTCTCCGCCTTCCGCCTTGTTAAAACCGGCTCGTAGTGGTTATATTTTAATCTAAACCGTGCGGAGAATGCAATAGAAACGGCTCTTTTCCTGATTCCGCCTTTTATGATATAATAAGCCATCTGAATGCAGCCGGAGACGAAACGCACCGCATTCCGCGAAGCAGAAAGGAAAAAACGATGAAGAAAAAGATATTGACCGCCATAACCGTATTAATTGCCCTGCTGTGCGCTGCAGCGATGCTGTTCACGACCACAGGATGCTCACTGCTGAACCTCCTGCTCGGCAGTTACGACCCGTACGCCAGGCGCACGGTTAATTTCAGCGATATGAAATACGAGCGGCCGGATATTGACGAGACACTCGACCTTATCACGAAGAAGGCGGCAATAATCGACGGCTCTGACGGAGAAACGCACGAATATTACGAGATGTATCAGGGCGTCCTTGACGCGTACAATTCGTTCATCGAATGGATGTCAATGGAATCGCTCGCCTACATCCACTTCAGCATTGACACCTCCGACAGCGGCTGGGCCGAAGAAATGAGTTTCTTCGACGAAAATTCCCCGAAAGTACGCCAGGCTTTCGAGGATATATATGTTGTCTGCGCACAGTCTGAATATAAAAGCAGATTTGAGAGCGAACTGTTCGGAGAAGGCGGGCTGGAAGATTACGTCGACGGAGGCGTGATGACAGATGAGATCGCTGAACTTATGCAGCGGGAAAGCCAGCTTGTGACACGGTTCAATTCGTACGATTATATGGACACGGTGTTCGAGGTAAACGGCGTGAGCGGTACGATCTCCGATCATACGCGCAATGCTTATTCCGACAGCGATTACGATAAGATATATGCGGAATTCTACAAAAAAGTAAATCAGGATACGGGGCCGATACTGATTGACCTCGTGAAGATCAGGAACAGGATCGCATCAGCTGCCGGCTACGACAGCTACGCGGCTTTTGCGTTCAATTATCTGCTTATGCGCGACTATACGCCGGAGCAGGCGGACAAGCTCGTTGACGATATCTGTGAAAAGGTCGTTCCGCTTTACACCGAGGCTTCGGATTCGGGGCTTTTAGACATAATTTACGGCATGAACGCGTATCCGGTCTCTGCAGGAAAGGCGTACGAGTCTGTTGAAAAAGCTCTCGGAGGCGCTGACAAGCGCCTGAAGGAATCGTTTGATTTTATGGATAAATACGATCTGTGCTATCTCGGGTACGACTCGAACCAGCTTTCCGCATCGTACACCACATATATTCAAAAATATGACGCGCCGATGACCGTGATCCTCGGCACGGGCAACGCATCGGACGCATTGACGCTCGCGCACGAATTCGGCCATTTCACTGACGGATATCTGAACTACGGCATCATCAACGACCTTGACCTCAGCGAGATCGCGTCAACATCGCTCGAGTACCTGTTCCTCGAACGTCTCGATCAATCCGGATTGTCCGCCTCCGAAGCCGATGCCATCCGTAAATACAAGAAAGCTTCCACGGTCGACCTCTACATTTCCCAGTGTCTATATTATGATTTCGAGAGGAAGCTCTACAGTTTGCCCGAGGAAGAACTGACGCTTGAAAACGTGAACGGCCTTGCGGCTTCTATAGTCAGCAGATTCGGTGACGCTCCCGATTTTGAGTTTTTCAGGTACAGCTGGTCAATGATCGAGCATTTCTATATGCAGTCGTTCTACGTCATCAGCTACGTCACTGCGGATTCCGTTTCGCTGCAGATCGCGGCAATGGGCTTTGACAAGGCCGGCGGCGGTCTCGATAAATATTTCGAACTGCTCGGCTGGGACTATTCGAAATCGTTCACGGAAAACATTGCCCGCGCAGGTCTCGATTCACCCTTCTCTTCTGACGCTGCGGATAAACTCGTCAATAACATAAAGCTGGTGTTCGGATAATGGCGAAACGCTTCTCTGTCCCCTGTTCCACTGTCCCCCGTTCCATCCCCCGTTCCACGATTGACCGGCGCTCAGCCAGAGCCGCGGTTATCGGTGCGGCACCCGATCCGCGCGGTGCAGAGCTGATCACGGACAACGATTTTGTGGCTGTCTGCGACGGCGGTCTGAATTTTGCGCTCAAACGCGGCATACGGTTCGGTATGCTTGTAGGCGATTTCGATTCATACACGGGCAGGCTCCCGGACCTTCCCGATTCAGTCGAGCTCATCCGCCTGCCGTCCGAAAAGGACGATACGGATACGGGATTTGCCGTGAAGACGCTGCTCAGGCGGGGCTTTCGCGACTTCCTGATAATCGGAGGAGTCGGAGGCAGGTTTGACCACACGCTCGGAAACATAGCGGTCGCGGCGGATATTGCCGCGCACAGAGGGATCTGCGAACTGGCAGGCGGTGCCGAGGGCGAGAGGATCTTCGTTTTCCGTAACAGAACCATAAAATTAACGCCCGCAAAAGGGGCGTTCGTATCAATATTTCCCTGGGGCTCCGCCAGCGCGACCGTTACCGCGTCAGGGTTCAAATACCCGCTCGAG
Source organism: Clostridia bacterium (assembly GCA_017613535.1). Lineage (GTDB taxonomy): Bacteria > Bacillota > Clostridia > UBA1212 > UBA1255 > UBA1255. The sequence continues at coordinate 11,465 of JAGADO010000028.1, read as the reverse complement.
CACGGGAAGGTTTCCGCCCGGACAACGCTCGGTGTGAGCAACGAGTTTGCTCCCGGTTCGAAGCGTTCCGTTCCGGCAGAGATCACGGCCGAATCCGGCACGGTCGTTGTCGTAGTAAATTCTCACGGCTGAGCCCGCTCAGAACGTCTTGTCCATCAGTCTGGTAATGTGCTTGTAAACGATAAACGTGATCAGACAGTTGATGACGCTTTTAATGGCATTGAACGGGATTATGGCCGGGAGCAGCATGCCCGCCACGATCTGAACGCTTGCGCCGGTGTATATGGGCGTAATTAGCAGGTTCAGCGGGATCATCACGACGGTCATTGTCAGCGCGCCGAATGCCAGCGCGGCGATCGCACCCTTGAACGAGTGGAACTTTTTGTAAATGAGTCCCGCCACGGCGGCCATTGACCCGGTGGCAACGAAATGCATCAGTATTCCCCACGGTCCGCTTCCTGCGCTGACTGTCAGTCCCTGCACGAGCGACACGACGAGTGTGAGCAGCAGGCCTGCGACCGGTCCGAACGCGAATGTTCCGATCAGGATCGGTACGTCTGCGGGGTCGTATTCGAGGAACTGCGCTCCGGGGAGGAACGGGAACGGGAAGTGTATCAGCACGACCAGCACTATGGAAAGCGCGGCAAACATTGCCAGATACACGAACGTCATGCTTCCGGAGCGCTTTTTGGGCGCGCTGCTTCCGGTTTTGGGGCTCTTTTCGGTTTTTACTGTTTTTTCGGCTTTTTCAGTTTTTACTTTTTTCATCTTTTCGCATCTCCGATCCGGGCAAAAAAACAAGCCCGAGGTTAAGACGCTTCGGGCTGAATAAGTCTGGCGGATCGGAAAGACCGCGGCAATATCTCGCGGCGTTCCCTTTTCTTCGACTTCGTTTCTCTCATCCGGACTGTACCGTCGGCACCGGAATCTCACCGGATCTGCTCCTGCTCCCCGCTGCCTTTTGCTGTGCAGCGCTTCGCCGGAACTCGCGGGCTTTAACCGCCGGTGGGGAATTTAACCCCGCCCCGAAACGACGAGCGGATTATAGCACCGCTTAAAAATGTTGTCAAGGAATGCCTAAATTCACTGATTCGATGGAAAATACGGCCTGTCAGCCAAGTATCGTTATGAGCAGACCGGCGGCAACGGCCGAGCCGATCACTCCGGCTACGTTCGGGCCCATAGCATGCATCAGGAGGAAATTGTCCGGGTTCTCCTTATTACCGACCTTATTTACCACACGCGCAGCCATCGGGACGGCGGAAACACCCGCGGCACCGATGAGAGGATTGATCTTTCCGCGCGTGACAAGGCACATGAATTTTCCGAGCAGCACGCCTGATGCCGTACCGAATGCGAACGCCACGATACCGAGCAGCAGTATGCCGAGCGTACGCGTGTTAAGGAACGATTCGGCAGTCGCCGTCGCGCCGACTGTGAGGCCGAGGCAAATGACTGAGATGTTCATAAGGCTTTCGGTGGCGGTTTTTACGAGGCGCTCAACGACGCCGCTTTCTTTCATCAGATTTCCGAGCATCAGCATGCCGATCAGCGGCGTGGCGGACGGTACGACGAGGGCAACGACGAGCGTTACGGCGATCGGGAATATGATCCTTTCCGTTTTTCCGACGGGCCTTAACTGCTTCATACGGACGGCGCGCTCTTTTTTAGTGGTAAGCAGGCGCATGATCGGGGGCTGGATGAAAGGCACCAGGGCCATATATGAATACGCTGCGATGGCGATGGCGCCAAGCAGATGAGGAGCGAGTTTCGAGGCGGTCAATATCGCGGTAGGACCGTCAGCACCGCCGATGATAGCTATTGCCCCGCCCTCCTTCGACGTAAAACCGAGAAAATTTGCCCCGATAAACGTGAGGAAAATGCCTACCTGCGCAGCGGCTCCGAGAAGCAGGCTGGAAGGACGGCTGATCAGAGGGCCGAAATCGGTCATTGCCCCGACGCCGAGGAAAATAAGGCACGGATAGATCCCGAGCTTAACGCCCAGATAAAGGAAGTCAAACAGCCCCGGAGTCACCGCGGCGCCGTCTGCAGTGACCGCACCTGCGCTGCCTGTCAGTATCCCCCAGTTTATGACACCGCCTTCGAATATCTCCTCATGAAAAACGCCGCCCGCCGGTATGTTCGCAAGAAGCATTCCGAACGCTATCGGCACGAGCAGAAGCGGCTCGAACTTTTTAGCGATGGCAAGGTACAAAAGAAGCCCGGCTATGCACAACATCACCAGCGTCTTCCAGCCTGTATCTGTGAAGTCGGAAAATATTTTATAGAACCCTGATTGGGTGAACAAGCTTTTAATCGTTTCCCATATCTGCATGATTCGCGGTTCCTCCGAAGATTTTCGAAACGGTCAATCTCTTCCAACGCGGCGGAATGACAATATCCTGAACCTGCTCCGCCCTTTTTCCGATTCGAACGCGTCAATAGCCGCCATTATCGCGCACACCACTTTCGGGTCGGTCCCGGCCGTACCGTCGGCACTTCTCTCGGGATCGTTCTCTGCGGCAAGCACCGTGCGTCCTCCCGGTTCCGGCGCGCCGGTCTTCTTCTCTTCTCTTTCACGTTTTTCGCGCGCCTTCTCTTCGGCGCGTATCCGCTTCTTCTCGGCTGCCGCTCCGGCGCTGCGTGTGATCAGCGAGAGCAGCAAGATAAACAGCACTATCGCAGTAAGCACTGCGAACACATATGCGAGCCCTGTCAACACTGTTTCAGCCATTTCCACTGCACCTCCCGCGGCGATCCGGTCTATGCGCTAATTTTACCATCTTCACCGCCGCGAATCAAGGGCGAACGCATATGTTGTTTAGAACAGCCTTATCTGCTATAATATTGACCGGAATACAACTGCCGCGGGACTGCGGCATATGCGATAAAGGAGCTAAAAATACATGAAAAAAACGATTTCGATGATACTTGCTGCTGCAATGGCATTGACCGCGGTACTCGGAATGCTGTCCGTGCAGGCAGAAAGCCGGAGCATGGACGTATCCGTTGTGGGCGGAAAGATAATCATAACCGCGGAAGGCGAGTTCGGCGAGAAAGACTGGATCGGAATATATAAACAGGGAGAATCGGCTGATCCGTCGAACGGCGGAGTCGGGTCAATAGTGTGGTGGTACATCGGTACGAACGGCGGTACCGTCACGTTCCCGGACGATAAAGACAAGGTCAGCGAAAACAGGATAGAGGAATTTATTGACGGCGGCAGGATACTTCCGGGTCAATATAAAGTGATCGCGATGGAAAACGACGGCTACACGCAGATAGCGGATATTGACCCCGTCGAAGTAACCGTCGAACCTGCCGAAGCAGACGTCGCTATCGATTACGACGCCAGCCTTTATATAGGCAGCGAATTTACGCAGATCCGCTGGAACGGCGCGAATTTCAACAATTACGAAGGCGGTGAAAGTCCGCTGACAGCTCTGAAAACAGTGCTTCAGAGCGACGGAAAAGTTCATGACGAGGGCGGGACCGGTCTGAAACTGGGACTGTCCGGCTGGGTCGGGTTCGAGCAGGATATCGTAGCGTTCGGATCTATCGTGAACAGTACGGTCATCTGGGACGACGCTTTCGATAAAGGTTCCGACAGCAGCATCAGGTCGGACGAAAAAGGCGGCAGATTCGCTAAAAAATACGACGTGGAGATCGATATCAGCACGCAGACAGGAAACTACACGGCAGGCGTCGTTGTCGCGCTGGCAGACGGAACGATCGTAAAACTCAACTCTGCAGCTGATCCGGAACTCAGCACATTTATCTCATTTGTCGGTCCCGCATCGAACGATCCGGCAGATCTCAACATCGAGACGGGCGACGATGTAGACAAAGTCCCCGGCGCCGTGCTTATTTTCGACGATGAGGACAATTATTCCACGTTTATGGAGTATCTGCACGATGTCACGTCTATCGAATACAGCAGCGAGCTCAAATGTTTCGTGGTGACAATGGATAATTCGTACGACCCGTTTTTCGCGTTTTCGTTCCAGAAGCTTGTCGCCGGCGGCGAAATGGACGAACTTAGCGCGAACGATTACAAGGTCATTGCAATGGGGATCAGACTGAATACAGGCGTCGGAAACAAGGGCCAGTTCTTCTACCAGACAGACGAGCACCCCGGTTACAGCGAACAGCAGAGCGTGCATCTGACTTACCGGAGAACGGCAGGATACCAGAGCACGTACATTGACCTGCGCGAAGCCGAAAACTGGACCGGGACCATCGGAGAATGCCGCCTTGACCCGCTTGACACATGCGCGGAACACTGTGATTTTGAAATATATTACATTGCCTTCTTCAAAACGATGGCAGGAGCGGTCGAGTTCGGGCAGAACTGGGAAAACGCAAAGACAAACGGTACTGCGATGGAACCGTACGCCACTGCTACCGCTGCTCCCACGGCCGCGCCAACCGAACTGCCTTCCACTCCGGCGCCTACCGACGGACCAGCTGCAACGGATGCTCCGGCAACGGATATGAACGTTACTCCGGCCGGTCAGGAAGCTACTCCGGATAAAAACGAAGCTAAACAAGGCCTCGGTACAGGTGCGATCATCGGTATAGTCATCGGTGCGGCTGCTGTAATAGCCGCTGTCACGGCCGGAATAGTAATATCTAAAAAGAAAGCGAAATGATCATGAAAGCAAAAAATTTTAAAAATGCGAAAAGGCTGCTCGCGGCGCTCATAGCGCTTGCGATGATACTGCTCTGCGCTTGTAAAGGCGGGGACAAAGCGGATCCGACCGGCAGGCCGGATAATACGGCGGACAATTCCGTTATCGCTCCTACCGGCGTGAGCGCTGATGTGACAGCCACGCCTGCCGAAGCGCCGACGGACGTTCCCACGGAAGCTCCCACCGAAGTTCCGACCGGGGTCCCGACTGAAGTTCCCACCGAGGTGCCGACTGAAGTCCCGACTGAAGTTCCGACCGAAGCGCCGTTCGAGCGCCCCGCCGTAAAATTCAGCGACATGAAATACGAGCGGCCGGAAAAAAGCATCATACTCGATAAGATCGCAGAACTCAAAAAAGAAATCAGCGACGAAACCGCAGGAACGGACAAGATAATTGACGACATGATCGCTTTTTCCGAAAAAGATATTGCAGACTGGTCCTCGATGTATGCGCTTGCCACCGTATATTTCTCCATAACTCCGCTGGATGAATACTGGTCAGGCGAAATAAACTACTTTGACGAAACGAACCCGGAGATCGAAAACAAATTCGACGACCTGCTCGTCGCCTGCGCACGCTCGAAATACAAAGCCGAGCTGGAGACCGAACTGTTCGGAGAAGGCGAACTCGACAAGTACGTTGACGGGCCTCTTTACACCGAGGCCATCGCAGCACTTAAACAAAAAGAAGCGGAACTTGTCACAAAATTCGAACAGTTCGATTACGAAAACGTCATTATGGAGATCGGCGGTTTTTCTGGCACTCCCGAAGAGGTGATCACATGGATCACCTCGACCGGAAACTACGATCTGGTCGAGACATTTTACGCCAGCCTGCTGGACGCGATCAACACCGGGGCCGGTTCGATCTTCCTTGAGCTCGTGAAAGTGCGGCACCAGATCGCCGCGGAGGCGGGATACGGCAGCTACGAGGAATATGCGTATAAAGAAGAGCTATACCGCGATTATTCGCCCGAAGACGCCGTAAAACTCGCGGAATACGTGCGCAAAAATATTATTCCGCTGTTCGATGAAGATATCTATTCCGGCAGCTTTATCGAAGAATACAGTCAGTATATGCAATATCCGGTGGCATTGTCGTACGGCGAAGTCATGGAATACGCAGGAAAAGGGTATGAAGCGCTTGACCCGTCGTTTGCCGAAGTGTTCAATTATATGCAGGATCTCGAGATGTGCTATCTGGGCTACGATTCCGAGCAGGTCGGCATGTCGTTTACAACGTTTATCCAAAACTATTATGCTCCGTATATCGTGATCCAGGGGTCAAGCGATATATCCGATCTGCTTACGTTCGTTCACGAATTCGGCCACTTTTACGAAAACTATTACAACCTGGGGACAACTGCAAACCTTGACATCAGCGAGGTGCCGTCAACGGCGCTCGTGCTCATCTTCTCGCGATACCTTGACAGCATCGGAGGGTTCAATTCGCAGCAGCGCACGGCGTACAGCGCGCAGATGAAGTCGGACGTTCTTGACACTCTTACGACGCAATCGATGTTCTACATTTTTGAGCATCGCGTTTACGAACTCAGCGACAGCGAACTCACGCTGGAAAACATAAACAAGATCGCATCTGATGTTGCTGCGGAATTCGGAAGCGACGACGGCGGAGAGTTTGAATTCACATGGCCGCTCATCACGCACTTCTATATGCAGCCGTTTTACGTTATAAGTTACGTAACTTCGACCACCGTCTCGCTCCAGATGTATGAAAAAGAAATCGGGCAGAAAGGTGCCGGACTTGAGCTTTATATGAATTTCATCGAAGCGATCGATCCGACGAAAACGTTCACCGAATGCATCGAAGCGGTCGGGCTGAACTCTCCGTTCTCGGAAAACGGGCTCAGCGGACTTTTGGATGCGGCTAAGAGGATAATCAGCTGATCAGCTCCCCTCGACCGTCATCGTGCCTGTCAGGCCTGAGCGAGGGATCGGAATGAAAGAAGAAATGCCGTCCGGGATCATGCGGGCGGGGCTATTGACGACGTCGAGCACAAGGCGTCGTCTTCCTTTTTCTATGCCCGAAATATCGAATGCACAGTCGCGTTCGAGGCGCGTTCCGAGCTCTTTTCCGTCAAGCACGGCGTTTACGATCTCTCCGACCTCGGTAATGCGGAGCGTTTTATCCCCTTCCGCCAGTCCGAGCGTGCCTTCGTAGCGGATAATTCCGTGGAACGTTTCAAGGCCGGGTATCGTCGAAACGTCGCATCCGGGTCTGATATCGTCCGTCGGGACAATTTTTCCGTCGGGATATATCAGCGTTACTTTTTCGCAATCGAAATCTGCAGGGCGGATATTTTTGGCGTCGCGGTAGTCGTACGGGGCGGCATCACGGTCATCGGTCACTATCAGCGCGGATCCGGACGGGGGCAATACGACTTCGATCTTTTTCCCGTTCTGCCGCGGCATATAGAATTTATTGTCCCACGCGTCGTAGAAACGCCTCTCCCGCCCGTCGGAAAGCACCAAAGTAAAGCGCATCTCGTTAAAATCGTCCTCCGAATAAAGGAACAGCGCCTCGCCGCCGGCATTGTCAGCGCACCTGTAATATTTGAGCAGCGGAAGTTCCCTGTCGAGCTTCAGACAGCCGTTTTCACCCACTTTTCCGAATAAAAATTCTGCCAGCGCAGCTCCGGAGACGCATCTGAACGTGGTTTTTATGCCATTCAGAGCGTTTTCAGGCGCGTCGGGAGCGTCGATCACGACGGGCAGGCCCGATTTTTCGAGCTTTTCGAGCGCTTTTATGAGTTCGGGAGGCAGGAAAGGACTCTCAGGCACCACCAAAGCACTGTATTGACGGCCGCGAACGCTTGCTTTTCCGTTTTTCACCTCAAATTCGCCCAGAATATCTTCCCAGACTATATCGAAAGCGATATGAGCGCGCCCGATCGTCTTTGCCGTCCTCTGGAGCGTGTCGCACCTTCCGCCGCACCACTCAGCCTCGGCATTGTAAAGCACGGCAACGTCAGCGGGATAATTGCCTCCGGACAAAATATGTGCCATCCTGCTCATATACCGCATAAGCTGCCCGAAAGCCCGGAACTGCATTATATTCCCCTTGCCGTAAAAATGCGGAGGACAATCAGGGTCCGGATATTTCGGCGTGAATGCGTGCGGCACGAAATGGTTGATCCCTCCCGAAAGCATGCGGTCAAGCATTTTTTTCATCATCGGCACGCCTTCCGCCCAGCCGAACGCTCCGAAGATCTCGCACATCGTCCTGCCCCGCATATGCGGCTCGAGCCTCGAAAGTGAAGCGGGCAGCGCCGTTATCAGATAGTTGTAAAATTCCGGATCAGCCTCGCTTCCGAACACAGGCGCACTGTGCATAAGGTCAGGCATGCCCGGCAGATACTGGTTCAGCACGATGTCGATGCCTGCCATATCCATCGGAGCGATCGCGCGGAAATAGTGGCCCGGACCGTGACCGAGGCGCTGGTGCGTGTTCGCGTCCTCGATAATGTGGCCGATATACTGAACGTTGTGCGCGCGGCTCCACTCACCCAGGAGACTGCTGAAATTGACCGCATACAGCTTCGAAACGACGTCCATATACGCCCAGCGCATCATCATATGTTTCCCCTCTCCGTGAGGATGAAACAGTTCCGGCAGCCTCACACGCGCTTCTTCCGCGCTTATCCCTGCCGCCTTGCCTATCAGCTCGCATATGTCATCCCTGTACGGCACCATCATTCCGGCCTTCCCGAGGATCGAATAATATGTGCCGAAATCGTTCGCAAAACAAGGTTCATCCGAAAAATAGCCGGCAAATGTATTTCCGAAATAATCCGAAAAATGCTCATAATGAGGCTGATATACAGCGTGGATCATCGCTTTGCACGATTCGGGAGAAAGCATGTCAATATATTCCGGGCGGCCCGGTGCGTACGTCGTGCGGATAATGTAGAATATGCGCCAGACGCCTTTCGGGACGTCCCATGTAAACGGGTCGCGCATGCCTCCGTCCGTCAGCACCAGGCCGGTGAGATCGGTCCCTTCTCCGGTGATCGCGCCGCTCACGGGATCGCGCCTGTACGCAGTCACAGAGACGAATCTTTCACCTTCGCGCAGGCCGGCACACCTGATGCCTATGCCGCTCCTTGGCCCCGCAAAATCCCTGTACTCCATGCGTATTTCAACGCGTTTAAGCTCAGGGTGCGTATTCACGTACGCATTCGCAAAACCGGTCGGGAAGAATTTGTCGTCAAGCAGCCACACGCGCATTCCGCGTTCTTTTGCGTACTTTAGCACGAAACCCATATCCTCCCACCATTTGTCCTCTCCGAACTGCGCGTGCGTACGCGATTCGAGGCAGAACTCGCGGATATTTGCGTTGTAAATCGCGTCGATCTCCTCTTTCAGCTGCTCGTGCGGTTCGCCGTGCATCCAGTGGAAGGGCAAAATATATTCGGACGGTTCGATATTTCCGGCTGCCTGGTCAATGCGCGTTTTAAGCGTTTCTGCCGCGGCCAATTTGCTTTCAGCGTTCTTCATAGTTGTAACCTCCCCGCGCGGTCATCGCCGCCGTCAATCTATTGAATGTCTTTCGTTAGATCTTTTACCCACTTGTATTTGCGGAAATGCAGCATCACCCACGGTATCTTTCCGACCTCGTCAAGGCACGTGAATGCGTATACCGCTACCGGATGCCAGTGAAATACGAACGTGCCAAGCGCGGCCAGCGGCACCGCCACGCCCCACATTGTCACCGCCAGGCTGTAGGCGTCGAAAGCCGTATCTCCCCCCGCCGCAAAAACGCCGTTGATTATAATGGTATTGACCGCGCGTCCGATCATATAAAACGCGAGCACGAGCATCATCTCGAGAAGATACTCACGCGCCTGCGGAGTTAGTTTGACGATCGCCAGCAGCCCCGGAGTAAACGCCAGCATAAGCAGCGCAGATACTCCTCCGCATATAAACGCTATCACAGCCGTCCTGCGGCCGTACAGTTTTCCGCGCTCCAGCTCGCCTTTGCCCAGTTCCTCACCAACGAGTATTCCTCCGCCTGACGCCAGGCCTCCGCAAAGACAGCATACGAGATCGCGCACAACAGCTGAAACCGAGTTTGCCGCAGCCGCGTCTTCTCCCAGGTGGCCCATGAACGCCGAATACGCCGTGTATCCCACGCCCCACAGGAGCGCCGCGCCAAGGAGCGGCAAAAGGCATTTTGTGAAGTCGTGCGAAAGTATCGGGTTTCGTTTAAAAAGTCCTTTCGCTTCGGGCCTCATAAACCCGGGCAGGAACGATAAAACGAGGCACCAGACCAGTTCTACGATGCGTGACACGAGAGTGGCCGTCGCTGCACCGCGAACACCCATCGCCGGAAAACCGAGCAGTCCGAAAATCAGCACGGCGTTCATCACGATATTGATGACCACAGTCGTACTGCTGATGGCAGCGGCGTGATTCTGTTTTCCGATGATCTTGTAGATGCAGAGATAACACTGCGAAATACCTGTCATCAGGTACGACCAGCCCGCAATTCGCAGGTACTCCGCCCCGCTTTCGACCAGGGTGTCAACGTCTGTGAATATCAGCATCAAAGGCCGCGGGAAAAACACGCAGCCCACGAAAAACAGCACCGAGACCGCTACATTCAGGCGGAGGCCAATGCAAAACACCGCGTTTACCGCATCTTTATTACCTCTGCCCCAGTATTGCGCGGCCAGCACGGTCACGGCGGAAACGACGGCAAAAAGGAACATGTTCTGCACGAACTGGATCTGCGTCGCCAGCGAAACGGATGACATTTCGTTCTGGCTGCTGCTTCCGAGCATGATGGCATCCGCTGCGGCAACGGTTGCTAACATCAGCTGCTGCAGCGCTATAGGCAGTGCCAGTTTCGCAAGGTGCCTGTTAAACTCTTTGTCCCCGAACAGTTCGGCGCGCGTCAATCTTTTTTTCATGCGGTAATTATACGCTAAACGGGCATAGCGAGGCAACCGGTTTCAAAAATGCAAAAATCCGGTTGCAATTGTCCGCCGACAATATTATAATTGACTACCGTAAAAACAATATTGGAGGTTTTACTTATGGCAGTTGTAAAAGTTGCTATTAACGGTTTCGGCCGAATCGGCCGCCTTGCTTTCAGACAGATGTTCGGCGCTAAAGGATACAAAGTCGTCGCCATCAACGATCTGACCACCCCTAAGATGCTCGCTCATCTTCTCAAATACGACACCGCTCACGGACGTTATGACCACGAGGTCACTTATGATGAGAACTCCATCACCGTCGACGGAAAGAAGATCACGATCTACGCTGAAAAAGATGCGAAAGATCTGCCCTGGAAGAAGCTGCATGTTGACGTAGTACTCGAGTGCACCGGTTTCTACACCTCGAAAGCTAAAGCTCAGGCTCACATCGACGCCGGCGCTAAGAAAGTTGTTATTTCCGCACCCGCGGGCAATGACCTTCCTACGATCGTTTACAATGTTAACCACAACATTCTCAAGCCCGAGGACAATATCATCTCCGCCGCTTCCTGCACCACGAACTGCCTTGCTCCCATGGCTAAGGCGCTCAATGATTACGCTCCGATCCAGAGCGGTATCATGACGACCGTTCATGCGTACACCGGCGATCAGATGCCTCTCGACGGTCCCCAGAGAAAGGGCGACCTCAGAAGGTCCAGAGCTGCAGCCGCTAACATCGTTCCGAACTCCACCGGCGCCGCAAAAGCTATCGGTCTCGTTATTCTCGAACTTAACGGCAAGCTCATCGGCTCCGCTCAGAGAGTTCCCGTAGT
>JAGADO010000027.1 GCA_017613535.1 Clostridia bacterium | reverse complement strand
GAAAATGATGCCGAAATCGGCGTGATTGTCCAGCACGGTCTGCTGAATGGAATCCATCGCTTTCTTATCTTCAGGGTTCGGGATATGGTTCGGGAACGTGCCGTCCGGGTCAAGGAACTGGCTGCCCGTCGTGTCCGCCCCAAGCGGTTTTAAAACTTTTTCGGCATAGAATCCGCCGGCACCGTTGCCCGCGTCAACGATGATGTGCGTGCCTTCGAGCGGCTTTAACGATTTCGTTGCCTCGCGAATCTTGCTCACGAGCCCCGCGGCGTAGATCGTAATGAAATCAAGTTTGATCTCGCGGCCTTTGACCGTGCCGTCAGCGACCGGATGAAGCCCGTCCTCGATCTCGTCAGCAAGTGCAAGCACCGCCGTGATGTCAGCTTTTTCGAGTCCGCCGTCTTTTGTGAAAAACTTGAGCCCGTTGCGGTTGAAAGGCAGGTGGCTGGCGGTCAGCATGACCGAACCGTCGTACTTGTAACCGTCTGTGACGGTCGTCATGAACATAGCGGGAGTAGAAGCCAGGCCGCAATTGACGACGTCAACGCTTTCGCTCAGCATCGCTTCGATCACGCTTTCACGCAGCGCCGGACCGGACAAGCGAGAGTCGTTGCCAACGGCTATCGTGAGTGCCTTTTTACCCGTTTTTTCCCTGAGCCACAGCACGAATGCGCGGCCAATGATCCCTGCCGCTTCTGCCGTGAGGTTTACGTTCTGCCCTTCGATACCCTCCAGCGCAACGCCTCGTATGTCGCTGCCGTTCTGGAGTTTCTTCCATTTATCCTTCATTTGAATCCTCCTCTGTATGAGTGATTATTTCTTCCTCTGTCTGAACGATCGTATCTTCCTCTGTCTGAACGATCGTATCTTCCTCTGTCTGAACGATCGTATCTTCCTCTGTCTGAACGATCGCATCTTCTGTCTGAACGATCGTCTCTTCCTCCGCCGCATTCTTAGCCGCGATATATTTCTTCGCCTCTTTGATCTTCTGCATGATCGGCTTGAAATATAAAAACGCACCCGCACCGATAACGACAAGCGCCAGCGCCAGGTAAAACAGATAATGGTTGCGGATCACTTTATCGGTAATCATCGACATCATACCGATGGCAAACGCCTGACCAACATTAGGCACGTTCTGTATCTCGCCTTCTTCGTAGGCAGCCCGGAAATCGGTGATCACGTCGACCGTCAATGACGCCATCATGGCGATCACTATAACGATCACCGAAATGATTATCGAAATGACCATGCCGCGCTTCGTGAACTTCTTACCGAAAAACCTGTAGCCGTTGGCCGCCAGGGCAACGACCGCTATTCCGGCCAGGAAGACGATCACTCCGACGGTCCATAGCAGCACCCACAGGACGCCGCCGATGAGGGCGAAAAGCAGCGCGCCAAGTATGCCGCGAAAAACGCGCTCCTGCTGCATTTCATTCTCCACAGCGTCCATTGCCGTGAGCAATTTTACATTTTTCTTTTCCTTTTTCTTTTCCGGCATGTTATCCATTGTTGCTCCGCCTCATTATTTCCGCGATCCTGACCATTTCCGCCTCGTCCCATTCGGGGCTGATCAGCAGATACGCCGTGCGCGACAGGAGATCGAGCGTGCGCGGACACATATCCGGCTTGTAATCGTGCTGGAGGCCGCGGTTTTCCTTCATCAGGAACGGATCCATTGCCGGGTGAAGCGCGCCTCGTTTCTCCATGATCTGCGTCCAGTTCGTATAAATGTGCTTGCCCGTGTCGATCGGAACCGTAAGTCCGATCCCCGCTTCGGCACATTTGTTCTGGAACGCTCTGCACTCTTCCGCGGTGTCAAAGCGGAGTGGCAGCGTCGTGCCGCAATCGCCGTCAATATCGTGCGACGGTGCTTTTTTCAGTTTTCCGCCGCATATGAGTTCAGTTAATCTTGTCCTGTTTTTTCTGAGCGCAGCCAGGATACCCGGCATCCGCTTCAGCTGCTCCCTTAGGATCGCTCCGGTAAGGTCCGAAACGCGGAACTCCGTACCTCCGAACAGCGGCTGATCGATCCCGGAGAGCTGGTCGCCGAAGAACGCCACGGCACTTGCGTCGTGGTAGATGAGCGCTCGCTCGAATATCGTGCGGTCGTTCGTAACGAGAGCGCCGCCCTCGCCCGAAGTGATCACTTTAAAATAGTTGAACGAGTACGCACCAGCATCGCCGATCGTGCCGAGATATTTGCCGTGGTACATACCGCCGTCCGCCTGGCACGAATCCTCGATGATCCTAAAACCGTATTTTTTAGCCATTGCCGTGAGCGCGTCAAGGTCCGCGGGGAAGCCCTGGATGTATACAGGCATTACGGCTTTCGTGTGCTTTGAAAGCTTCTTTTCGATGTCCGCCGGGTCAAGCGTAAGCGTATCGTCGACTTCGGCTATGACCGGTATTGCCCCTACAGCAGTTACGGCGAGCGCGGAGGCAATATATGTGTATGCGGGCACGATCACTTCGTCGCCGGGGCCGATGCCCATGCCGATCAGTGCCGACGAAAGCGCGGCGAAACCGGAAGTCATTGTCAGCGCGTACTTCGCACCGGTCAGCTGCTTCCATTCTTCCTCAAAATTATACACCTCGCGGCCCGATCCGTTGATCTTGAAAAAGTCGCGGCTCATAATCGCGCGCCCTACGGCATCGATCTCTTCCTGTCCTATTCTGTACATGATTGTCCCTCCTTGCGCGGGTATAGGCGGAACATTGTCCGCCGGGTGTTACTGCGCGTTCAAAAGCGCGAGCGTGCGGTCAATAATGATCTGGTCTGCGTTGTCGCAGAGCGGGTGTGCCGAACTGAATCTGAAGCACGCGACTTCGTACCCGCCGCGGACGAGCTGGTCTTCGGTGGGCAGATACGCGTTGTATCCGTTCGCGTTGGACAACGTCAGCGTGTGCCTTATCGGCGAGTATGCGCGCAGCCTCAGCGCGGTCTCCGAAAACATTTCGAACGGGAAAGGCACGAACACCACGTCACCCAGCGAAATAAGCGTCTGCTGCCAGCTGAATTCGTGCTCATACGGCGGGCATCCGGCTTGGTACTCATCCAAAGACTCGCGGTAGTACGCATATTCAAGGCGGCTGATATTCACGAGTTTTTCCGGCTCTTCGTACGTGGCAAGTTTTTGGCGCAATTCGTCTTCAGGCATCAGCGGTTTGCGGGGCACGCCGGTGACACCTTCAAACAATTTGAGGTTTCCGGCCTTGTACACGCCTGTATTGCGGTACGCTTTTATAGCATCGGCCGCGGCAATTCCGCCCAGTTCTTCCACGTGCTTTATGTTTCCTACTGTGTGGCCGTTGGTCAATCTCGGTCCCGCGTCTCCCACCGCTCCGTTCCAGAACGCACTGAGCGTACCTGTCTCAGCCGTGAGCCGGTCGGTCATGATCCCGGGCCAGTCGCGCGAGATCTCGCGGTTATTTCCCGCCGCAGTGCCGTGGCAGCTGTAGTGGATAATATTTAAAATACCGGTTTTCGTTTCACTGTTGCGAATCGCGATGACCGTCATTTCGGGGTCGAAACATCCCCACGGATTCTGCCCGAGGCCGATGAAGCCGTTCACGTATTGCTGGCGGCGGTTAATACCCACCTTCGACTCCGTTGTCCCGATCGACAGTTCGGCGGGCGCCAGCGCTTCGAGCGCTCTTCTGCACGCTTTGCTCACGCCCGGGAACAAAATATTATCCACGTACGTGCGGTCAATATCTCCCCAGCCTTCCATTCCGGACACGTTCGGCGCGGAATGTGTGTGCGTGGCGGCGATGATAACTCTCGACGCGGGCAATCCGTTTTCCCTTCCGATCCGCTCGCGCAGTTCGTCGCACAGCGCGGTCCCGAAATCTCCCACCGATATCGTCACGAGCAGGGCTTTCACGTCACCCTGAGCGAATGCGGCGGCTACGGCTTCGAGCCCGTCGTGCACCGACGTGCTTACCGAATCCGGAACGTACCCGTACAGCAGCGTCCCCACAGGCGGTGTAATATCTTCCTTTGCGGCGCCTGCAAGAAAAATATTGTCGATTTCGTTTGTTTCGGGCATAAGAATTGCCTCCAGCTCTGTAAAACGGTCTGGCCGGCAATTTTTCGATCCGCTTTTTCAAGATCAATGAAGCCCAATGCTTCCGGGCTTTCTGCGTTCGCGGCGGCCGGCCTTTGTGCGTAAATATTGTACCACAGCGCGGCCGGAAATGGAATATAAAATACAGTCAGTCTTCAACAACTATCGTCAATTCGATATCGATCACTACGCCTTCCGGCTGTTCGATTATATTGGCAGGCTTCTCCGTTAGTTTTTCGGTATCATACGTTCCGTACACGTGGACCGTCACGCTTCCGGGCTTCAGCGCTTTTGCGACGAAACAGAGTTCGCAGCCCGGAGCTTCCTCAGGTGAGAGCAGCTGAAATTCGACGGCTTCCGTATCGCCGCATTCCGCGTCTATCGTGTACAGCAGAGGATCTACCGTTTTAGTGATCCACCAGAGCACCGGTATCCTGATCGATTCGCCCGACTTCAGATGGACCTCCCTGTACGTTGTCGCCCAGTATGCTCCCTCCCAGGGCCAGCAGAAAAGGCCTTCACGTTCCACGTCAAGCAAAGACTTGTCAGGAACGGGAGGAATATCGGCCGGATTGCTGTCTGAGGGGTACGGTTCGACCTCGGGAACCAGGTAAACAGCGTCAAGTCTGTCCATAAAGTTACCGCCGCTTATCTTCCACACACCGTCCTCAAGTGTGAATTCAAAGTCCAGATCATATTGATCTTCGCTGATGCTCTCACCGGAAAGTCTCGAGCGTCTGTAATTGAAATGATAATCGTAAAGCCGAACGACTGCGTGTTTCGCATCCGACTCGACGATTTCAAGTTTCAGGTTCTCAAACCGGTACGTGTTAAAATCTTCACTTGCCAGATCGCCCGAATCGATCGTGTAAACGTGTCCGTTCGCGATCTCGAGCGCACGGCCGTTTCCGTGAAGCATCCGCTGAACGAGTTCCGGGGTCATAAAGCGGCTTGCGTATTCCTGCCAATTGGACGGATACGTAAGCGTTCCGGTCACAATATTGTAAATGCGCGCCCCTCTGTACGTGAAATCGGGCACATTCAGGTCCGGAGTGCAGAGCATTGACGACTCAAAAAGCTGCGTGCCGGTGATGCGCGTATATACGTACAGGTCGCTGAGAACGGCGGTGATCGCACGTCTGGCGTTGTCAGCGTTGAGTTCTTTTACCGTGAATCCGCTCGCGTATTCACAAAACGCGGCATCAGCCGTATCGATCTCCGAGATCTTCCATTGTCCCCCGTCCCATTTGAACGTAAAATAGATCGTTACCTCACGGTTGCTTCTTTCCGTATACTCCCCTATAAAACGCGTCCGTACGCTGCCGGATACCGTTTTCGTGCTTTTATCGACCGCTCCCAGCACCAGCCCGTCCAGTTCAGATTCGGTAAATGAAAAACTGTAGTATCCCTGCGTCTGGGCACCTAACGGGAAATAGTAATACGATATGCCATCTTTCACCCGCATATTTTTCGCAAAGAGAGCCTGATAATCGCGGTTAAATACGGAGGCTACGTCCTTAGTAAACGTGTTATTAATAAGTGCGGTTATTCCGGCTTCGTCGCAGCCTTCAATGACCTGGCGGTATTGTCCTACGACGTCGGCCTGCACAGCAAAATTGCCTGAAAAACCCGTTCCGCCTGTGCCGCCGGCATACCACTGGAACGCGCCTTTATCACCGCGCACGATATTGACCGCGTCACGTATCAGCATTATCGCTTCATCTTTTCCGAGCTTTGACGGATCGGTGCTGCGCTGTACTTCTTCGTAAACGATACCGTCGATCTGGCTCATATCCGCTTTGTACTCTTCGATAGTGAAAATCTTCCAGAATTCGCTGCTGATCTTCTTATCCGGGTCATACTGATTTACGGATACTATGCATCCTTTTAATATGAACCGGTAGTATATCTTTCCGTCAGCCATATGATGCACGACCGCGCGTACCGTACCGTCTTTCAGTTCGAGATCTTCGTAACTTACAGACCGGTACCCTTCCGGCAGCTGATCATCCGCGGACTGACTCAGCGGGACCGACGGGTCAAGTGCGGCGATCACTTCGGCAATATCACTGCTGCCTTCTAATTTTTCGCTGCCGGTCAATTTAAGGTACGTTATATTGACGCAATAATCGTCCGCTCCTGAGGCAGGAACCAAATTGCTCCAGTATATCCACGGCAGATTGAAGAGCTCGTTTGTAAATATCGAAAAGCCGAAATAGTATTTGAAATCAGCTGTCGGTCTCATGGGTTTTATTGTTCCTGCTTCGAACAGGTCAAGCATTTCTCCGAATTTCGCGCCGTATTCTGCTTTTTTGCTGTTATAATAGTTCCTCATCGCCGCGTAGCCGGAGAATGATTTTTCGGTAAGCGCCGCGATCCCTTCGTTGTAATATTTTGATGAGAAGTAGTATTTCGCACTTGCAGGTGCTTCGAACATCGGGCTCGGAACGGGTGTCGGTTCCTGCGCTTCAGTCGGTTCGGGGGTATCCGTAGGTGCGGGGGTCCCGGTCGGACCGGTCGTTTCGGTCGGTGCGGGAGTCGCGGTCGGGTCAATCGTGACTGCGAACTCCGTAGCGGGCGCAGTTATATGCTCCGTAGTTAAGCTGCCGGTCGCGGCCAATGAAGTCGGATCGGGAGTGGAATTGGAGGCAATATTGTCCGGCTCTTCCGGTTTTTTTATTTTTTTAGAAATGACCATTCCGGCGATTGCCCCCGCTATCACCAGAAGCGCGATCACAGCGGGAACGGCGGCGAGCTTGAAAATATTGGCGCGTTTCCCGGATCCTTCACCCGAACCGGCGGAGCGTGCGGCTCCTGTGCCTTGACCGGCGCCCTTTTTGAACCCCTTGAATTCGGGGCAGCTGTTTATTATATCTTCCGGGAGATCCCTGGAATACTTTCTGATCGTCTTATCATTCATAATTCGACACCTTCTTTTTTCAGCCATTCGGCCAGGCTTTTGCGCAGCCGGTGAAGCGTGGATTTAACGGTCCCGGACGGGATTCCGAGGCGGTTTGCGATCTCTTTCACACCCGCGTCGTAATGGTAGCGGGCAACGAATATTTTCTTGTACCCCTCCGGCAGTTCTCTCACGAACGCCGTTATCGCCGCTTTCGCCGCTGCCTCGCCAGACAATGCCTCCGCTGCTTCCGCGGTATTGTCGCCTGACGCGAGCTGTCTCATCCCGCTCGCTTCGTCGTCGATCGACACGGTCAATTCCGCCGGTATCCGCTTTTGCGCGTTTCCTTCTCTTACCCTGCTGATCGCCGTGTTGCGCGTGAGCGTCGTGAGG
>JAGADO010000026.1 GCA_017613535.1 Clostridia bacterium | reverse complement strand
TGATCTTTTTCATATGTTTTTTAAAAACTTATTTCCACTTTTTTTGCTTAAAATGATATTAGTCTTAGATTTTTGCAATATTGTGTTAAAACCGGAACTAACTATTTAAATCCGCGGAAGATTTTGCGCGGGGGCGCTCTGCCATCTGATTGCAATTTCCGCCCGAAGGTGATATCATACGCGCATCCTTAAACCAATTGGAGGACTTACTATGAAAAAGATCATAACAGTGATGATTACGGTTGTCCTTGCGTTCACGCTCATGTGTGTGAACGGATTTGCCGCCGGCGATTATGAGCATGTTATCTTCATCAACCGCGACGGGATACTGTTCAACGGCGACGTAAGCACGCTGATGCTTGGCCAGTCGGCAGGCGAAGACGAAGTTGACGTCGAAGAATATCTCGGCGGTACGATCGAGATCGCGGGCTGGTGCGTAACTGACGTAGAAATACAGCAATACGGATACACGGTTGACGGCGGAGAGTTTATTGCCTCTGATTACGTCAATATGAACGAGCCTGATTACAACGCGATCCGCGGACAGATGAGCAAATTTGAAGACGCCGTTGACGCGGCAAGATTCTGGGTCGTCGTACCGATCATTCCCGGCGAGCACACGATCGAGGTTTACCTGAAGACCGACGAAGTATTGGATCTGCTCTGGACCGTTGACACCTACGGCGGCGTTGATCCGAACGCGACCGAGAAGCCGACCAAGGCGCCTACCGAAGCTCCTACTGAGGAACCCACCGAAGTACCGGCTACGGAAGCTCCCACCGACGTACCTGCTACCGAAGCTCCGACCGATGCACCTGTTGTGACCGAGAGGGCTGATAACGGCGATAAGGACAATAAAAAGAATAACACCGGTCTGATCGTCGGGATCGTGATCGGCGTCGTCGCGGTGGCGGCAATCATCGCCGGTATCGTCATCGCCAAACGCAAGAAAAAATAATCTGTCACTTTATGGACGCGCCGCGCGGTATGTGATAGAATATTGCCGACAGGAGGGGTCCTGATGGAAAAGAAATCCCGCATAAAAGTAAGAACCATACACGCATTGAACCGGACGCGCTGCTTCATAGCAATAATTGCCTGCGGGGCATTGTGCGTATGCGTTTTCCTGGCAGTGATCTACAACCTGCTCGCCGAACCCGACGAACTCGTAAAAGAGGTCGGACGCAAAACATTCAGGATGTTCACGGTATTGTCCAACCTGCTGATGGCCGTGTCGTCAGCGATGTGCATACCGTTCGCTGTAGACGGGCTGAGAAAAGGGAACTACCACCTGCCGCGCTGGATCGTGAACCTGATCTACACCGGAACGACAGCCGTATCGCTCACGTTCGTGATCGCCATCACCGTACTCTCCTACAACGCCGGGTTTAAATATATAATGATCGAACGCGCGAACATATACCTTCACACGATCTGCCCGCTTGCCGCGATCGCGATCTTTCTGTTCATAAACAGCGACCACAGGATACATATAAAAGACACGGTCTTCGCCATATTGCCCGTGGCAGCGTACGCCACGATATACTTCGTAATGGTATTCATGCTCGGAGAAGACGCGGGCGGATGGCGCGACCACTACCAGTTCAAAACCGTTGCCCCGCTGTACATCACAGCTCCTGCTATACTGCTGCTTGCGGTCGTGCTGGCAATACTCCTGCGGCTGGGGCACAATGCAGTCCACAAGCGCCGCAAGCTCAAAGTCGAGCACTACTACCAGACGACGCCCGAACTTGACCTGCCCACCATCGGCGAGTCAATATCCGCGCTGGCCAGATATGATAAAAAGCATGATAAAGGCGGAGACGTAAACGTGCCCCGCCGTATAATCAAAATGCTTGAGAAAAAATATGAAAGCGGCCTTCCGATGGACGAACTGTGCAATATTTACGTCAGTGAGTATCTTCGTACGCAGCCATCTCAGTCAGAACACGGCAGCTCTCAAACATGCAATTAAACCAGAAATTTTTTTCGGCATCCGGCGTATTCATCCAATGCGTCGGAATTTTTCCGTCTTCGTGCTGAACGCGCGTAAGCTGGTCCGTGAGAGCACGCGCCTTGGCCAGATAAAGATCTCCGCAGCCCGCCTTATAGAGCGTTAAGAAACCGTCCGCTATCGACGCCGTCGAAGCATCGATAGGCACGTACCAGCCGTATTGCTCCAGACCGGCCGGAGTATGCCATAGAGCCGTATCGTAAGGTTTGCTCCCGTCCGGAGTGGCGTGCGGCCACGGGTAGGGGCGCTTCCAGACGACAAACTGATCTTCCGCGAAACGCATTAGTTCCTTGGCAAGTTCTATCGATTTCGGGTCGTCTTTGCGGTACTGCGCCAGATAGCACGCAAGACAAACGGGCGCATAGTGGGTGAGGTTCATATAGTTTGTCGACAGCGGGCTGTCCTCGAACTGACCCTCCCAGTTATACGCGGGAAGCTGCGTTTTGAACATGTAATCGACGGCGCGGTCGCAAGTATCCTTCCAGATCTGTTCTCCCGTGCGGATGTAAAGGTCCATCATAAGAGGCACGAGAGTCTCGATCGTAGAAATGTAGTTTTCGTTGAGCGGCTTCCCGGTCGCGCAGGAACGCACAAGGAACCAGCTGCCGTTCGGCTCGATGGTGTCGGCAAAATATTGACCAATTTTTTTCGCTTCTTCCAGGTATTTCGGATCGCCCGTCGCTTTTTCGAGGGCAATATACATTCTCCCGGCTCTGGCGGGGTATATCATCATCTGGGTGCCCATCTTGTAGTTCGCCGCATGCCAGTTGGGCGAGATCACGCCGTACTTTTCCGGATTGGGGCAGAAATCGAGGTAGTACGTGGGAGGCAGGTCGTGAAGCGGCACGTCACCGCGCGGAGTGATGCGGATGAGGTAATCGGCTGCATTGACCGCGACCCTCATCGCGTCGGCGGCATCCTCCGGGCAGATCGAAGCGTACGAAAGCATTGCCTCCACCAGCGCGCCGATCATCTTGCTCGGGTACGAGTTCAGGTCGTACGAAGGGTCAGGCTCGCCGTATTTCAGCCAGTGCTGCACGAAACTCTGCGACATGGCGAAACGGTACGCTTTACGCGCGGCTTCGGTGTACGAACAGACGGCGGGAGGCGTTTCTTCGGGGAAGGGGGCAAGGCGGAAAAACGTCCTTGCTCCAACTTCGGCGTATTCGCTGCCGTCGGGGTTCAGCGCCGTGACGGTGAGGCGGACAACGCCTTCGGGCAGTTCTGCCCAGATCGGTGTGAGCAGCGCGCAGCAGTCGCCCGCTTCGAATGTGTGCACTCCGCCTTTTTCATCGACAGCTTTGTACAGATACCTGCCGCAGCAGCGGATGGCAGTGAAATGGAACGCCGGAACGTACATAAACTGCGTTGACTCTACGTTCCAGAACGGACGGCCCCGCTTCACACCGTAGCGCACCGTCGTCTCCGGCGAGCAGCACTCTTCGAACGCCTGTTTTGCAAGCGCTGCTCTGTTAAGTTTGATCGAATTACTCATTTGAAGATCCTCCCTGAAATCATTCCACCCTGATAAGTTCTCCGTCGCCCGCGCCTATTGCGAGCTTACCGTCGTTCTCGTAATCTTTTTTCCTCCTGCAGAAATTGCTGCTAAAATTATATTCTAATTTGCGGCGCGAATCAATGGCGGAACGACACTGTGTATAATTTTAGTTGGCAAGAGCCAAAGGAAAAAAGAAAAGAGGCCGAAGCCTCTTTAATATCCCCATAACATCATGTATTATTGTATTGCCATAAAATAACGAACAGGAGGTTATGGAATGGACAATGCAATT
>JAGADO010000025.1 GCA_017613535.1 Clostridia bacterium | reverse complement strand
GGTAGTTCGACAGTACCGCTTCCGGTGATGAAAGGTCAAGGAAGTGTATTATTACTTTTTCTATGCTTACGCTGTCTGCGCTTATTAGTTCGGGCATATTTTATCCTCCCGCTGCCGTTTTTAATTATCTGATATCCCGCCTAAGCCGCGGCATCCTCTGCCGATTATACCATCCGCCGCGCCGTGGCGCAACAGCCCCGAAGACCCCGCAAGGCTTTTTTCGCTGTTGCTTTTCCGCTTCGGTATGGAATATAATCGATGCGGGAGATGATGCAAAATGAAATTCTGTCCGGAATGCGGAGAAAAAATCATTGACGCGAATTATAAGTTCTGCACTACGTGCGGAGCGAGACTGAAGGGATCTGCAGAAGACGATAAAAAACCGCCGAAAAGCAGTAAGCCGGATACTCCGCCGGACAATGCGATGCCGATGGGCTTTTTTGGCATGAAACCGCTCATGAACGGAGGTATGAATATTCTCGAGAAGCTCAGAGAGACCGAGAAAGCGGAGCGCAAATTCAGCATGACGTCATCCGGCGGAATGATGGTCAATGACGGGTACGCGTACTCCGCGAGATCGACTCCGGAAGGCGTTGTGATCAGGATACGCACACAAGGGGTAAGTAATGCAGATGCGCTTGAATTCATCACCGATGAATCTTTTTACGACAAACTCTACGAAATAATGGAAAAGTATAATATAAGCAGCTGGGACGGTTTCCACGGAGAAAATCCGGGAGTTTGCGACGGCTACAGTTTCTCGCTCTCCGCTTTTTTGCGCGACGGGTCGCACGTCAGCGCGGGAGGATATATGAACTGGCCGCAAGGATACAGAGCCTTTGCAGGCGAGGTCATTGACCTTTTTACACTTTTCGCGGCTAACCGCTAAATCAAAATGACCGCAAAAAATCCGGGCCGGCCGGGCGTTATCGTCAGGCGGTCCGGATCTTTTCATGCGCAAAATCTCAAGATCAAAGGAGCACTTCTTTATTCGTTCCGTAGAATATATCGCTGCGTCCTGAGATCATGCGGCAGAATTCTTCAAACCTCTCCCACTCGTCTTCGGAAACGTCGAACTCGTATGCGTGGCCCCAGATGTAGAACAGCTGCGGTCTATCGGGTTTCAGGTCAATAAACTCCTGCCCCAGTCTGAACAGCCCGTTCATATCCGCGTGGTGGTGGACCGTCGGATCAAGCATCAGAAGATCCTTGGGCAATTCAAAATTATACGTTGCCGTAGTAGTCCTCGAATACTTCACGCCTGTATTTTCCCTGATCAGCTGCGCAACGTGCGGATTTACGTTCGGAGTGCCTCCGGGGTACGCCATACCAACGACCTCGTATCCGGCAAGCTCGCTGAGCTTTATCCTGTCCTCTTCTACCTCGCGGATGACATCTTCGTCGGATAGAGCATTGAGGGCCGGATGGTGAAGCGTATGTACGGCGATCTCGTGGCCTTCGTATACCGATCTGACCTCATCCGGATGGATCTTCACGTGCGCCAGATTTACGCCCTGCTGGTATATGCACCAGTGATTTCCCAGAAGCGCTGAATTAATGTTAAACGTACATTTAAGACCGTATTTGTTCAGTATGCGGACAAGCCTCCTGTCCTGTGTTACGCCGTCGTCGTAGCTGAACGTGACAGCTTTGAGTTTACCGTTGAAATCAGCAGCCATAGTGATCTTTTCTCCTTTTATTTATTGCGTATATCAAAGTTTTTCGGGCAGTTTTACTATGCGGTACGCCTCGTTCCGCGTTATGCCGAAACGGTTCTGGAGCGCCTTCATCGCTTCTTTCGGAAGACTTCCGGAGTTCGTCAGCTCGTAATAATAAGCGCGCATTTCGTTCTCGGAAGCTAAGCCGCTGCATCCCGCGGAAGCACCCGTGATTTCCGAAGCGTTACCTTTCACGTCAGCAGAACCGGGAGCTTTATCCGATCCCTCTATGCAAAGCACGAACTCGCCCCTGGGAGCATTTTCACCGAAATGGTCTTTCAACTCGCTCGCAGTACCCCTGAGGACCTCCTCGTGCGTCTTTGTGAGCTCTCTGCAAACGGATATGCGGCGGTCCGGCGTACCGGCATCACCGAAAAGTGCTTCAATTTCCGAGAGCGTCTTCTGCATACGGTGTGGAGCCTCGTAGCAGATAGTTGTCCTCCGCTCGCGGCCGAGGCGGTCGAAGAATGCCTTTCGCTGCTTATTCTCCGTACCGATAAATCCCTCGAACACGAACACGTCTGTCGGAAGTCCCGAAAGTACGAGTGCCGTCACGCACGCGCAAGGTCCCGGTATCACCGTAACTTCGATTCCTGCATCGATGCAGTCCCTTATTAGTTCGTATCCGGGGTCGCATATGCCGGGCATTCCCGCATCTGATACGAGGGCAATATCCGCGCCTTCTTTTAGCTTTGCGATAAGCTCAGGCCCGCGGCTCAGTTTATTATGTTCGAAATAGCTGACAAGGGGCTTTTTAATGCCGAAATGCTCGAGCAGACCGAGCGTATGGCGCGTGTCTTCCGCGGCGATCAATTCCGCGTTTTCCAGCGTTTTCAGCGCCCTCATGCTTATGTCGTCAAGGTTTCCGATAGGCGTCGCTACAACGTACAGCATACTGATCCCCTTTCGTCAGTCGGTCATTCCAGGATCCTCGGAGCCGTCACGCGAAGGCCCTTGCCCCCGCCCTTCCTGGCGGAGAGCAGGAACATCACGGGAGGCCTGTCGGAGAAGGCATGGACCATTGTCAGTTCGGCCGGTTCGGCGCCGCTCGCGCGCAGTACCGTCATAGCATCGGTGAGGCGGTCCGGCCTGTTTATCATAAAAAGCATACCGTCCGTGCGCAAAAGCGAGGCAGCTGCGGCAAGCATTTCTTCCTGTGTCCTCGATATTTCGTGCCGTGCCGCGGCAATTCCCGTCGTTTCGCTTACGATACCGCTGCCTTCCCGCACGTACGGAGGATTAATCGTGACAATGTCGTACGTTCCGGCGTCCAGCCCGCTTTCGCATATATCCGCGTTAACGATCTTTATGTGCTCCCCGATACCGTTCAGTTCGAGGCTGCGGGCAGCCAGGCTGCACATCTCCGGCTGGATCTCCACAGCAGTGTACGAAGCGCGGCCGGGAGCGAATTCTTCCGGTACGTTAAGCTTTCCGTACATCAGGATCGGAACGATCCCGGTACCGGTGCCTGCGTCAAGGATCTTGAGTTCTCCTCCTCTTCCGCCTCTCAGTCTGGAGATCAGCCGCACCGACTTTTTTATATGGTCAGCGGCAAAGTTTGCCAGCAGCACGGCGTCAGTGCCGTACCTGAACGTACCTTTTTTCTGCAGTATTTTAAGGCCTGCACATTGCAGGTCGTCGATCTGCTCCCCTTCGTTCAGTTGAAATCCGCTCCGGACAATACTGTTTTTCATCCGCTGTTATTACACTTTTAAACAGACAAGGCTGTCCTTCCGAGAAAAGACAGCCTCCCATAAAACACAGTCATTTAACTCCGCAAATCACTCTTCGGGCTTGGGAGCTTCAACAGGGCAAACCTGTGCGCAGTTTCCGCACTCGATGCAAGCAGAAGCATCGATCTCGTATTTACCGTCACCCTCACTGATGCATTCTACAGGGCACTCCGCAGCACATGCGCCGCAGGAAATGCAATCGTCTGAAATTTTGTATGCCATAAGAAACACCTCCAATATTCAAGTATGTGCATATTGTACGCTTATTCTGCGGAAAAGTCAAGAGTGCTTGCTTTTTGGTACAAAATGTAGGATAATACCGGCGCGCCAGGCGATATTGACCGCCTTCTACGCAGCCTTACATCGGGGATGTACTGGTTTCGACGGGGTCTTTGGTACGCAGGCCGCAGGCAGAGGTTCCCGTTGGCCTCTTTAAAAAGCGGGATCTTAAAATTAAACGCTAACGATAATTTAGCACTTCAGGCTGCCTGACGGCAGTCTCGTCGCCCTCCAGGCTGCCGGGTCGGGAGCAAGCGGCGTCAAAAATCCGGTCCTTTCCGTATGGCGGTCAAATCGGAGAACGGCGCGGTCAAAGCTTTGCGTTCGCGCGGCACTTATGAAGCTACCTGAGGTCTGACCCTGGCTGCCGGGGCTTGCCGAAGGGAATTCTAATTGACAGCCTAAGCCTGTAGAAGCTCGCGGGGATAAGATTTCGGACAGGGGTCCGATTCCCCTCATCTCCACTTTATACGTATGAAAAAAGAGCAGTTTCGAACTGCTCTTTTTTCACCTTGTTCATTTCTGGAGTTTATCAATATGATTCCTGATTCGCTGCCCGGCGACGGAATTGCGTCATTCGGATTTCTTCCTGCTGGGAGGTTTTATCGGATTACCGTTCGCATCCTTCGGGGGCTCGATCGGGTTACCGTTCGCATCTTTAGGCAGCTCCGGGAATTTACCCTCTGCGCTTCTTCCAAAAATCTTTTTCTTTTCTGCCATAATTAAGTCTCTCCTTGCGCCTTGTGTTTTTTCAGGCTCGGGAGTATCTTAACTCCGGTTTATGGCAATAAAATGGCGAAAAAGCACTAAAACAAGTGCGTTACAACTACAAATTGTGCACGCTTTATTGATCGTTTTTTGGACGATCAGTTTTGTTCCGGCGGCACGAGATACTTAACGGCTTTACCGGTCTTTAAGGCGTACTCGATCTCGGACCTGGTACTTGACCCGATATAGCCGCCCACATTGACCACAAAAATCTCATCCGCCATGTCGATCTTGCGCTTGTGCATGTCATCAAGCATCTCCTTCGTTCCCTCGGTCCAGACTTCATTGTCGCCCGAATGCCCGAACAGACCGACGCTGATAACGATATTACCCGCTAGCGTCAGACGTTTCTGCGCCTCGATGAATTCGTCCTTAAAACGCGTGCTGCCGCACAATGTAATTACTTTATATTTTCCTACCATAACTGATCATATTCCCCCTGAGCCTGCCGCTCGTGAGCTTCTCTTTGATTATATCACACAGCAGCCGGAGCAGGCAAACGGAGCGGGAAATGTTTCCGGAAATATTTCCCGGAATTTTGATTTCGGAGGGCAAATATGGTATAATCAACGGCGGAAAGCGAAGCACTTTTTGTCATGCTTATCACGAGCGCGGAAGGAGGAAAAACGGTGGAATTGTCGGAGCTTACGGCGTACGCGAAAAAGAAATACAATATCTGCGAACAGCATAAGTGGGAAGACTTTCCAGGTTTTTCAGTCCTTGCCGATCCGCAGACGGAGAAGTGGATCGCGCTCCTTATGCGAAAGCTCGATACAGAAACGGGAGAACTCACCGAAAAATGCGACATCAAGTGCGGAGAGATCGCCGCCGGCAGATACAAAAAACCGTACCTTTTCTCTGCTTTCCGGATGCGCGGAAACGGATGGATAGGCGTGGATTTCGACGGCAGCACGGAGGCGGAAGTCGTATTTGACCTCTTCGACAGAGCAGTCGCAGGTCCAGAGCAGCAAAACCGTGCCCAAACGTACGGCTGCACGATCGTGCTTGACCGCAGCGAACCTTCAGTGAGCGAGCGAACTGATATTTACTCCCCTCCTCCGGCATTTCACGATACGGCTGTACCGCTGTATTCCGGCAAGCGCGATGCCTTAAAGGAACCTGTTCCCGAACGCATAAGAAAACTCCGGCTGATGTTCGGAGGAACCGTGAATTCTGCGTTTGAAAAGGCCGGTTCGTTTCTGCGGCAGGCAATGTTCATGCGCGAGTACGAGGATGACGTTCCGTGGGCAAGCGATTTTATCTGTTACTTCCCCACTTACCGCGATATGACGCTTAAGCAGCTTCGGGGCTACTTTTCATGGCGCACGAAGGTAAGGAGCGGAGAATACCGTGCCATAAGCGCATCTTCGGCGTACGTATATATTTACGAGCTGCTGAACGGCATAGGAGCCGGAAGCCCCGAAGAGTGTCTCGGAAAGCTCAAAGAATTCGAAGAGAAATTCGTTGACGGAAGATTCGGAGACGAGCACATGCGTAAAAACCTCCACAGATGGATGGGAGAATTGTCGATTGTGCACGGTCTTCCGCACGATCAGGTGCTCAGGTACGCCGATCCGGAAACACTCGCATATGACAAGCCTCTCACGATCCTCCGCGAGCCGCGCAAATATAGCGACCCGGAAGTGTTCGAAGCCCTTGCCCGGTTCGATATCGCTGATTACGCGCACACGGCGGAATATTTAAAATACAAAAGCAGGACTGAATTCATTTTCAGCGAAGCCTGGAGGATCGCATCGGAGCAGTACGTTTCGGACGGAAAAGACCTGTTCACGCTCTGCTTCGGAAAACGCGAAGAAAGGCGCTGGTATCCGTTCACGAACGCAGTGTATTGCCTGCGTGGCCCTCAGCCCGACGTGACCGTAGAGCAAAGCGCGGCACGCGTCTACACGAGGCGCGGCGGTCAATGGTTCGTGGAATCGTATGTTAAGCATAACCTTGACCGTAAGCTCATACGGGGCTTTCTGCACGCCACGGATCTGAAGATCAGGCGCCATCTCAAGTGTGGCTGCGAGCTTCACGAGAAGCCGGGTGAAGAATGGGCAATGCCGTTTATTGACCTGGCCATAAAGAGTGACATGCGGGCGGAGGCAATTGCCGCGCGTGAGAGGATCAGTTTTGACGCGTCCGGCCTCGAAAAGATCAGGACCGATTCGATCGCCACGCGTGACAGCCTGCTGACACCTGACGAGCTTGACCGGGAGCAGCAGGAAATACAGACCGCGTTCGGACCGCTAATTGAGGAAGACGGCCCTCCGGCGGAAGACGCTCCGTTCCGGGAAGAGTCAAACGAAAGCATAAAAAACGCTCTCGGGCGGGATCACTACGAGATACTCTCTTCCCTTATGCGCGGCGAAGACCCGTCAGAATACATAAAAGCAAATCGGATAATGCCCTCGATCGCTGCCGATGCTATAAACGAAGTGCTTTCGGACGAGATCGGCGACAACGCCGTTTTGTGCGATGACGGCAGGCTTTCGCTCGTGGAAGACTACGCCGAAGACATTAGACAATTACTCGGAGGAACAGACAGATGACCGACGAAAAATCATATAACACCGCAAAAAAAGGAGTGCCGCGCAGGATCGCGCAGACGGTGCTGAACTCGCTTAAAGGAGGCGTCGTGCCGCGCATAGGGCTCCCGTACATAACCGTCGGACGCAAAAATGAAATAACAGCGCTGCTGAATGACGTTGACATCATATCGGAAGGCGGGGCATCGTTCAGGTTTATTGTCGGGCGGTACGGTTCCGGAAAAAGCTTCCTGCTGCAGACGATACGAAACTACGTGATGGAGCGCGGATTCATCGTTGCCGACGCAGATCTTTCTCCTGAAAGAAGGCTACAGGGCACGCGCGGCCAGGGGCTGGCGACATACCGTGAACTTATCGGGAACCTTTCAACGAAGACCAGACCCGAAGGCGGAGCGCTTACGCTCGTGCTTGACCGCTGGATAAGCGCCGTACAGAACGAAACGCTGCAGGAAACGGGATTGTCCCCCGATGATCCGAAACTCGCTGCGGAAACCGATAAAAAGATCTTTGCCGTGACCTCGTCCGTCAGCGAACTCGTGCACGGGTTCGAGTTCGGGAGGCTGCTTTCGGCGTATTACCGTGCATATGTGAGTTCGGACGACGAGACGAAAGCGAAGGTCGTGCGCTGGTTCCGGGGCGAATACACGCTTAAAAGCGAAGCGAAAGAAGCGCTCGGCGTAAATATGATCATTACGGATGAAGACTGGTACGATTATCTTAAATTATTCGCCGCATTTTTCAGGCTGGCGGGATATGCCGGTATGATGGTCATGATCGATGAGCTCGTGAATATTTACAAGATCCCGAACACGATCACGCGTCAATACAATTACGAAAAGCTGCTCACGATGTATAACGACACGCTCCAGGGCAAAGCGCGCTATCTCGGCATTATTATGGGGGCAACACCTCAGGCACTCGAGGATAAGAGGCGCGGTATTTACAGTTACGAAGCGCTCCGTTCGCGCCTTGCGGAGGGGCGGTTCTCGAGGCCCGGTGCGCGCGATCTGCTGGCCCCGGTCATCAGGCTCGAGCCTCTTACAGCGGAGGAAATGTTCGTGCTTTGTGAGAAGCTTTCGGATATGCACGCAGGGCTTTACGGGTACGAAAGAAAGCTGACTGAAAATGATCTCACAGACTTCATAAAAGTGGAATACAGCCGCGTCGGGGCCGATCAGAACATCACTCCGCGCGAAGTGATACGCGACTTTATAGAGCTGCTCGATCTGCTTTACCAGAATCCGGAAACGACCATCACGGAACTGATCGATTCGGATTCGTTCGCGTTTGCGAAGTCAGAGGCGGTGTCCGATGAGACTGATGCGGGATTTGCGGAGTTTACGATATGAACGTTTTTGAGAGATATGCGCCGTTTATACAGGATTATATCTACCGCTCCGGGTGGCAAAGCCTGAGGGGCGTTCAGAATGCTGCGGGTGAAGCAATATTCGGGACCGACGACAACGTTCTGCTGACGGCGTCAACGGCTTCCGGTAAGACCGAGGCGGCGTTCTTCCCCATACTCACTTTATTGTCCGAAAACCCGTCAGCGACAGTAGGCGTGCTTTATATTGCCCCGCTGAAAGCGCTCATAAACGACCAGTTCGGCCGCCTGGGAGAATTGTGCGAAGAAGAAGGCATCGACGTCAGCCGCTGGCACGGAGACGTGGCTCAGTCTAAGAAGAGAAAGCTGCTTAAAAAGCCTTCCGGAATACTTCAGATAACGCCCGAGTCGCTCGAATCGCTTATGATCAATAAGCATATGGAGATACCTGCCCTGTTCGGAGACCTCAGATTCATTGTGATCGACGAGATTCATTCGCTGTTAAGAGCGGACAGGGGTCTTCAGACGTTCTGCCTTATAGAGAGAATGTGCAGGCTGGCGGGATGCGATCCGAGGAGGATAGGATTGTCAGCGACTATCGGCGATCCGGAGGCTGCTGGGCAGTTTCTGGCGTCAGGTAGCAACAGAAAGACTGTCATTCCGAGGTTCGAGGGCGATAAGGAAGTATGGCGGCTCAGTATGGAGCATTTTTATAACACCGAGCCTCAGGCGGACGAAGGCAGAGAGCCTCCCGCACCGTCTCCGCGTCTGGAACCGGCTACCGATACCGCGCCTAAAGTTGCCGATCCGGGCATGGGTTATATTTTCGAACATTCAAAGGGCAAAAAATGCCTTATATTCACGAATTCGCGCGAAGAGTGCGAGGCCGTGTGCCAGAATCTGCGTCAATACTGCGAGGCGGTGCGTGAGCCTGACCGTTTCCTTATCCACCACGGTAACCTGTCCGCGTCGTACCGCGAAAGCGCCGAAGCGGATATGAAAGATGACGATTCTACGATGTCGGTGTGCGCCACGGCGACGCTGGAACTGGGCATAGATATAGGCAGGCTCGAGCGCGCGTTTCATATTGACGCACCGTACACCGTATCCGGTTTCCTTCAGCGCATGGGGCGCACGGGAAGGCGCGGCGACCCGTCCGAAATGTGGTTCGTGATGCGCGAAGACCATCAGGAAGCGCGGGCAATGCTCCCCGACAGCATTCCGTGGTACCTCATTCAGGGTATTTCTCTGGTGCAGCTGTATATTGAGGAGCGGTTCGTGGAGCCTCCGCGCACAGGCCGCATGCCGTACAGCCTTCTCTACCATCAGACGATGAGCACGCTGGCGTCGTGCGGAGAAATGACTCCCGGGGAGCTTGCCTCGCGCGTGCTTACGCTCAGCTGCTTCAGCCTGATATCGAAAGATGATTATAAACTGCTGCTGTTGCATCTTATTAAGGCAGACCACATAAACCGCACCGAAAACGGCGGCCTGATAGTTGGGCTTTCAGGCGAGCGGATCGTTAATAATTACAAATTCTACGCCGTGTTCCAGGAGAATATAGAGTATACGGTTTATTCAGGATCGGAGCAGCTCGGTACGATCGTAAAACCGCCGCCCGTCGGGGACAAGATAGCCATTGCCGGCCGCGTGTGGGTCGTGGAAGATGTTGACCATAAACGGCGCAGTTTGTATTGCGAACCGGTCAAGGGCAATATCCCCGCTTATTTCGGGGACGTTGCCGGCGACATCCACACGCGTATTCTCGAGCGCATGTTCGGGGTGCTGGACGAGGACAATTATTATCCGTACCTCATGCCTCATGCCGTCTGCCGCCTTGCCGACGCGCGCGATACGTTCAGAAAGTCGTTCATGTCCGGGCGGCCGCTCATCCATCTCGGAGGTAAAATGTGGGCGCTTTTCCCGTGGATCGGAAGCTACGCGTTTCTGGCGCTCGAGCGTTTCCTGAAACTTATTTGCGCTAAGCGTCTTTCGCTCAAAGGTCTCGAATCTTCGCGCCCGTACTATATGCAGTTCACGATGCAGGCGGGAGAGGATGAGTTTTACGCGATCGTGCGTGAAGAGGCTGAAAAAGAGATCGATCCTATGAGCATGGTCTACCCCGGAGAGGTGCCGGTATTTGAAAAGTACGACGAATTCGTGCCGGAAGAACTGCTCAGAAAAGGGTTCGCGTACGGCGTGCTGGATATTGACGGAATGAAGAAGCGTGTGCTTTCGTGGGATTTCGCGAAAGATGGCGGACAACGCCTGACGGAGGCTGGAGACATAATATGACTTACGGGAGAAACATAAAAAAACTGCTTGCCCTGCTGACGGCTGCCGCGATTCTTTTCCTGTGCGGCTGCTCGGACGGCGGCAATGATAATGAGGCGAGTGCGATCCCGGCGGATTCCGGAAGCGCTATTATAGTCACTCCCCTGCCTCATGACGGCACGGCTTCACCGACCCCGGAAACGGACCGCCCGACCGACCGGCCGGAAGTATCCGAAGTTCCGGCGACTGAAACTCCGGCGACGGAAGTTCCGACAGAAGCAGATCCGACCGAGCACGCAGCAGTAAAGCTCGCAATAGACACTTCCAAACTGCGCAGCAAAACGGTACTGCTTAAAGATATTGACACAGGCGAGGTACTGTACTCGCTCGCAGCAGATACACACATATACCCTGCTTCGCTGACAAAAATAATGACGGGACTGCTGGCGGCGGAAATGCTTGACCCGAACGGAGCGTACGAGATCACGAAAGAAGCGGTAGATATTGCCGACAGCATGGGTGCGTCAACGGCCGGATTCAACGCAGGAGAGGTCACGAACAAGGACGGCATTCTCGGCGGGATCCTGCTTTCTTCTGCCGCTGAATGCACCATAACGGCCGCGATCAATATTGCCGGAAGCCAGGACGCATTTGTGGAACTTATGAATAAAAGAGCAGCAGAAATGGGCCTTTGCAATACACATTTCGTTAACTGTATCGGGCTCCACAACGCAGAGCATTATACGACGGCGGAAGATCTTATGATATTGACCGAGGCCGCGCTCGGGAATCAGGAATTTGTCCGGTTTTTCACGCTCGACACGATGAAAGCCGTCACCGAACCGGCCAGGCAGTACCAGCTGACGCTGATCAGCACCGTGTTTTCAGCTCTCGATGCATACGATTTCGGGAACGTCAGTATTCTTGGAGGAAAGACGGGCTACACGAGGCAGGCAGGGCTCTGTCTCGCTACCTACGCACTATATAAGGATCATCATTACGTGCTGATCGTTGCGGCCAACGACGGTAACAAAGACACGGAGAAATATCATTTTATTGACACCGCGTATGTGTACGGTGTCCTGCAGGAGGCGTTATAATGATCAGAAATAAGGGCAATGTGATCGTTACGGGCGGCGCTACCGGTATCGGCCGGGCATGCGTCAGGCTGTTTGCGGATAACGGTTATAACGTTGTGATCGGGTATTATTCTTCCCGGGCTGCTGCGCGTGAACTCGCGCGTGATCTGAAAATGCACGGGGCTGACGTCATCGCCGTTAAAGCGGATGTGTCAAAGCCTTCCGGAGCCGCGCTGCTCGTTTCGGCGTGCGTTGAAAAGTTCGGCGCCCCGGATATTCTCGTTAACAACGCCGGTATCGCGCTTCCCCAGAAGCTGATCACCGAAACGACTTTCGAGGAGTTCCGCAAGGTCATGGACGTCAATGCAGGCGGCGCGTTTAATTGTTCGCGTGAGGTACTGCCTTATATGATCCGGAATCATTCCGGCTCGATCGTCAATATTTCTTCTATCTGGGGCCGCGTCGGTGGTTCGTGCGAGGTCGCTTACAGCGCGTCGAAGGGGGCAATTATCAGTTTCACTAAAGCGCTGGCTAAGGAGGTCGGGCCTTCCGGGATCCGCGTCAATTGCGTTGCTCCCGGAGTAATCGATACTAAAATGAATGCCGCGCTCGACAAAGATGTTATGGCCGGGCTTGCTGATTCCACTCCCCTTTGCCGCATCGGTACGCCCGAGGAAGTCGCGCAGGCGGTCTACTTCCTGGCAACAAACCGGTCGTCTTTTGTAACCGGGGCAATACTAGATGTTGATGGCGGAGGAATAGTTTAGTGCTGCTCTATAAGAATATGAGAGTTCAGGGTGTAGAGCGTGATCTGATACGGCAGGTATTGCGTTCAGGCACAAGTATTGGCGCTAATATTGCCGAAGATGAGCAAGCCCAAAGCAACGCTGACTTTATTTCAAAAATGAATATCGCACTCAAAGAATCCGCAGAAACAAAATACTGGATTCGTCTGTTTGAATCAACCAATCTGCTATCTGCTGACAGTGCACAGCAATTGATAGAAGAGTGTATTGAAATAGAAAAAATACTCTACTCAATAATACGAACGGCAAAAGGTAAGAAAAAGCAAGCCGTCTGATTGCACACATCCGACTTGCCATTTGCCATTTGCAACTTACAATTTGTTATAGCTTTTCTATTTTTTCTTCTATCGCCTTCAGCCAGTCGCCTTCGAAAAGCTCGATCATTCCGCTGTCGACGGCGGCAGTAAGCTTCGGGTTCAGGGGGATCTGCGACACAGTATCGACGCCGAACTGCTTTGCCGTCTCCTCCGCCCTGCTCTCGCCGAACAGAAACAGCTTCTTGCCGCAATCCGGGCAGACAGCGTAACTCATATTTTCCACCAGCGCAAGCACCGGAACATTCATAAGGCCGGCCATCTTGACCGCCTTGCCAACGATCATCGAAACAAGATCCTGAGGGCTCGTGACCACGACAATACCGTCGACGGGCAGAGACTGGAACACGGTGAGCGGCACGTCACCCGTTCCCGGAGGCATATCCACGAACATATAATCAACATCAGACCAGACAACATCAGTCCAGA
The DNA here is from genome assembly GCA_017613535.1 of Clostridia bacterium. Lineage (GTDB taxonomy): Bacteria > Bacillota > Clostridia > UBA1212 > UBA1255 > UBA1255. The sequence continues at coordinate 6,148 of JAGADO010000025.1, read as the reverse complement.
ATTGCTTGACCGTACCGGCAATTATCGGGCCGCGCCAAACGACCGGATCGGTCTCGTTCTCAAGCAGGAGGTTAAGCGACATGACGTCGATTCCCGTCTTTGTAACGACGGGCAATATCCCTGCGGCGCTCCCCTGCGCTTTTTCATGAAGCCCGAACGCTTCCGGAATCGACGGACCGGTGATATCCGCGTCAAGTATCGCAGTCTTGTATCCCCTGCGCTGCATTCCGACGGCAAGCAGAGACGTGACAAGCGACTTGCCGACGCCGCCTTTTCCGCTGACAACGGCGATAACCTTGCCTACCCTGCTGTATTCGTTAAGTGATTCATGAAAATCCTGCGGCGCCTGTCTGGACGAGCAGCTCTCCCCGCATGTTGAACAATCGTGTGTGCATTCACTCATTTTTAAGTTCTCCTCTATTATAAATTCAATTTCTCATTTCATACCATTTATCAGTTGTGTTCAGGTCGTCAATGCGGAGAAGTCATTCCGAATCCTCAGTACGGATATAGAAATGGAATGCCCGGTCCGCTCTGAATTCAACCGGCTCCGTGAGCAGTCACGTTATAGCACAACGCGCGTAAAAACGCAAGCGAATAGACGTCAGCGGCTCACTTGCGCGGAGGCCCGCCGGAGTATATAATTACGGCAGAATATTCAAAGGAGAAACGAAATGAAAAAAAGCGCTGTCAGAATATTGATTTTATTGACCGGGATCGTGCTCGCGGCCGGGCTTATTGCCGCATGCAATGCAGATAGATACAAGACTACCGACCCCGCCCGCGTTCATGCAGACGGAGAGCAGATAATTAAGTACTTCGGCAGCGAAAACATCACTAAAAAATACGCCGGGAAAGACGGAAAGGAGCGCAACGTCGCAGTGTTTGAAACGACCGCTTCCGACGAAGACCCGTACATCTATTTCGATTACGAAGCATACGTGAGGTCGCTCGGGCTCGAACCGGTCTCGGCAGACGAGTATAAATATATTGTCCTGAAGGTCAAACAATCGGGTTGTTCGGACGGTACGTTTGAGCTGTTTTTCGCTGCGGGTGACGTGAAAGGGGCAACGGGCGGCCATTGCAGGACGGCGAATTTTGACAATACCGTTTCGGGCTGGCAATTCCTCGTGTTTGATCTTTCGAACGAGGATTTTCACGGCACGGTGCACGGATTCAGGTTCGATTATATGCATTATTCCGCGAATCCCGGCGAAAAGTTTTATTTCGCGTCAATGACTTTCCTGAAGTCCGCTTCCGAACTGAGCGCCTTCCTGAATTCGGAGGGAAAGACCGACCCTCACCTGCTCACTGCAAAAGAGCAGAAGGCCGCGGACGCACTTCTTAAGACCGTAACACTCACCGAAGCACCGAACGAGAAATTGACCGCCGCGAACGAAGACGCGGGACTCGATCTGTGGTTTGACCATATGTACACTAAAACTCCGGCGGAATCGACAACATCGACCGGCAGATATTCGTATAAGATGTACCTGGCTAAAAACGAGATAGAAGACTGCCAGTTCCTGCTCGCGTCATTGACGGCGCGCGAAGGGCTGACGGCAAAGATCACGCCTTTTACAAACGCTTCGGGTGATGCTCTCCGGACCGAACTGTATTACGGATACTATTTTGATGACGTGCAGGGCAAATCGATTGCAGACCCGATGCCGCGGCTCGACGGTCCTTTCTCGCTCGAAGCCGGAAAGAGCAAACTGTTCGTAATAAAACTGTTTACGGAGGAGACGAGCAAGGCGGGCGATTACAGCGCAACGCTCACGATACTTGACGCGGACGGAAAAGAGATCAAAAAAGCGGCTGTTTACGCGTACGTTTACGATTTCTCGCTTCCGGAAGGGGCGACGTGCAAGACGCAGATGGATCTCTCCTGGTACGCGATTTACGTGAATCACGAGCTGTACGAGGGCGACGACGGAGTGATGTATAAAAAATACTACAATCTGATGCTCGAAAACAGGATCTGCGCGTACACGCTGCCGTACAGCGATCAGGGAGCGTACGAAGACCCGCGCGTGCAGGAATACGTTGCCAACCCGAGAGTCGTGGCGTTCAACCCGATCGGCTGGAAAGTGCAGCCTACGGCGGACAATGTCAGCGCCGCGTACAGATATTTGTCGCAGAATCCGGAATGGCTGAGCAAAGCGTACTTCTACCACGTTGACGAGCCGCTTTCGATGGAGGCTCTGAACGAGGTCAATTCCGACGGTGCGTTGTTCGCGCAGTACTTCCCCGGCTACCATTACCTTGTTCCGATCCACTACGACATGGCGCTCGATGCGGAAGCGAAGACCGATTTCTTCGAATATGTGAGCGAATACGTTAACTCGTGGTGCCCCCACACGTTCTTCTACAACACCTACGATGATTATTCAAGAAACCCGCTGCTTACGTACCGCGTAAGCTCGCTGCTTGAAAAGAACCTCGGAACGTTCCCGGAGCGCATGGCTAAAGAACAGGCCGGAGGTGACGACGTATGGTGGTACGTAACGCGTTTCCCGCAATCTCCCGAGATCACGATATCGATCGAGACGCAGGCGGTGCGCTACAGGATCCTGTTCTGGCAGCAGAAACTTTACCGCGTCGATAATTTCCTTTACTACCTCGTCAACGACTGGTTCCCCGCCACCGACGCTTCCGGCCAGTCGGATTTCGGCTTCAATTCAAAGCATGAAAAAGCGACCGGCGACACGCCGTTCGACATTTACGGAAACGGCGTTCTCCTCTATTCAGGCCACTATCTCGGCATCGAAGAGCCGATCGGTTCGCTCAGAATGGAGTGCATCCGCGACGGTATCGAGGATTACGAATATCTGACAATATTCGAAAAACTTTACGGTGAAGCTGATCTTGAATTAATAATAAAGCAGGTCACGACGTCTCTCGGCGTATACACCACTGACGAAGAGGTGTTTACGCGGATCCGCTGCCTGCTTGGAATGCTTATAGAGGCAAAGGCCTGATCTCTTTTTCAACTTTTACGGAACCGTCCGCCAGGCGGATCGCCCTGACGGACAATTCTCCTTTTTCTCCGCCAGCCGATACGGTAAGGCCGGACAGCGATATTTCCCTGCCCGTGAGCACTTCCGGTATGTTGGGTGCGACAATGACGTTTCCGTTCCAGTGGTCGTCTTTTATTCCGAATATTTCTTCGATTATAAGCTGGATGTACTGCGATGCCGTCCAGCCGTAGCGCTCCACGCCGTGGCCGATACCGGTCGAAGGGCTGAGGAACTCGGCGTAATTACCGGAAAACTCTATAATTGTCCTGTACGCGAGCTCGGCGGCCAGTTCATTCTCCCCCGCTTCGCGAAGGCCGGTTGCAATAATTTCGTTTCTGAACGTCCAGATATTGCCCGACCAGCTCGTCCAGCCCTTATATACTCCGACCGTCTCCTGATATTCGGGCGACGAATGCGACGCTGTAACGATCGCGTACTTACCGTGAAGGTCGAAATGTTCCTTCGCCTCCAAAAAGCGAATAAGCCCCGCTCTGCGCTCTTCAGGGACGATATTACGCTTAAAAGTATCCAGCATCGAATTGTAAATGCGCTCCGTCTGGAGACGCTTTTCTTTCACAAGATACGTGTAGTAACCGCCGCTCTCCGGGTCAAACAGATATTCGTTGATGATATCTCTCATCGAGCAGAAAACCTGCTTCCAGTGAGCCGCATCGTCCTTCAGACCCATGTGCTCCGCAATTTCTCTAAGCACATCCGCTCCGACGCAGACCTGAACGTTAAGATCCACGGGCGCCGCAGTAAGCTGGTCGCGGAAGTCGCTCGGGTCGGATTCTTCAAATATTCCGCATACGAGACCGGTCGCAGGATCGCGCTTTACGTCAGACAGCCACCAGTTCAGATATCCGCAGAGCATGCCGTACGTTTCGCGAAGCAGATCCGCGTCGTCCGACATTTTAAGCACTTTAAGGGCAACTTCGAATATGACCGGTACTGCGCTCAGTTCTTCGTCGTAATCCCCTACGCGGTCGGGGCCCCAGAGAGGGATCCTGCCGTTCGGCTTCTGTACGAGCATGAAGTTCCTGAGCACGTTTTCGGCGAAGTCAAGATCGATCCACTTGTAGCCGGAAAGCGTAAGCGCAGTGTCGCGCTCCCACCAGCAGTTGCCGTACTGGCCTCCGGGGCCCATAAACGGATAAATAAATCCGAAGCACGGTATCGTTTTAGCCTTGCATTCTTCGAGGACGGCAATAGCGTCGTCGAAATCCTCCTGGCTCGTTCCGGGGAGATCGATCCTGATCATTTCGGTTCCTCCTTATCAGAGCATCAGGCCGGCAACCATCTCGCCGATCTCGGATGCGTTGTCGATCGAAAGGCCGCTTATCAGGCGCGCCTGTGCATACAGTATCCTGGTATATTTCGCGAGCTTGTCGTTGTCCGTGCCGTACAGCGATTTAAGTTTTGCGGCGATCGGATGGTCCATATTGATCTCAAGCACGAGCTGAGCTTTGACCGCGCCGTCTTCCGCGCCCGGCATCTGGCTGAGCGTCTTCTCCATGCCCATTGACAGCGCGCCTTCGCTCGAGAGGCTGACGGGGTGGTTCTGCAGCGTGTTTGTGAAGCGTACGGACTTTACAGCATCGCCGACCGCGTCTTTCATGAATCCGAGCATTTCGGCGTTCGATTCGTTCTCCTGTTTTACAGATTCTTTTTCTTCGTCGGTGGCAATATCGAGTTCGTCGCGCTGTACGTTCAGGAATTCTTTCTCGTCGTACGTTCTCAGCATCTGGAGCGCGAATTCGTCAACGTCTTCCGTCAGATACAGTACTTCGTACCCGTGTGCGAGCACCGCTTCGACCTGAGGCAGAAGCTTTATCTGGCTGATGCTCTCACCTGTCGCGTAGTATATCTTCTTCTGCTCTTCCTTCATTCGCGAAACGTACTCTTTAAGTGTAACGCCCTTTTCGCCATTCGGATCCTCGCACGAAGACTTCAGCAAAAGCAGATCCTGGAGAACGTCCTTGTGCGTGCCGTAATCCATATACAAGCCGTACTTCAGCTGACGGCCGAACGCTTTAAAGAACTTCTCGTAATTTTCACGGTCGTTCTCGAGCATTTTTGTCAGTTCAGACGCGATCTTCTTCTCTACCGCTTTTGCGATAGCCTTCAGCTGACGGTCATGCTGGAGCATCTCGCGGGAGATGTTGAGCGACAGATCTGCGCTGTCTACAAGGCCTCTTACGAAGCTGAAATAATCCGGCAGAAGCTCTTTGCACTTCTCCATAATGAGCACGCCGCTCGAATAGAGCTGCAGGCCTTTTTCGTACTCGCGGCTGTAATAATCGAATGGGGCGTGCGCGGGGATGAACAGAAGCGCTTCGAAGCTCGACAAACCTTCCGTCTTCTGGCGAATGACCTTGAGCGGTGCTTCGTAATCGTAGAATTTATTCCTGTAAAAGTCTGCGTACTCGTCGTCAGTCACCTGGTCCTGAGGGCGCTTCCAGATAGGCACCATTGTATTTAGCGTCTCATCTTCCTTGTAGCTCTCGTACTCGGGCTTATTGTCAGGGCTGCCTTCCTTCTTACGCGACTTGGTGACCTCCATGCGGATCGGATAGCGGATGTAATCACTGTACTTCTTAACGAGCTCTCTGATGCGCCACTCGTCAAGGAATTCGCTGTAGTTTTCGTCTCCGCTGTCTTCCTTGAGGTGAAGCGTGACGACGGTGCCCGCTTCGTCTTTTTCGCATGCGTCAATGCTGTATCCGTCTGCTCCGGATGATTTCCAGCAGTACGCTTCGTCTGAACCCCATGCGCGGCTCTCGACGGTGACAAGGTCGCTCACCATGAACGCGGAGTAGAATCCGACGCCGAATTGACCGATAATATCTATATCCGCTCCGTTTCCGGCCTCCTCGCCCGCATCCGAACCGTTCTTTTTAAATTCAAACGAACCGCTCCTGGCGATCGTGCCGAGATTGTTCTCAAGCTCATCCTTCGTCATACCGATGCCGTTGTCCCTGACCTCGAGCGTTCTGAGTTCTTTATCCGCGGTTATGCGGATCTCGTAATCGGAGCGGCCGAGCGTGATGCTGCCGTCGGTCAGCGATCTGAAATAGAGTTTGTCGATCGCGTCGCTGGCGTTGGAGATGAGCTCGCGCAGGAAGATC
>JAGADO010000024.1 GCA_017613535.1 Clostridia bacterium | reverse complement strand
CGTCTATGAATTTCCAAGAAGCGACTGGGCCGTGTTCAACTGCATCGGTCCGATCCCGGAGGCGCTCCAAAGCGTGAACACGCAGATCTTCCGGGAATGGCTGCCGGGAAACCCGGAGTACGAGCTTTGCGGCAATGCAAATGTTGAGTGGTATGATTGCATAAACGGAGAAAAGACCGATCCCGACTACCGCAGCGCGGTCTGGGTTCCTGTAAAAAAGAAAGAATAAAGATCCGTATAGATTTACATATCCCGGTTTGTAGAGGCCTTTTGATCCCTTTAAAAACGCGTTTTACGGGCCTTTCTTTCGCGGGTGGGCAGAGCTATCCCTCCCGATCGATTTGAAGGGCACACAGGCGATTCTGTACGCCAAAAATCCGACCCGCAGGCGAGGAATCCAATCCTCTCCTCCATCTGCGGGGTTGGAAGCAACATTCCAGCCCCGTTTTCAGTAGAAAAGCTTTGCCCGGTGTGATAGAATCATATCGACAAATCGGGATTTGTGAAGGAGAAACAGAAATGAAATTTGAAATGATACCTTGTTCAGAAGACGATATGGAGTATATTGAAGAACAAGTGGAAAATGCTTTCAACACAATTGCACAACCTGAAGAAGCGGAGGAAGAAGAGTTTGTTTATATAGTCACCGACGAAAGTGGAAACCTCCTTGGCGGATGCATTTTGTCTGTAGACGCTCTGAGGACTGCATCAATCTATGATCTGTGGGTGGAAGAAGCGTTTCGCAGACAGGGTATGGCCTCTGCACTGATGCGGGAGGCTGAACGTAAAGCAAGGGAACAAGGTTGCTATCTCGCAATGGTCGGAACCTTTGACTGGCAGGCAAAAGCGTTTTACGACAAACATGGTTATATGCTGAACGACACGATGACAGATGTGCCGAAGGGTCATGAACACTATATGCTCACAAAACGGCTTGACCGACCTTCCGCGGAATATATGCCGTTAGATTGCCAACAATACGAAATCAAGCGTGGTAACGAAAAGGATGCAGAAATCCTTTCCAGCAAATTGCGCGAATATGACAGTACCGTTGCGCCTCATGAGCATGAATACATCTCGCTGAGAAAAAAAATCGTGGACGAAAACGGATGTATCATTGCCGGGTTTGTCGGTGGTATTGATGGTTGGAACGGCACAGATATCGATGCCCTTTGGGTGGAAGAAAAGTACCGCAATCAAGGGATCGGCTCTCAGCTTCTTGGCGAGTTAGAGCAGGAGTTAAAGGAAAACGGTGTTGCTGTTGTGTTTATTGAAGCATATGATTGGAATGTGGGATTTTTCAAAAAGAACGGCTATGAAAGAGTAACGGGCGTGCTTGAAGATTATCCGAAAGGGCATACAATGTACTGCATGGAAAAGTCCCTCTGAAAAAACATCGGCAAATTCCGGTTTAGTGAGGTAAAACGGATGGGGAAAAACGAAGAAATGGACAGTGCGATACTGGATCCTTTAAGCCGCGATATGATGGGCGGAGTATACGCCGCGGAGGCGCTCCTTGGCATAGACGAATATTGCATCGAATATCTGGATGCGTACCGGGATGATCTGTTCGGGAATCATAAGTGACTGGATTATTACCAACTGTTTCCGGGGCTTCAGCCCTGATTTCAGTTTATAAAGTCACTTAAGTAAATTCGAAAGGAAATATCAATATGGAAAAGTTCAAACTAAGAAGAAGCGCACGTAAAGATTCTGCGCGTATAATTGATCTTGTTTATGAGCATTATTTCAAAATTGTGCCTGCGGCAGACGGCTTTAAGGATGAAGAGGAGATGATCTGTAAAAAGATAACAGATGAAGACGGCAACATAATTGCCGGCTGCATCGCATACATTTATCAATGGGGTTGTCTGTTCGTTGACGTTATGTGGGTGGACGAAAAATACCGTCTGCGGGAACTGGGCTCGAACCTTTTACAGGCGGTGGAAGAAGCGGGAAGAAGCCGGGGCTGTTATCTTTCTTATCTGGATACCGCAGATTTTCAGGCCAAACCTTTTTATCTGAAGCACGGGTATACAGTTTTCGGAACGGTCAAGCATGATCCTGCCGGATTCGAGGATTATTCATTATTTAAACGACTTGACAATGCTCAAACCAAAAGGCCGTGCAAACCGATCGGTTATGAAATAGCGGACGGAAACGAAGCAGACAGCGAGTATATCGACAATAAGCTGGATGAGTACAACCTGCCCTTTCTCAAGCCCAAACACGATTACATTAAGATCAACCGAAAGATGATCGATGAAAACGGCAACGTCGTTGCCGCCATAATGGCGGGTGTATCCGGAACTGACGACGGCTGGATCTGGAAAATATGGGTCAATGAAGATCATCGTGATCAAGGCCTGGGAAGTTTGCTCTTAAAACACTTTGAAAAGAAAGCAAAAGAAAACGGAGCGACCAAATTGATCGCTGAAGAAGTATATGACTGGAACATCGATTTCTTTTTAAAGAACGGCTATAAGATTGCCGGCGTATTGTCCGATCTGCCTAAAAGGCACAGTTACTACATTGTCGAAAAGGATCTCTGATCTCAATAAACCGGGATCTTTGGAGGTAAAAATGAGAATTGGCTGCGTGTGGGAGCATAATGGTTATGATACCATTCTTTACGTGAACACTTATCCGGGTGCTTTTACAAGAGGCGCATCTAAAGAAGAAGCATTATTAAAAATGCCGGAAGAAATACGGCGATTTCAACTTTGGAAAGGCGAAACGCCGCCTGATGATTACGAAATTGAAATCGTTCAGGAGAAGAAATCAGATCTGCAAATCAAAGATGCTGATAGTGATGTTTTGTTTACAACAGAAGAAAGTCCTCTGACGGTTGAAGAATACCGATATCTTAAATTGTTGGCTTTGAAATCTGCAAATGATTTTCATATGCTTTACAGTTCATTTCCGGATAAACACAAGAGCACGCTTCCTTGGCGCAAGACATTTTACGGTTCTGTTCCTCGCACCGCGGAAGAAATGTACCAGCACACAAAAAATGTCAACGAATACTATTTTTCTGAAATCGGTGTTAAATCGGATAACGAAGGAACCATCTTTTCCTGTAGAGCAAGGGGATTTGAAACACTTGAAAACATCGCGGGATATTTGTCGCTTGATACCGTAACGGGCAGCTACGGCGAGCAATGGTCTGTGCGAAAAGTATTGAGACGTTTCATATGGCATGACAGAATTCACGCCAAAGCAATGTACAGAATGGGAATACGGACATTCGGAGCAGAGATTATTCCTGATTTTTTTGGGTTTGCTCGATAAAAATCCGGTTTGTCGGAATAACTACTAAACAAATTGATTTTTCCCTTCTGTTCAAATATAATGAATGCATGAGAGTTCAACTTTACCGGGAGAAATTGCCTATGAGAACCCTTCGAATACGAACAAAATATAAGAGATGCTTATGCTTGGGGTTGGCAATTTGGATGACCCTTATGACTCTTGTTGCCTGCGGACCGAAAAACGGGATTTCTTCATCTCCTTTCCCCGATCCCTCGGACATTGTTGACATAGCCGGTGAAGAACTCTCCGCGAGCGAGGAACCAACGTTCAGTGAAGCGCCTTCCGCACCCGCCGAAGTCCAGACTCCCGCCGAAACCACGGCTCCCACCGAAGCCCCGACTCCCACCGCAGTTCCGACCCCTGCCGAAACCCCGACACCCACCGAAGTCCCGACTCCCACCGAGACCCCGCGTTCCACAGAAGTCCCGACTCCCACCGAAGCCCCGGCCCCTACCGGGACACCGTCTCCTACCGGGACACCGGTCCCCGCCAAGACTCCGACCCCTACAGCGGTGCCGTCTACTCCGGATCCGACGAAGGAACCCGAACCGGGGACCCGGGAGTATTATGAAAAAAACGCCTATATTTGTACAGTCAAAACCGACTCGCGCATCGTCCCGTCTCTTTATACCGAAGGGAAGGAGCTTCCGGACGGTCTGTCGGACATCTTCTATACATCTGATTCGCCCGGCGGGGAACCGACTCGTGAGAACGGGAATCTTTGGCTTTGTCTGAAACCTAAAAAGGGTTATCTGATCTCATCGGTGAACGTCGAAGGATCATACGCGCAAATCGAGGATCTGGGACGGGATATTTATATTATCCGGGGAGTGAACAGCAACATTAAAGTAACGGCATCGTCCGGGGCAATGGCGAACGCGTCAAACGGAAAAACGCTCCTGGGGTCATACGGTTACGGTATATCGGACAGCGGCCGGCTGATCGTCACCTGGACAGAAGCGGAGGAAGAGCCGCTCCGTTACGTGGAGGTCACCGTTACCGGCGGAGCAGGCACTATCTCCAAAACATATGACGGTGAGATTGGCGAATGCGATATAATGAAGCTCACGAAGAACGACGTGTTCACGGTCAAGCTGAAATGCTACGGCTATGAGCAGATCGGGAGTTCAGTCAGTTTCAGTGCCTGCTACGTACCCGATGCGAGAAGCGTTGACTTCCCGCGCGTGGAGATCACGACCGAAGACTATGTCTGGCCGACTTGCGAATATGTAACTCCGCCGCCCGGAAATATTGGCGCCGGCATCACGAATGCGACTTGGGAGAACAGCATCGTGAAGATCTACGATGCCTCCGACAACGTTGTTTACGACTCCTCGCAAAACTGTTCCGAGGAGGAACAGTATCAAGGCGCGAAGATGAAGATCCGCGGCAATACCAGCGCCTACGGCATAAAGAAACCTTACAAGATCAAGCTGAAAAAGAAGAGCGATCTTCTGGCACCGTTTATTGACCGCCCGTCGGACGGAAAGTCCTATGCCGACAAAGAATGGCTCCTGCTCAATTACGGAACGGATATTTACCGCGTTGCCGGTGACGCGATCGCGGACGTTGTCGGTACGCCCTGGTCGCCGGATTATACCTACGTTTCTCTATACGTCAACGGCGATTACCGGGGAATTTACATACTCTCGGAATGCGTCAAGCAAGGGACCGGAAAAGGGGACGCCAGGTGGCGCTGCCCGGTGGAAGATGACGGATTTGTCATCGAATTTGACGCCTACTGGTGGAACGAGCCGCTGTATTTCACCACTCCGTCGTCCGTGAACTTCGTGATGAAGTACACCTTCAAATATCCGGATACCGATGATATCGACGCAAAGTCCGACGCCTACAAATACATTAAAAACTACATGACCGAACTGGAGAGAGCTCTCTCCCGAAACGACAGCTCATACCTTGACTATATCGATCTGGATTCCTTCGTTTCGTGGGTCCTGGTAGCGGACTACATGTGTCTCCTGGACTCCGGAGGTAACAACCTCTTTATGTGGAAAAAGGATTCCACCGAGAACAGCAAGCTCGTCATGGGACCGAACTGGGACTTTGACTCATGGAAATGGAATATTGATTCTTTTGCCAATATCCACAGGGACGGCTCGCACTTCTACTTTCCGCAGCTTTCCCGGAAGCCGGAATTCGCAAAGGCATACGCCGAACTGTTCCGCAATACCTATGATAAAGTGACCGCTGCCGTCAACGCCGATCTGGATAAGATCAATGAGGCCGCATACAACAAACTCTATCAGCTGGAGAGCACCCGTTACCAGTCAGGATCATACCGGACGCTCTCCGCGATGCGAAACGACTTTAATACATGGATGGCCGCCCATCTGACATGGATGCAGAGTCAGATCGGATAAGAAAAAACAAGTGCTCGCGGGATCCCTGCGGCAGAGGTAAAGGTGAATGATGAAGCTGACACAAAAAACGATCGACCTTCTCGAAGATATAGAGCGGAGGATAGACCCGGAGACCGAAGAAGATTTTGTTGACCAGTGGTGGGACTTCCTGTTTGACCGGTTCGAAGGAGACATATTCGCTCCGAAGCGCAAAAAACTGACATTGACGACAGTCGGGCGGAAAAGCATGATGATCAACGACGCCATGGCCGACTACGACAGCATGCTGTATTCGCAGCTGCTCGGAGTATCCTACGCCCTTGACGACAACGACCGCAACCGTGAAAGGTCCATGAGCCTCGCCATCCGGGCCAATTACGGCTCCTGCATCGGCACTTCGCTGTTCGGCGCCGAAGTGTACATCATGCCGTACAAAACAAATACATTGCCCATAACCCGCGCGCTCACAGGCGAAGGGGCAATGCAAAAGCTCCTCGACAGAGGCATTCCGGACAACCGCGCGGGGCTGGGTGCGAAGGTGTTCGGCTTCGGCGAATTTGTGAAGGAAATATTCGCGCATTACCCCAAAATATCCAGATATGTGCAGGTCTACCACCCTGATATACAGGGGCCGATCGACAACTGCGAACTGCTGTTCGGCGAAGAAATGTTCTACCAGATCGCAGACGAACCGGAAACTGTCCACGACGTACTGGGGCTGTTGACCCGGTCCTACATCAGTTTTATGGAGGAGTGGCAGAAACTTTACCCGCCGCGGCCGGACATAAACCCCCACTGGGGCAACGTCTGGCACAAGGGCAGCATCATGCTGCGCTGTGACAGCGCAATGAATCTCTCGCCGGAGCTGTACGACGAATTCTGCGTCCCCTACGACCGGATGCTGCTGGACCGCTTCGGCGGCGGAGGCATGCATTTCTGCGGCAGGGGCGATCACTATATCAGATCTCTGTGCGGGGCGCCATCGCTGTCGGTGGTAAATATGACTCAACCTCACCTTAACGATATGGAGATCATTTATCAGAATACGGTGGACAAAGGCATAAAGCTGGTGGGTTTCGACGCGCAGCGTGCCCGATCCGACCTGACTAGAGGCCTCAACCACTGCGTGGCGATCTGAATCCGGAACTTATTATTTTAATCCGTGAAATGAGAGAGGAAGCGCAAAGAAGGACGGAAAGAACCGCCTTATGTTCTTGAATTGTCCCGGGCGGAACAGTATAATAATCTTGCAATTCAAGCAGGAGTGACGTTCTATGGGCCTGATCAGCAAAATGTATGAAAAGAATTTCCTGAAGCGGTACGACAAGGACGAGGCGATACCGTATTATTGCCCCGAGGATTTTCCGGGCCTTCTTTGCGAGCCAGGTTATTTCAACAATTCCGCCGGGGTGTCCATCCGTTATTTCAGTTATTGCTACCCGGGATACGACGCGGGCAAGCTCATATTGTTTTGCCCGGGCATGGGTCCGGGCCACACCGCTTATCTGGCCGAGATAGAGACGATCTGCAGGGCGGGGTTACGGGTATTGACGCTGGATTATACGGGCTGCGGCAGCTCCGGGGGAGAGAAGATGGACTCCGTCAACGCGCCCACCCGGGACGCGGTCGAATTGACCGAATTGCTGCGCCCGGAAGCGGAGCTCATTCCTGTCGGTCACTCGCTGGGCGGATATACGGCGCTGAATATTGCCCATCTGAACGATTCGGTTAAAAGAGCGGTGATCATTTCCGGATTCGTCAGCATCGCGGACGAGATGATGGGCTTCGTCAAACTCCGGTTACTGGCCAACCGCGTCAGACGGTTCGAAAAGAAGCTTGACCCGCGCTACGGTGCCCTGGACAACCTGGACTATCTTGCCTCCACGCCGGACAAGATATTGTGGTTCCATTCCACGGACGATCCCATGGTCAATTACAAATACAACGCCGGCAAGGTTTTGAAACTGGACAATCCGAACCTGCGCGTCGTGACGGTGGAGGGCAAAAAGCACAACCCGCAATATACTTCCGAGGCGCTGGGGACAATGAACGCCTGGATCGGAGAATATTACCGCCGGATAGCGGAGAAACAGCTGGAAACGCCCGAGGCCCGGAAGGAGTATTTCTCCGATAAACCAATCGGGCGTATGACAGAGCAGGACCCCGCCGTGTGGGATGAGATAATTTCTTTTATTAAAGCGTGAATAAATGATCAAACTTAAATACGGAAACACGAATACGTTTTTCATACAAGGCGATCTTGGCGGGCTGCTTGTCGACACGGATCATGCCGGAACTATGCCGGCGTTCTATAAAGCGCTGAAGCATAACGGCATCAGGGTAAAAGACATAGAATATGTAATGGCAACGCACTATCACCCCGATCATATGGGGCTGATAAACGAGCTTATGGAGCAAGGCGTCAAACTCCTGCTGATCGATGCGCAAAAGCCCTTCGTGCACGGTGCGGACAATATTTTCGCGCGAGATAAGCTCCCGTATACGCCGATAGATGAGACGCGGGCAACGCTTATTTCCTGCAAAGCAAGCCGCGCCTTCCTGGCGCAGTTGGGTATCTCAGGCGAGATCGTACACACACCAAGCCACAGCGGTGACAGTGTTGTTTTAGTGCTGGATGACGGTGACTGCCTTGCCGGTGATCTGGAACCATTTGAATACATAGAAGCATACGGGGAGAATAGTAAACTGAAAGACGACTGGGATCGAATATTATCTTTCCGGCCGAAAAGGATCCTTTCTTCCCACAGACCTGAGAAGATCATAAGTTGAAAATCGCGGAAGAGGCCGGTCAATGTCAAAAATATCAAGGAATAATAAGAAGAAAAAACGCATAAGACTTCCGGCGGAATTCGCGGAAGGCGCGCTTCGTTTTAAGACGGGCGCGGGCTGGAAGGCCTGCTATGACAGCGAAAAAGCGCTTTATACCGCCGAAACCTTTTGGGCCGGATACTATGACCTCTATGAGATCAACGCAGAGATCTTCAGCAACCTGAAAACCAAGGGCATGAAACGCCGGGACGCCCATGAGTTGATAGGAACGGGCAGGCACCTGTATAAAAGCGTAAGCGACCGTAACGGTTCGTATGATATCGCGCTTGACGATAACTATGCCTCGCTCTGTCCGTGGGCAGAGGTACAGAAAACCGGGGAGCTGTGGGGGCGGGAGATGACTGACCTGGCGGTGGCGATCTTCGATTCCGAAAAGCAGAACCGCCAGCCAAAGACATGACAGATCCGATTCCGTCAAGGTATAAAGACTAATATAATATTGCCGGCCGGGTTGATAACAAAAACCCGGTCTTTTTTGTGTACCGTATTTGGTACGCGGCTGATCGTATAATTGAAACGGCACAATCCGGTAAGCAATACAGCTGCTAATAGATCATCAAAAGGAGAACTGTAATGAGAATTGACAATATCGAAATTGAGGAAGGCGGTCTGACGATCGTTGCGGGGCGTCCGGCAATGGGGAAGAGCGTTTTCTGCCAAAGCATGATCAAGGACCTTTTGCACAGTCATAAGGAGAATGGCGAAATAGCTTTATTCATTCTTGACTACACCAACTATTATGGTTACAGCTATTACGCATCCGGTAAACAGAGAGCGAAAGAGAGCCAATGGATGAGATTTGCCGGTCAGCACCCGACTGTAAACCTGATCCATGATGACGGCATGTGTTTTGGACAGTTCAGTACAATATTGGGTTACTTGCGGAAGCACACTCCGGTCAAATATATATTTGTCGATAGTGTTCGTATTTTGAGCGAACGCTCATATTTTCACAACGAGTACGTGTTCGATCAGACGGAAATTGCCCGATTTCTTGTAAAGATGGCAGAACAATATAATGTTTCGATCATTGCCGAATTCAATGCGGACCGCAGACTTGAAAAGAGAAGCGACAAACACCCGCGCGTCTGGGATCTGAATATAAAGGATGACGTGTTGTCGAACGTTTCGTCGATCGTGCTGGTTTATCGCGACTGGTATTATTCCCGGATGGATCTGTTTCCGGAGCAGAGGAATAAAAAGAACAAAATGGATATTGAATTTATTCAGTTTGGCAAAAAGAAATTCGAATGGGACTCAAACTATATAGAACCGGATCCGGATGAATAGGAGTATTATACAGCAGCTTGATTTTAATCAGTTGATATGGTACATTAGCAGTTGAAAAAACGCATATTAATAAGGGGGACTCAATACTATGGAACCTACAATGGAAGAGAAACTTAAGGCTTGCATCGAATTATGCGAAGAGGGCGACCCGGAAATGTGCGCGTTTCTCGGGAAAGAGTTCTATTACGGCTGGAACATACCCCAGGATCTTGACCGCGCGCTGCGCTATCTGACGGTGGCGTCGGAGCACGGGGACGCCATTTCGCAGTTTACTTTAGGCTTCATGTACTGGTCCGGCAGGGGGACCGAGCCGAATCTGGAAGAGGCGTATAAATGGTTCCTCAAGGCCGCGGAGCAGGATATTCCGGAGGCAATGTACAATGTCGCCAAGATCCTCCTCACAAAGGATTTTGAACAGAACAAAGACGAGGCCAAGGCCTGGCTGAGGCGTTCGGCCAACGCCGGGTATGACACGGCCTATGATATGCTCTCCGATCTGGAAGACTGATCAGTATCTTACGCTTTGCCCGGGCGGAACTTCTCGTCTTCGCTGAGGCCCAGGGTGTTTATTATCTCTTGGAAATTGCGGATCGCGGGTTCGAGGTCGCGCGGATGGTGGGCGTCGCTGCCGAAATAGAACTTGCAGCCGCATTCTTTCGCGATGCGGAACGGCCGGTATTCGCTCTCCTTCTCTTTGCCCGAATACTTGAACGCACCGAAATTCAGCTCGATGCCGAGTCCCTTTTTTGCCGCCGTCGAGAACAGCTCGCGGAAGGTCTCGTCCGGAATACCGTCGATCAGCTGCAGAATCCCGTCTTTCGGCTGCATACATGCGAGCGGGCAGGTGAGATGCGCTATGCCGACTTTGTAAAACGGCAGATCGGCGGAAAGCACCTTTTCAAACCGTTTTATATATAATTCCCGGCGGCGTTTTATACCGTCCGCGTCAAAACCGACGTCCGCATCGATCGTAAAACCCGGCATATGCATATGCGTCGTCGGGATTATAATAAAATCCAGCTCTTCAAGCGTCTTGTCGCTGACGCCGATCGTAAAATTCTTGTCCATATCCGTTTCGCAGCCGAACAGGAAGCGGACGGTTTCCGCCTGCGGCAGGGGCAACGACTCTCTTATATGGTCCAGATCCTGCACCTTGTACCAGTCCGACGCGCCCGGGACCGCAGGATCCCAGAAATGGTCGGTGAGGCAGATCGTTGTCAACCCGGTATTCAACGCGTACTGAAGTATGCGGGCGGGCGTCTGCTCCGGATCGGATGAGCACGACGAAAGGTGCGAATGGATATGCAGGTCCTGATCGATGATGTACGGCTTCATTTCAGTGTCTCCTTATAATTGTTTAGTATTTATAAACCTCTATTTCGCCGAATCCGGAGCCTTTGCCGGAGCCGTTGTCCAGCAGCCGGATGCGGATGTAGCGCGCATTGACCGGGTCGAAAGTGCAGACGCACGGTTCGTCCATTGCAGCGGGGACCGCGGTGGACACATTTGCAACTTCCGTATAATTCACGCCGTCCGCCGAAGCCAAAACAGTGAATTGTTTGCAGAATTTGTCACCCAGATCAAAGTGCCAGTAAAGCAGGATCCGGCTGACGGAATTAACGTCGCCCAGATCCAACAGAAGCTCGCTGTTTTTGTCATCGCGATCGGAGATCCAGTAGCCTTTGTTGGGTTTTCCGTCGGTAAGATAGTGGGTACCGATATTGCCCTTTTCCCAGAATGAAGCGCGGGAGGAGGAGACGAATACCGCTTTGCCCAGAGCAAGATTGTCGCTCGGTTCGGAGGGCGTAGAAGCGTCTGTTCCTTCCGGCAGCAATATCAACGCGCAGCCTCCCGGCTCAAGCGTGATCGAAAAAATCCCGTTCTCACCGGCGGTGAGCGCAGATTCCTGATCGGTCAGCGGGTCGTATATACGGAGTTCGCCCGCATCCTTTGTGAGAGAAAACTTTAGGACTACGGAATCCTTTTTTTTGTAATTCTTGCTGGTAATGAGAATGTGCTGGCGGCCGGAACCGTCGCCTGCCCGGTAAAGCGTGTATATCGCCTGGCTGTTGTCCTCGGACTTTAGCAGGAACGAATCAGGGACTTTCTTCACGCCGCTTCCTTTTTTAGTGTGATATACCTCGATAGCGTCGAAATCACCGAGATAACGGCCGAGATTTTTGATCATCCGGTTTGCCGCGATTATTGCGTCGTAATTGTCCGCCGGTTCAAAATCGGGTCCCACAAGTCCGGTCTGGAAACTTTCGCCTTCATTGCCGATGGGTGTCAGTGCTACGAACCATTTATAGTTCTTCATGCCGTACGCGGCACCGAGGGAGGCGTTGTAACGCAGTTCTTTCTCGTAAAGCAGCGGATACGAGCCGGTGATGATCATGCTCTGCAGGTAATATCCGGTATCGGCGTTGTATTTTACTCCGGCTTCGCGGACCATATCGATGGATCCGTAAAAGCTGTCAACGAAGGTGCCGCCCACACGGAACGGGTAGAAATCGAAGGACAGGAACCGCATCCTGCGCGCGCCCCCGGCGACTGCGGCATATTCGGTGAAATACTCTTCGGTGCCGCCGAAATTGAACGGGGGCAACAGATTTAAGTGGGGGATAAGATGCGGATCGTATTCCTGGATCAGCCGGTGTACTTCCGCATACTTTGTGTACTCTTCGTGCGGTTCATCGCACAGGTAGAGCCCGTACAGCCCTGCCCGGTTTTTGTATTTGTCAACGATGGACAGGATCTTTTCATCGCTCATCTTCAGAAAGCCGCCTTCGCCGCCTTCCTGATCGCAGACGGAGTATGCGAGCCCGAGTTTATTGCACAGATAGATCATGTACATCGTGATGTTGTTGCCGACGCGGTCGCAGAAACGGGTATCTTCGATATATTCGACGCCGGCGCCTTTCAGTATCTCCAGCCCTTTAACGTAGGTTTCGGGGGAACCGAAAGTGGAATGATAGAAGGCACTGATCCGGAATTCGTCCTTCTGTTCTTCTTTTACAGTTACGCGGCAGGCGGCCCGGTTCGTATCATCGTAAACGTAGACCACCGTTTCTCCGACGGATACGGGGGTGATAAGTCCGGTTGCGTCAACGGAGGCAACCGACGGATCTTCCGAGGAATAATACAACTTCTTATTTGAATCAACTGATTTCCCGTCCCGGTAGTACACGATTTCCAGCTTTTGCGTCGTGTCCGGATCACGGTAGAGCCAGATGTCGCTGCGGTTGAGGATCATGTTCGTGCCGGTGGTAACGGCGGCAATTACTTCAAATTCCGCAAGGGAGAGGTATGCGCCTTTATTACCTGTACCTACGCCGGCCTTACGGGTCACCAGTTTAACGTAAGCGGCTTCGACCGGATCAAAATTGACCGCAAGGCCATTTTTGGCCTGATCTGCGGAAGCGCCATCAACGGAGGCAACTTTCGTATAATTATCATTGTCCAGCGAGACCAGGATGTCAAAATCCACCGGAAACCCGGCTTCGTCGCCCTTGAGCGGGTACAGTTTCACAGCTTCGACGGTTTGTGTTCCGGCCAGATCGATCAGTATATAGTGCGGCGCGGCGGGGTCATAGCTCTGATCCCATTGCGTGGAAAAACCGCGCGACAGGTCGCCGTCGTTAATGTACAGATTCGAGTAGCCTTTGTCGTATTTTGAAGATGATGCTATGGCAAAACCTTCCCGGGCCACGTTCGCCGGAGCGAGCTGCTCCGCTTCAAAAGGGAGCGGCGTTACGGTCTCGCCGACCGGGGGCGGGGGAGTTCTTTTGGCACATGAGGCAGGTATCATAACGGTGATCAGTATCAACAGGATAAGCAAAGTTTTTCTCGGCATTATACTGTTCCCCTCGTTCAATAATTTTCACCATATATTATACTTGTATCGGAACGGCAATGCAACCGCGCCGCGCGGCTTGACTAATCGGGTAAAATTGCTATAATTGACTTCGAAAAACATGGAAGCAATGAACGCATACTGACGCTGAATGAAGCGGAACCGGAGGTAAATGTTTATGAAAAAACTCATAGCGATTCTCCTTTGCCTGGCAATAGTATTCCTGCCCCTGATCGGGAGCGCCGAAGAAGCGCCGGAAGCTGCGGGTTTTGAGACGAACCTCAACTGGAAGGGAATAACGTACGACGGCCATACTTTCCAGGTGAGTGACGACGGACTTTATACAGGTCAGACCACCAATACCGTGTTCGTTAGATCGGACAAATACGTTGACGGTTCGGTGTCGTTCACGATGGAGTATGACGTTGACATCTTATCTGTGATCGACAATGATTACGTCTGGAGCGAGGGCTGGCTGTATTACTCGTTCAGCCTGGGCGTGCCGGAAGCAGACGATGAGATCGATGAGGCGGTAAAAAACCGGCTGTATTTGAGAGGCGGATTGACGATGCTGCCTAAGACCCGGGACGGCGTGTTTATTGTCGCAAACAGCGAAATGGAGCTGCCCGAGGGGCTGGACGCGGTTCCGGCACACCTCAATATCGTGATAGAATACGCCGCTTCATTTGAGGAGATCGTTTATAAGGTCAACGGCATCGAAACGGCTGTTGACTACTTCGACCCGGAAGCTCACGAGGGCTGCATCGGTATCGAGGCCGCCTGGACGGAGATGAAGGTCACGAAAGCAGTCTACACAGAGTACCCTGACGGACTTCCTTCCGAACAGAAGACCGCCACCGCCGAACCTACCGCCGCGCCTCAGCCTACGGAAGAGCCGAAGGTAACGGAAAACGCTGCCCCTACCGCGCAGGCTGCCACTGAAAAACCGGCGGACAATACCGATCCTGCGGACAAAACCGCCGATTCGTCTAACAAGGCCTGGATATGGATCGTTGCCGGCGTGGCTGCCGCGATCGTCGTTGCCGTCGTTGTGGCGCTGGTAATAAAGAAGAAAAATGGCAAGCAATAAGAATAATAAATCAATCCGCATATTATTGATCGCGGCCGCGGCTGGGATCGGCGCGCTGCTGGTCACGGTCATAGCCGCGTTAATTGTCCTTCACGCCCGCACAGTCGCTATCCGGGATGACTATTCTGCGATATACAGCAATGAAAAGTACAATACGCCGGTGGCTGCCAATGGAGTGACGGTGATAGAGCAGGACGTGTCCTGCGGTTATGCTGTAATTGAGATGTTTTCTGCGTGGTGCGGCCGCGATATCACGGAAGAAAGCCTGTATCGGGAATACGGCAAAGTCGTCACGTCTACCGGCAGCAGCTTCGCCAAAGAAATGAATAAGCAGTTTCCGGAGTACACGACAGAGATCCACAAGTATCTGAAAAACACGGAACTGATCGAGCTGGTATACGATCAGCTTTCAGCAGGCGTGCCCGTCCCGTTTGAATGGGCGGCAAAGTACGGAGACGAATGGACACTGCATTATTCACTGATCACCGGCATTGACATCCCGAACGATAAGGTCACCGTGGCCAATCCGTACGGATATATCGAAGAAATAACCGTTGACGAGTTTCTGGAACGGACAAGTTTTGAGGCGTACGATAAAATGCCGCTGTTTCTGAAGCTCGGTTTTGCGTTCGGGATAATTGAAAAGAACACGGTGTTTACGGTCCGGCCTGATTAATTGTTGCGCTTTGTACCTTGCCCGCGTGCTGAAGTCAAAATATAATAGTATTGCCGCAGGCGGGAAAAAGTCAGACCGCGCGATCCGCTTTTTCGGAAAAAGCGTTCATTAAAGGATAAAACAGGATGGACATCGGGTCGAAGATCACCGAATTCAGAAAAGAAAAAGGATTGACCCAGCAGGAACTGGCGGGAAAACTTTTCGTGTCGCGGGAGCTGGTTTGCAAATGGGAGAGCGGCGAACGCCGGCCAGATTACCGGATGGTCGAAAAGATCGCCGACGCGCTGGGCGTACCGGCCGGAAGCATTGTCAGCGAAGAAAGCGTGATAATGGAGGAACTCTCGAGCTGTGTGCCCGAAGGCGGGATCGGCGACCGAAGAAAAGCGGCGGATCTGCTGAACGGCTTTCTGCGGACGCTGCCGGACGGGACCTGCGACATATTCGTGCGGCGGTACCGGTTCCACGAAACAGCGGCTGAGATCGGCGCGCGGTACGGCGTAGGCGGGAACTACGTCCGATCGGTATTGACCCGGAGCCGCCGGAAGCTGAAGAAATATCTGAAGGAGCGCGTAAAATGAGCGACAGGCTGGACAATAACATTTTATACGAAGCATTCGAGGATATTGATCCCGCGCTGGCGGCACGCTCCGAAACAGGTGCGTCGTTTGCCAAAAACAGCTCCGGACGGAACGCAGGTGACAACAACCGCGGCCGGAACCTGCTGCCGCTTGTTATCATACCCGTGGCGTTGATCGCGGCAATAACGGCAATGGTGATCATTTCGAATAACAATAACAGGCGACATGACCACGCCCCGGTCGGTATGGGAACAACTCCGGAACCGTCGGCGGAAACGAATGTTATTCCGGCTACGGATGACCCAACTACGGCGGCAACGGACACGCCGACAGCGCTGCCTACGGACACACCCACAGCGCCGCCGGAAGGCACACTGCTCTATGCTATAGACGCGTTCATGTGCGACAATGGTTTTTCCAATATCGTTTATCCGGACAGCCTTGACGACCTTGCCGTGCGGTTCGGATCGGGCGGAAAAACGCTCAAAGAACTGGGCGGATTCGACGAATCGAGCAGTTTTGATGAACCGAGCGGGGACTTTTCAACAGAACAGCATTACACGGGAGACAAGTATTTTATTCAAGTTTTGCATGCGGAGCAGAGCAAAATGTTTGATTCAAATATTATTGCCGTCACAAATGTGCTCTGGCTGCGCAGCAACATAGGGCTTGAAGGTCTCGAGCTGCCTTTCGGGATCCGCTACGGCGATTCGATTGCGGATGTGCTCGCGAAAATGGGCCTCGCGTTACCGGACGAGGGCAGTTTCGGCGCCGGCGAATTAGAAGTATTGTTAGACAGCACTCAGGATACGGGCGAATTCGGTGTGAATGCGTATTCTCTCAAACTGGTCGATTACAAAGACGATCCGGTCGTTGATGCCGAGTATTCCTATGAGATCGTTTTTGTGTTTTCTTCTGTTCAGCAGGACCTGTATCAAGTAGGAAGGTCTGTGAGTTTTTCCTTTTATGGCAATTCGCTGATCGATTCTGCGCTGGCGGAAATGATTATTATGGCCTCTGACGCTGATGCCCGAGTCTACTGATGCTGCTTAGCCCCCGAACACGGAATTATACACGACCTCCGGGGTAAACGTCGGTTCTTTGATCTCGACATTTTTCCATTCTTCCTCGCTGCCTTCGTAATAAACGGTCTCGACGCCGGAACGCAGGAACGTGCACGCGCCGATCGATTTCAGGGAGCGGGGCAGAAATACGGTTTTCAGATTCGGGGCGTCCGGGAAATTCCAAGTCCCAATCTCGGTGAGCCCGGGAGCAAGCACCAGTTCCTCCAGCGAGTAGCGGCCGCCGAAGGCGTTGTTCATGATCTTATAGCTTCCGTTGTAGACGTTTTTAATGACGAATGATCTCAGCTTTTCGCAGTCGGAAAAAACATTGTTCCGCAGGTCGACGCAGCTGATCAGCGTGACTTCTTCCAGACCGCAGCCACGGAACGCGTAGGATGAGATTCCGGCTACAGTCTGGGGGATGGTAATGCTCTTCAGCGCGGTGCAGCCGTAAAACGCCCCCTCGTTGATGCCTGTGAGCCCATCGGAAAGCGTGACGGCAGCGAGACTCGTGCAGCCCGCGAACGCGTCTTCGTCGATCGTCTGGACGGTGCCAGGGATGAAAACGCTGGTAATAGTCGTGTTGTCCTGGAACGCGCATTCGTCGATCGCTTCCACCGGCTTGCCGTTCACGTGGGACGGGATGACGATATCTGTCAACATGCAGGAACCGATTCCGGTGATAATACACCGGTCGTTGTATTCTTTGATCGCCAGTCCTTCGCTGCCTTCCACCGGGGCGGCAGTAGGCGCATCCGCAGGGGCTTCAGTAGGTGTCGAAGGCTCGGCAGTTTTTCCGGATGTGTCCGGTCCGGCAGTTTTCGGGACAGAAGAAGTTCCCGGTTTAACGGTCTCGTGGCCGCCCGCTTTCGAGCACGCGCACAGCGCCAGCATAATAACGGCGGCAATAACAGCAATTACTTTTCTTTTCATGATCAAAACTCCTTTATATAACGTTTTTTCTAACAATATCAGCCTTTTCCCGCGCAGCCGAACAGTTCGAGTTTCTTTTTGACCTCCGCCTTGATGGCGTCAACTTTCCGCTGCCGCAGCGCCAGGTAGTCGAGCCCTTCGGCGATGCCGGCGCGCATTGCCGCCAGGCCGGCGAGGCAGAGGTCGGTGTGGATGTTGACCTTCGTGATGCCTGCTTCAATGGTGTTGCGGAAGTCCTGGTCCGACAGTCCGGAGCCGCCGTGCAGCACCAGCGGCGTGTCCAGCACCGCGCGGATCTCTTTCAGGCGGTCAATATCCAGTTTCGGTTTGGCTTTGTACACGCCGTGGGCTGTGCCGATGGCAATCGCCAGCGCGTCCACGCCCGTGGCCTCCGCAAATTCAATAGCTTCTGCGGGCGTGGTGTACATGTCTTTGACCTCGCCGTCGCCTGCGGCCGCCAGTCCCACGTGCCCTATCTCGCCCTCGACACTGGCGCCGAACGCGTGGCAGATGCGAACGATCTCCGCGGTGTCGCGCAGGTTGTCCGCTTCCGCGCCCGCCGAGCCGTCGTACATGATGCTGGTGAACCCGAGCTTCAGCGCCTCAATGCAGCGCTCAAAGGTCAATCCATGGTCGAAATGCACCACCACCGGCACGCTGGCGCGTTTGGCCGCGGCGATCATCGAGGGGGCAATTAATTTAAGTTCTCCGTACGGGAGCAGCACCTGCGCGGTGCCGACGATCACCGGTGAACACAGCTCTTCAGCGGCGCCAATGACCGCCTCCAGCATATCCGAATCCGTGGCGTTGAACAGCCCCACGGCGTAATGTCCTTGTTGCGCTTTGGCAAGCACGTCGATCAGATTGGTGAGCATGATGTATCAGGTTCTTTCTGTTAATGCGATAATGGTTCGCGCGGGCGGGCGAACAGATCCGGACGCCGCACGTACAACCGCTTCCTTATACCACAACCGGGAGTTTTTTTCAATGATGACATCTTTCACTTGACACGTTTTGCCGGGCGTGGTATGATCCGATCGTAAGTGAAACATTTGTTTCATTTAGGAGGACGGGTATATGAGGAGCAAGGACAAGAGCCTTCTGGCGGAGATCGAACGGTTCGTGTGCGATTATATTGACAAACACGGTTATTCGCCCGCGATGCAGGAGGTGGCGGACGGCGTTGGCGTCGGGAAATCAACGGCGTACAGATATATAACGCAGTTGTGCGCGGACGGGGTGATCGATTACTCCGGCGTGCGCAGCATAACGTCAATGCGCACCGACGCTCGGGCCGTGCGTGTGCCGGTGCTGGGGGAGGTTGCCTGCGGCGTCCCGAAGCTGGCGGAGGAGAACATCGATGAGTACGTGCGGCTCCCGGTGGCGCTGTTCGGCAGCGGCGATTATTTCATACTGCGGGCGAACGGCGATTCCATGACCGGTGCGGGCATCGACGACGGCGACCTGGTGCTGATCCGGCGGCAGAGTTACGCGGAGGATGGTCAGATCGTGGTCGCCCTCACCGAAAACGAAGCTACGCTCAAACGTTTTTACGCCGAACCGGCGCGGCACCGCATACGGCTGCATCCGGAGAATCCGCGGCTTAGTGATATTTATGTGGAAGCGTGTGTGATACAGGGTGTGGCGGTGAAAGTGTTAAAAGACTTGTGACGGCCCGTACGGTCCGGGAGGAGAGGTGACGCTGTGCGGCCGGAAGAACTGGCGGCGTATGCCCGG
>JAGADO010000023.1 GCA_017613535.1 Clostridia bacterium | reverse complement strand
TTTTAAGGAGGAAAAACCATGAAAAAAACACTCGCCATACTTGTTGCACTTGTCCTGGCAGCAGCACTCTTTGCAGGCTGCGCGACCAAACCGGCCGAACAGAACGACGCAACTGAAAAACCCGCGGCAACGGACGTTCCGGTCGTGACCGATGCTCCTGCTCCCACCGACGTTCCCGTAACGCAGGCACCCACTGCTACGCCCGCTCCCACGGCCGAGCCGTTTAATGATCCGTATAAAGTTGAGATCACCGACTGGGACGACGCAGAGGTAAGAAACTTCTCGTTTGACACCATTAAAGTTAACGGAAAGACGCTGACCGACGGAGGCGTTGCCACATACAGACTCGAAATCGAGGATACGATCGACGGCACCGACGGCAGTGTAAAGACTGTCACCATGAGAGGCTGGGCCGGATTAACGGAAGAAGAAATAATAATGACCGGCTATCAGATCGACGACGGCGCCGTAGTGCTCTCGGATAAAAATTTTGAAGCTACTTCTGACGCAGTAAAAGCCGCAGGCGGAGATTATGCGATCAGATTTTCCGTAGATATCCCGGTCGAAGGACTTGCGGGGCAGCACGAGCTTAAAGTAGTGCTCAAGACGCCCGAAGGACTGTACTACATGAATCCTATGGCCAATCCTTTCGTACTTATGTATGAAGGCGTACAGGCCGCTGACAATGCACTTGACGGCGTTATCACCGCAGGCGAATATTCCGCTAAATACGTCCTTGACGCTTCAAATGCTCAGACATGGACCGGCACAAGTATCGGCGACAGATCGATCGAGTATAGACTTGATCTTGAATCTGACGGGCTCTACGTAGGCTGCACCGTAAAGGGAGCTGCTATCGGCGATATGATCCAGCTGAACTTCAACCCCGGCGCAAGGCTCGATGGCGTTCCCGGCCTGTTCATTTCGTTCAAGCTTGAAGACGGAAAGGTCACCGTGCTCCAGCACAATCACAAGACTCAGCTTAAGGACGACGACAACGCAGGCGGCGCGGACATCACCGAACTCGTCGGTACCGCATACGCTGCAGGCGATGGCGCGGTCGTATTCGAGGCGAAGCTTCCGATCGAGCTGTTCAAAGTCACCGACGTTGAAAAAGCCGATCAGTTCGACGCGGCGAAAGAGAACCTCTACTTCGGAATGTTCGTTGTCATGGGCGGCGGCGGATACACGAACCAGAGCAGCGCTCCCGGCAGCAGCTGGCTGTGCAAAGATCTTGGCATTCACGAATATTTCATCTGACATATCAGGTGATACGTCACGCGGCCGGTGAGCTTTCAACCGGCCGTATTTTTACCCGGAGGAAACGCTGAAAATGCTTTACGGGAATTATGATAAATTTATCCAGTTGCTCGAAGGGGCGGAAAAGATACTGCTTCTGCCTCACCTGTACGCTGACGGCGACGCACTGGGGTCCTGCGGGGCACTGGCGGCGTTTTTGACCGCGGCGGGGCATCATGTCACGGTATTGACCGGAGAGCCCGTAGAAGCCAAGCTGGACTTCATTGCGGGCATCTCGGGTGTGACGTTCTTATCCGTCGGAGAGATCGGGCGCGCGAAAAAATACGACCTCGCCGTGGCCGTTGACACCGCCGCTCCCGACAGGCTCGGAAACAGATTGAAATACTTCGAAGCTGCCGGGGCAAGGGCGCGCATCGACCACCACGCTACCGGTACCGATTTTTCGCCTGAAACGCTGCTTGACCCGGAGTGGTCGGCAACGGCGGAGGGCGTCTATCTTCTGCTGAACCGCATGGGTTTTGACCGCGGCACCGAGCGCTCGGACTGGCTTACGGATGACGTCGAAAAGGCGGTCGCGGGTTCGATCTACACCGGCCTGGTGACCGATACTGGCTGTTTCGCTTATTCAAACGTCACGGCTCAGACGCACTATATCGCGTCTCGTACGAGGGCTATAGCGGGCAATATGTCTTTCGTCTCCCACAAGGTCTACGAGGTCAAGAGCCTCGGCTACACACGCCTCATGCGCACCGTTTACGATAAACTGAGCTTCCCGTACCCCGATATCTGCCTCCTTACGCTCACGAAAGAAGATCTCGCTGCAGCAGGAGCAGACGAATCGGATACGGGCGGAATTGCAAATATTCTGCGCGACATCGAGGGCGTGAAGGCAGGTATTTTTATCAAGCCGGACAACGTTCCGGGTAAGTTCCGCGTCAGTATGCGTTCGGACGATAGCGTGAATGTAGGCGCGATCGCGGGTGCGTTCGGAGGAGGCGGTCACGTGTGCGCTGCCGGCTGCGGTTTCGCGGCGAAGACTCCCGAGCAGCTGGCGGCGCAGACAGATAAGCTTCTGGAAGCGGTGCGGAAAGAGATCGACGGAGGCAGAGAAGGCGAATGACGGGCATTGTTAACCTCGATAAACCTGCAGGAATGACATCGTTCGGAGCCTGTGCTGCCGTAAGGAGGCTCACTGGCGAGAAAAAATGCGGCCACGGAGGAACGCTTGACCCCGAAGCGACGGGAGTGCTTCCGGTGCTGCTCGGAAAAGCCACGCGCCTTTCCGACGTGTTTCTCGGCCTTCACAAAACGTACGAAGCGCGGCTGAGATTCGGAACGTCGTACGACACGGGAGATATATGGGGCAAAGAAATTGGCGCGGCTGACAAAGATCAGGATTTACGCCTTGCGCACCTCACGCGCGAAGAAGTAGAAACGGCCGCGGCGGATTTCGTTGGCAATGTCGTTCAGATCCCGCCTGCTTTTTCCGCCCTGAAAATAGGCGGAGTACCCGCGTATAAGCTTGCCCGCAGGGGAGAGGCGCCTGAGCTCAGGCCGCGCAAGGTCAATATTTATTCGATCGTTGTCGGTGGGTTTTCCGGCGGACCGGACGGACCCGAAGCTGCGCTTACGGTCGAATGCGGGCGGGGCACGTATATACGAACGCTATGCTGCGATATTGCCGCGTCTCTCGGTCTTCCGGGGGCAATGGCTTCTCTGCGCCGCACTTCTTACGGCCCCCTTTCGATCGGCGATTCCGTCACACCCGACCGGCTGACCGGAGACTCCTTTATATTGCCTTGCGACACCATCCTCGGAGGATATCCGGCCGTCAGACTGACCGCGACGGAGGCGGATGACTACCGTTTCGGCAGGCTTTTTAAAGTGGATATCCCGGATGCGGAGCTCGTGCGCGTTTATGCGGAAGATATTCTCCAGGGCCTGGGGAGCGTAAAAGACGGACAGCTCCGCGGCAGGATCAATCTTTTGTGATCCTGCGGTATTTATAAAAATCCGCAATTATTATTTTTCATAAATTTTCACGAAGCAAAACGGAATCAGGGGCAATTTTTCACGTCTGTTTATATGAGCGACGCGAAAGAGTGCTCCAGAACGACTAAGGAGAGACGGAATGCAGCTGAAAGATATTGACATCATCACGATGTTCGACAGCCGCGACGAGCAAGCAATCACGGAAATGCGAAACAATTACGGAATATATCTCCGCGCTATTGTCGCAGGCGTGCTTGAAAACGACGCAGATGCGGAAGAATGTCTGAATGACGTCTATCTGAAGCTCTGGAACAGCATCCCTCCGGCCGTTCCCGGTAATCTGAAGGCATATGCGGGGGAAATAGCGAAAAATACTGCGCTGGATATGTGGCGCAAGCATCACACGCAAAGGTCAAATCCTTCCGACAGCACTGTTTCGCTAGATGATCCGGACAATCACGAGCATCCGGTGACCGATCCGTGGACCGATCCGCTCGGGCTCGCGAAGGGCAATGCCGGAAAACGTATTGCCGACGGAGAAGATCCGGAGGGGAAGCGGACCGAAGCGCTGATCGCCCGGTATCTGCGCACGCTCAAACCAAAAAAGAGGATGATTTTCTTTGCCCGGTACTATTACGAGCGGTCCGTGGAAGATATTGCCCGAATAATGAACATGCCGCGCGGCACGGTGCTGTCAAATCTGGGCAGGACCAGGGAAGGTCTCAGGAAGTTTCTGGAAGCCGAGGGAGTGGAAATATGAACGACGTAAAACTTGCTGAAATGATGAAAAACATGCCTGAAGATATGGTCGAGGAGAGCGCGAGATTTGCGGGATCCGGCGAGGTTTCCGCGGAGGTGCCCGGGACGGATGCAGGCTCGAAAAAAGTGAATAAAGGCGGGTTCAGGCTGCATCCCGCACTGATCGCCGCATCGGTGATACTGATCGTTTCGGCATTGACCGCGGTCACCGTCGGAGTCGTTAAAAACCTGAACGGAACAAGACCGATCGTACAGGAGGGAGGAACCGACGACGCCGGTGTTACGCCTACTCCTGTATATGTCTCCGATCCGACTGCTGCTCCTACCGCTACACCTTATAACGGCAGCGTCGAACTGATCGATGTGAGTTCGTTTATCGGTGAAGACGGATACGGAGCGGGGCGGGTCGAAAGGACAACTTCATTCTTCTCGGAAGATGGAGAAACGTTTTTGGCCTGCGAGATCGACGGGATCGATGAACTGTTTGAGGCTGTGATCAAAGCAAACGAGACCGGAAATACAGGCCCTGTCATGTATAACGGGAGAACGGTCGTCAGCAGCGACTGGCTTCAGCTGATCGGAAACGAGGAGTCGAAAAAGAGCCTGATGATAAAAGAATTGACGCCGCGTGAACTTGAAGGGCACGCGAGACTGTTCAGATGCGGTTTTTATACGGGCTTTGACCTGATACTTATCGACGGAACGTTGTATTACACGCTTGACCGGTCTGATCTCGCCATAGCGGGTGCTGTTATGTACGATTATGACGGCAACGGCGCTGATGATATTCTGTTTATCTTTTCGGAGAAGAAAAACGTCGAGTATTATAACGATCCTGCTCCGGCGCTGTCGCGTTACCTGAACTGCTTTTATATCTTCGATATGACGAAAAAAGAGTACGTAAAAGTCTGCGAGTATTACGCGCCGATCGGGGATATGCCTGAGATCATTGTAAATGACGGAAACGCGTACATCTGGCTTTCTTCAAGCTTCATGGGAGGAAAGATCCGGGTGGACGCAGGAAGAGCCCGGACGGAGGGGATCGCGTTTTCCGTCGGAGGCGCAGATCCTGACGAATTCTTCGAGGCGCTGTACACGACAAGTACGGTCGGACTCCCTTCGAAAGAGGTAAAGCTTGTATTTAACCTTAAGAAGAGAAAAGGAATGGTCTATTCTGATAAAGACAGGCCTGTATGGACGCTGATCAGCGGTGCGGAGTCTGCGGAACTGCCGGGTGGATTTTACCTGGAAATCGTTCAGAAGGAATATGACAGGCTTCCGGTATTCACCGCCGAGACTTCTGATGAGCTGATTCTGGAGTGGTACTGGCCATCGCTGCCAAGAGAGATCGAAATCTGCCTGATCCCGTTTGACAGACTTATGGTTCAGCCCAACGGCGGCAGGGTGTCGGGAATATACCCCGATTTCAATAATACTGTCACGATCCCCGCGGATCAGACGTACGTTGTTATGCTTTCGCCGTCGTACACCTACGGTTCGATCGGGAGTGCGTACAGAAACACATACGTATTTATCCTCGCATGCGCTGAGGACCTTCCGCTGCCCACGCCCGAACCGACCGAA
This sequence comes from Clostridia bacterium, assembly GCA_017613535.1. Lineage (GTDB taxonomy): Bacteria > Bacillota > Clostridia > UBA1212 > UBA1255 > UBA1255. The sequence goes on along the minus strand of JAGADO010000023.1, from coordinate 53,002 downwards.
ATACCGCCGTTTTTATTCCCGACGGAAGTTCCGACCGGAGCTCCGACGGATAAATTGCCGACAGGCGAGCCTACTCTGCGCCAGCCCACTCCGACTCCGGCTCCGACGGCGATACCGATGAATGACCCGAAAAGTGTTTACAGCATTGCCGACAGTAAAGAGTTTCTGCGGCTCTCTCAGGATGGTTATAGAATGAGCTGGATAGAATACCCTTATATTTACTGCGTTTTTAACGGAAAAACGATGGACGAAATCAAGTGGCCGTTCGGTCCGGATGTTGAGCGGTATATGGCGAACTGGACGGATTCGTTCAAAAATAAAATGACCCCTGCAGTGTTCATTGTCGATGGAAAAGAGTCGGTCATGGCGGTAAACTCCTCAAAAAAGTTTACTGCAAGTCCTTGCTCCGGCGGTGAGATCGTTTCGGTTAACGTGTACGCGGTCAATGACGCCGAAGACAAGGAACTTATCACTTTCGATCTTCTGGCGCAGGGCCTCAGTCTTTCTGATTTTATGCAATTTGCGGCGTCGTCAATGGATTTCCGCACCGGGCTTAACGGTGAGGCGCTGCCTTGCTTCGCGATTATTCATGTGAAGGTCTTGGGCGAGTACATCGCCGTTACCGGTGAGTACGAGTACGCCATTAAGCAATGCATTATACCCTTAATCTGAACGTGTACGCATTGTCCGGCCCGTCTGACGTGAACACGAACGAGTATCCGTACGTGCCGTTCAGAGCATAATGCACGCAATATCCGTCGTACTCCAGAACGTTCGTAACGTACGGCTCCCAGTTACCGTCAGCGCCCAGGATCTCGATGACAGGCCGTTCGAGAGAAGTGAACCCGTCGATCCTTACGACGTTATTGTTCCTGCCCCCAGAAACTGTAAATTCGGCGTAATTGTCCTCGCACATAATGTGGGGGAGATACGGCTCTTCGATGACGGAACCTGTCTTTACGCTCAGGCTGAGGGGCTTCAGGACGGAATCCTCGTAAAGACGCTCAATGTTTGAATAAGTGTCGTGATCGGTATTGCCCCACGGCACGAGCAGGAACTCGAGGTAGATCGTATCGCCTTTCTTGAAAGTGCAGCTGCCGATATCGAGAGAAAGCTCGCTGACGTTGCACATGATACCGTCGTAACCGTTGCGCAGAACGAAATTACCGTTCCATTCCTTCCCGCCGATCACGATCCTGTAGTTTCTCATTAGAAGCGCTTCATTCATGCAATCTTTGTTACTCGAACCGTAATATGCGAACCAGAAAGTGCCGGAGGAAAGCTTCACAGTATTCATATTGCTCCCGGAAAAGTCGGTCAATACGGTTTTTACCGTTCCGTCCGGGGCCGTGTAGCTCAGTTTATCGAACTTCTGGTCGCGGCTGTCGAAGTAGTGGAGCGTCAATTCTTCCGCTACGTTTTTGAATGTCGTGTCTTTCAGGAACCTGAGCGATACGGTGTAATACGTCCTGTTTTCGTCCGTCTGCGGGAACTCCATGTGGCGGAGAGTATATTCGTACTCGCCCGAATCCGCCTTGTAGCTGTACTCGAGGTCAGCGTAAGTAGGACCGTACGAACGGATATTGCTCCCAGTGTACTCGGCGCGGATAATGTTCCCGTCGCCCTTCGAGTAAGAAACGAATTTATTGTGCCCGCCCGCCGTGAACTGAGGCTGCGTAGACCACATTATCCCGCTCGGCCCTCTGAAGTCCGGAAGCGTCCATCCGTCGCGCCCGTAAACGTAGTAGGGGGCAATGCAGTTCGATTCTGTCACGCCTGTCGAGAGGTGGTAGTACGATACGTGGAACTGGATCGATGACAATTGCTTCAGCGGGTATTTTCCCCAGTTCTGGTACAGGTGCATATGCGTGAACGTCAGCGATTCTCCGCCGGAGAGTTTCAGCGGGAAATACGTGTCGGAGTACGGCACGTCGGTTGGGTCATACAGGGGCTCTTCTTTTTCGTACGTGAAATTCTTGCAGACCTCGATCGGTATCGGGGTCATGATGCCTCTGCCGTCAAGTATCGCCGCGCATTCGAGGCATTCGGAATCCGCGCTGAAATTGATGTAGATCCTGCGGTCGCTGTCGTCGTTGTCGATCGTGACGGTCGCGCCGAAATATTTATTGTTATTCTTAGCCAGATATGCCGTGCTGAACGTCGTGCCCTTGAGCGTGAAAACGTACACGCCGCGCACAACGTCGTAATACTTATATTTTGTTTTTGAGTCGTTGACCGAAACCGAAATGCGGTCTGCTCCGAGAGGCGTGCGTTCGTCAGACGCCTCTTTTTCTATCGCGTCAAAGCTGTGGGAAGCATCGTTGTAGAGCCTGTTGGCGACGGCCGCGTCTCCGCCCTTCTTCAGCGAAAGCTTGCCCGCGCACTTCTGCCGGACAACGTATTGTTCTCCTTCTTCTTCTACCGTTACGCAGAGTGTGATCGACGGGTCGTTCGGTACGATGATCCCGCATATTCCTGCTTCTTTGAAGTCGAACGCGACGTATTCGACGGTCTGCGGATCAAAATTCAGGTCTGCGTGTTTTCCTGCGGCGTCCCTCACCGAAATCGCATTGACCGCGCTTTTATCTACTCTCCAGATCATGCCGAACTCTGCAACATTTTCGACCTTTTCGAGAGCGACGATCCTGAACTCCTGGTGAAGCTTGTCCGAAAATACGTGGTACGTTTTTTCAACTTTCACCGCCGGGACCGCGCTGTTTATTTTAACGGCTCTGAGCGAGGAAAACGTGACCTCATCCCCGATGTTTTCTCCGATGTCAAACCGCAGGCCGGACAAAACTCCGCCTCTCTGGATCGCGGAGATGTCAATAAGGTATTTATGCGGCTGTCCGTCTGCTTTTACGGTGAATACGAGCGACTGTGCCTGGTTGAAGTTCGATCCGTCGTTTATGAACAATTCCATCCGCGATGAGCTCCCTTTTACGGCAATAGTGACTTCTATCGCGTTGACTTTCTGCGCCGCTACAGAGACGTTTTTGATGTAGAGATACGGGTCGTACGTCGATTTTACGGTGAATACGACGCTTCCTGCGGCGCCTTCCTTCAGGCTGCCGTCGTTCGCGCGGCCGTTTTTCATCAGGTCAGTGATGGGGGTGACTGATTCGAACGAGCTGTCTTCTGATGAAGCTCCGAGGCTGAGATCGCGGAAATGCGACTCATAATAGTAGTAACCGAGGCGCGCCGTGTTCACGCGTGCGTATCCGGGCGAGAAGCGGTCTGACCACTCGTTTCCGCTGTTGTCGATCACGTACGTGTCCATGCTGCCTGCGAAATATTCTTTACCGTCCGCTCCTGAAAATGACAGAACTCCTTTTCCGCCTTCTGCCGTAAGGCTTTCGGACAGGCGCATCGTCGTGTTTTCGAGCACGTAAACGTCGCGGTCGCTTGTCGTGTAGTAACCCTGGACTTTGTTTGCCAGCTCGTTTGCGTATACCATCGATGCGGCAAGGGGCGTGTCTCCGGAGACGTCTCTCGGTACGGGCGTAGGCGAGGGCGATTCCGTTATTTCAGGCGGTTCGGTCTGTTCCGTCTGTCCGCCTCCCGTGCATGCGTACAGGATGATGACGGGCAATATTATGGCCAGTGTTATGAGTATTTTTGCGGCAATTTTTTTGTTCATCTGGACTGCCTCGCTTTCCGCTTTGCTGTGTTGTGTCAACACCTTGAGTTTACATCGCGGGGGGAGGAGTTGTCAAGCCGTGCGGGAGCCCGATTCATACGGCCACAATCGAAGGAAAGGCGGAATGTGGCCGTATACCGCCGCCGAAAAGCACGGCCACAATTGAGAAAAACGCCGCTTGTGGCCGTGCGCCGAGCCCGATTCATACGGCCACAATCGAAGGAAAGGCGGAATGTGGCCGTATACCGCCGACTAAAAGCACGGCCACAATTGAGAAAAACGCCGCTTGTGGCCGTGCGCCGAGCCCGATTCATACGGCCACAATCGAAGGAAAGGCGGAATGTGTCCGTATACCGCCGCCGGAAAGCACGGCCACATTTGATGAAAACGCTGTTTGTGGCCGTGCGCCGAGCCCGATTCATACGGCCACAATCGGGGAAAAGGCGGAATGTGTCCGTATACCGCCGTCGAAAAGCACGGCCACAATTTAAGAAAACGCCGCTTGTGGCCGTGCGCGCGGTCCGGATTTTGGCAGCTCTTCCGCCGGCGGATCCGCCAAATTGACCGTTGGACCAAAATTTTTTAACTGGGGAGCAAAAAAAGTGTTGACAGTGTTAAAAAGTGGTGGTAGAATGTGGCTCAGATGGAAATAGTGGCAGAAAGTGTCACGAAAACGGACGTGCACGAGCTCATTGACCGGGCACTTAGAGTTCCATCCTTACAAAAGATAAAGCTGCGCAAGCGGCAGAAGTACTAAAGACTCAAAGAGCTTTACGAAAGAAAAAACCGGCAGAAAAAGGCCGGGCAGAAGTACCGAAGAAAAAAACACAAGGTACAGATGATGAAACATTGATGTACAAAAGAAGCTTTGCCTGCGGAATTGAGCGCACGCAAAGCTGAACTTCCCCTAAAAAGGAGCGGACGAAGTTGTTAATCGGAGGATTTGAGGGAGTAGTTGACGCGAAATCACGCGTAGTGCTGCCCAGCAAATTGAGAAGCGATCTGGGAGAGAAATTCCATCTTATGATAGGATTTGACTCCTATGTTGCCATTTATCCGGAAGAGAACTTTAGCGAGATGCTCAAGCAGCTCATGAGCATGAAAAAGAGCAGCGACGAGTACCTTGCCCTCAGCCGCTACCTGCTGGGAAACTCGTACGACGGCGAACTTGACAGCGCAGGGAGAGTGCTCATCCCGGGCGTGCTCAGGAAATTCGCGAAGCTTGAAAAAGACGTGCACATTATGGGCGTTGGTGATCACATCGAGATCTGGGACAGTCAGACTTACCAGAACAATCAGATTCTTTCCGCCGAACTTGTGCAGGAAGCACGCAAACTTATGGAATATTGACGGGAGGCTTGCCGTGGAAGGTATGCAAGCCGGACAGGTTGGGCAGACCGAAAAAAAGACGGACCCGTCAGATTTTACGCACACTCCGGTGCTGCTCAGAGAATGCCTCGGGCTGCTGGACGTAAAACCGGACGGGTTTTATGTTGACGGCACGGTCGGGGGCGCGGGACACGCGTCGGAAGTGCTCGCGAGACTGGGCGAAGGCGGAAGGCTTCTCGGGATCGACCGCGATCAGGAAGCGCTTGAGGCAGCCGGAAGGCGGCTTTCGGCCGTGAAGACGCCCGCAAGATTCGAACTCAGGCACGGGACGTTTTCCCGCATAAAAGAGTTCTGCGAAGGCGAAAGGCCGGACGGAATACTGCTGGACCTGGGAGTATCGTCCCACCAGCTTGACGAGCCGGAGCGCGGTTTCAGCTACCGGTTCGACGGACCGCTCGATATGCGGATGGACAAGACCGCAGGGAAGAGCGCGTACGACATTGTCAACGGCTACACGCAAGCGCAATTGACCATGATCATACGCGAATACGGCGAAGAACGGTACGCGGCAAAGATCGCGTCTGCAATTGTCCGCGCACGCGCGCGCGAAGAGATCCGGACGACATTAAGGCTTTCGGAGATCGTTAAAGCGGCGGTGCCGGCCTCTTACCTGAAAGGCGAGGGTCATCCCGCGAAACGCACGTTCCAGGCGATCAGGATCGAGGTCAACGATGAACTTTCGGAGCTGCGCAATGCGCTCGGCGCGGCGCTCGAAATACTTGCCCCGGGCGGCAGGCTGGTGGTCATAACGTTCCACTCGCTCGAAGACCGGATCGTAAAAAACAAATTCAAAGAAGCGCAGAACCCATGCACCTGCCCGCCGGACTTTCCGGTCTGTGTATGCGGGAAGAAGCCGCTGGGGCGGATCGTGACGCCGCACCCGATAACGGGAAGCGAAGCGGAACTGGCGGAGAACAACAGGGCACACAGCGCGAAGGTGAGGGCCTTCGAGCGGACCGGAGCACAGAGCGGTTAAACTGTGCAGTACGAAACTGACCGGTGATACAAATGATAAACAACGATTCAAGCGCATACAAAATTACCGAAGATGAAGACTACGCCGCTTTCCGCGGAAGCTACGGACAGACTCCCGACGGGGGGTTCACCGAAAGGCTCGAAGGAAACGCAGCTCCCGTACTCGAACCGGAGCCGGAGTACGCGGAGCCGTCGGCGGATGAAATATACGTTTACGAGCACGAAGTCCGCAGGGGCAACGTGGTCCTTCACGAGATCAAACAGAAAAAAGAACGGCGCAAAACAAAAAACCGCATACTCTTCAAGGTGAGCATCCTGCTTATCCTCGGACTTGTCATAGGCGTACGGTTTGCGTCGATAACCGAAATAAATTACCGCAACCAGGCACTTCAGAAGCAGCTCGATACGGTGAGCGCGGAAGTACAGCGCAGGCAGGTCGAACTTGACAGGACAATGTCGCTTACCGAGCTTGCGGAGATTGCCGAGACAAGGCTCGGGATGCAGAAGCCGCAGCAGTACCAGGTCAAGTACGTAGAGGTCGAGCGCATTGACCAGACGGAACTCGCGAATGTCGAACTTACGCGGTCGACAACAGAGAAGACGTGGTTCAGACAGGTCTGGGACGCGGTGATGGAATTTCTCGGAATAATTAACTGACACCGGATATGGCAAAAAAGAACGACAGCGCAGATAAAAACGTAGGATCGGGAGCACAGCGAAAGAAGAAACCGCTGATCTCAAAATTGGTGTCCTACGACAGCGTCGTAAGAGAGCAGAATTACGCAGGCGGGTGGAGCCGTTTCACCCGCGTGCTTTTTTTACTGCTTCTGCTCGTTATTGCCGGAAATTTCGTGATCATACAGGTAATCAAGGGCGATTACTACAAGCAGAAGGCTAATGCGCAGCAGAACGCGTGGAGAACGATACCTGCGGGACGCGGCACGATATACGACACGAACGGCGTTGAACTTGCAGTAAGCGTCGCGGCAAATATTGTCACCGTCGATCCCATGATCATCGAAAACGCGGCGGTAAACTACGTTAAAAATTACGTTGCCAAAGACGGGGACGTGTACAGCGACGCGGCCGCGGTAGATATGTACAGAAAGATCGTTGCCGCCGGACTTGCGGAGATACTGAAGCTCGATGAGGACTGGGTTTTCGGCCAGGTCTCGGGCAGCGGCAGATATAAGCTGATCGCGCGCAAGATCGATACCGAACTTGGCGATAAAGTTAAAGAGTGGCGCAGCGAAAAGCGCATAAAGGGAGTCTACGTTGATGAAGATTCGCGCAGGATATATCCTCTGGGCAATCTCGCATCGCACGTTATAGGTTTTACGGGCAATGACGACCAGGGCCTCGTCTGCGGCGTGGAGGTCGCGCTAAACGATGAACTTACAGGCACGGACGGGCGAATAATGACGAGTGTCGACGCGAAGGGCAACGAGCTTCCGTACGACAATGTCAGGCGCATCGACGCGGTGAAAGGACTTAACCCCGTGCTCACACTTGACGCGAACATCCAGTCGATAGCTCAGACTGCACTCCGCGAGGCGATCGTGAAGTACAACGTTCTCGAGGGTGCCTGTGCGATCGTCATGAACGCAAAGAACGCTGACGTGCTCGCGATGGCGTCGTATCCCGATTTCGACCTGAACGATCCGTACGGAAAGCCCGACTGGGTCGATGATCCCGAGTGGATCGGCAATGCCACGAAGGACGTTCAGATCCTCAGCACGACCGTATGGCGCAACAAAGCGCTCACCGATACGTACGAGCCCGGTTCCACGTTCAAATCGATTTCCGCTTCCATAGGTCTCGAAGAGAATTACGTTAGCCCCGGCACGATGGTCACCGACTCGCCGCTCATCCTGCGCGGCTGGGAGATCAACTGCTGGAAAAAGAACGGAGATCACGGCACCGAAACATTTGCGGACGCTATCAAAAATTCATGCAACCCGATACTTGCCAGACTGGCGCTCGACATAGGCGTCAGCACGTTTGTATCTTACATCGAAGCGTACGGTTTCTACGATCGCACCGGGATCGAGATCTCGGGCGAAGCATCGAGCATCATGCACTCGGATCCGACGGATATTGACCTCGCGGTCATGTCATTCGGTCAAAGATTCCAGATCACACCTATTCAGATGGCAACGGCTTATTGCGCGCTTGCCAACGGCGGTACGCTGTACAAGCCCAGGATCGTGCGCGAACTGCTTGACCAGGACGGAGTTACGGCAAAGGTGTACGAACCGGTCGCGCTCAGGCAGGTGATTTCCGCCGAAACGTCTGCCGAGATGATGCAGATACTCGAAGACGTCGTGGCGAGCGGTACGGGAAGCAACGCGTACGTCTCGGGCTACAGGGTGGCCGGAAAGACCGGTACGTCTGAAACGCTGCAGACGGAATCGACGGGCAGATACATAGCGTCGTTCATCGGTATTGCCCCCGCCGACGACCCGCAGATAGTAGTGCTTGTAATGCTTGACCACCCTGACGTGGAAGACGGAGCATCGGGCGGCCGCCAGGCAGCTCCCGTTGTCGGAGAGATCATCGAAAAAACGCTCGAATATATGGGTGTGCCGCGCAGGTACAGCGAACTCGATAAGAAAGCGATGATGGTCAAATCGTACGTTCCGGACGTCACCGGCCTCACGTTCGAAGAGGCAAGGCTGGAGCTCAAGCACGCCGGACTGGTCATGGATATCCGCGACCTGCCCGAGAACGCAGATCTGACGGCGTTCCGCGTGGCCGCGCAGATGCCTGAGATGGGAGCGTACATAACCGACGGATCGTCTGTGCTGCTCTACGCGGATGCCTCGACGGCGCGCAAGACGGTGAGGATGCCTGATCTTACGGGTTATACGCTGCTGGACGCGTACAATACGCTTACGCAGATGGGACTTAATATGCATGCTGAAAATATAGGAACGGTCACGGGACAGAACGTGGAACCGGGTACGCAGGTCGAACTCGGCAGCGTCGTGGAACTGATCGTGGAGAACAATGAAACGGAATCGCTCGGGTAGTCCGGGGAAGATCGAAAGGAGAACGGAAATATGGTTTTACATGAACTTGTCAATAAAATGAGCGGCAGCGTCATCGTAGGCGATGCGCTTCAGACCGCAGATATAAAAACGGTGGAGATCGACAGCCGCAATTGCGGGCGCGGCAGCATTTTCGCGTGCGTGAGAGGGTACGTGCTTGACGGCCACGACTACGCGGAGAACGCTCTTTCACGCGGTGCATCCGCGCTGCTGACGGACGATTTCCAGCACCTCAGAGCGAAGGTGCTCTCGTGGGAGCGCGGGTTCGTACAGGGTGACAACATCCTCTGGGCAGGGCGCATCATTCCTGTTGTCCTCGTTAAAAACGTAAGGTTCGCCGTAGCTGAAGCTGCTGATATCCTCTGCGGCCATCCTTCGGGCAGCCTCGATCTGATCGGCATCACGGGCACGAAGGGAAAGACTACGACGAGCTACATGATGAGATCGATATTGACCGCAGCCGGACACAAATCCGGGCTGATCGGCACGATCTGCAATTTTGTCGGCGACGAGCGCGTTGCGACCGAGCGCACGACCCCCGAAGCAAACGTCATACAGCCGCTGCTCAAGCGGATGGTCGACGCAAACATCGGCTACTGCGTGATGGAAGTTTCGTCGCAGGGCCTGAACCTCGACCGCGTGGCGTGCTGCGAATTCAAAGTGGGGCTTTTCACGAACCTTTCGAGAGATCACATCGGTCCGAGCGAACATGCGAATATGGAAGAGTACGCCGCTGCGAAAGCGAAACTGTTCGACCTTTCCGGGAACGCGCTGATCAATGCGGACAATGACTGGTCCGGATATATGATCGACCGTGCGATGCATTCGGTGAAGGAGCGCGTTTATACTTTCGGCATGAGCGAGGGCTGTTCGTTCAGGGCGGACAACGTCGTTACCCACCAGGACAGCGTCGAGTACGATCTGACCGAAAGCGGAGTATATATTAATGGCGAACTCGTTCCGGAACGCACCGTGCACGTCGTTGTCCCGATTCCCGGCCGCTTTACCGTGTACAATTCTCTGGGAGCGTACGGCGCGATGAGGCTCAGGGGGATCGAACCCGAAGCGTGCGTCGCGGGACTTGCGGAAGTCGCCGTAGCAGGTAAAGCGGAAGTTGTCCCGACCGGCCGCGATTTCACTATAATCATTGACTACGCGCACAATCCCGACAGCTTCATCAACATCCTCACCACGGTCAAGGAATTTGCGAAGCGTACCGTGTTCCTGTTCGGCTGCGGCGGAGACCGCAACCGTCCGAGAGCGCAGATGGGCGAGACCGCCGGAAAGTACGCGGACTTCTCGATCATAACATCGGACAACCCGCGCAGCGAAGATCCCGCGTCGATCGTTGCCGACCTCGAAGCAGGCATCAAGCCAACCGGAGCGCCGTACATCTGCATCGTTGACCGCCGCGAAGCCATCCGCTACGCGATCACACATGCACTTCCCGGGGACGTCATAATTCTGGCGGGCAAAGGTCACGAAACATACCAGATCCTGAAGGATAAGACGATCCACTTCGACGAGCGCGAGGTCGTGAGAGATATCCTGAACGAGCTTGATGCCGGAGAAAAAGCTCCGGAGAGCGAAAAATAAGGGCCGGGAGGTTCGCATGTACACGTTAACTGTAAAAGAGCTGGCCGGATTTTGCGGCGGAAAATATCGTCCGGGTGCCGGAAGGCGCAGGGTAGGAAGCGTAGTTACCGATTCGAGAAAGCCTGTGAAGGGCGGTGCGTTCATCGCGCTTAAGGGCGAAAATTTCGACGGCCATAATTACGTGTGTGCCGCGCTCGAAGCAGGAGCCGCCTGCGCAGTCGTGAGCGACGCAGAGGGCTGGGAAAGCGGCAGGTTCGGCGAATACGCGGTGTTCGTTGGGGACACGCAGAAAGCGCTGGGGGATATTGCCGCGGGGTATCTGCAGAAATATTTCCCGAAAATGCGCAGGATCGCCGTGACGGGCAGCGTAGGGAAAACTACTACGAAAGAGCTTGTCCACGCCGTGCTCGCGTCCGGATTCAGGGCCGAGAAAACGCCCCTCAGCCATAACAACGAAATAGGCCTTCCGATGACGTCATTGTCCCTCCCGTCCGATACGGAAATATTCGTGGCGGAGATGGGCATGCGCGGATTCGGCCAGATCACATATCTTGAAAATATCGTCCATCCCGAAGCGGCGCTGATCACGACGATCGGTAACGCACACCTGGAACTGCTCGGAAGCCGCGAAAACATACTGAAAGCCAAGATGGAAGTGTGCCGCGGAGGTGCGAGGCTGCCCAGGGGAAAGGCGTTCAAACTGATCGTTAACGGCGATAACGACATGCTTAAGGACAAGGACAGACTCAGGTCTATCGCGGCGGGCTACGGCTGCAGGAAGCTCGATATTATTACGTTCGGGCTTGATCCGTCGTCAACGTTCCGCGCGGCCGAGACGGTGAGCGGCGAGCATGGCATCAACTACCTGCTGATCTGTCCCGAGGGCAATGTCCACGTCGATCTTCCGCTTCCGGGCGAGCACAATATTTACAATTCGCTTGCGGCAATCGCGGCAGGCAGTTTGTTCGGGATCAGCGCGAAGCAGGCCGTTTCAGCCATCCGCAGGTATGCCGAAGAGAGCGGCGGAGAGAAGTCGGTCAGGCAGCGCAAGATCACGCTCGCAGGAGGCAGGATTACCGTTATTGACGATGCGTACAACGCCGGGCCGGAGTCGATGCCTGCGTCGCTGAAAGTGCTCGGAGGGATAACGGCAGACAGGCATATTGCCGCGCTTGCCGACATGGTCGAGCTCGGACCCGATTCGCCCAGATTCCACTTCGAAGTTGGACGTACCGCCGCGACGTACTGCGACAGGCTGTTTACGGTCGGTGAGAAAGCGAAGAAGTACGTGAACGGTTTTAAGAGCGTAAAACGCACGGCAAAAACGGAGAGTTTCGGTACGACGGACGAAGCATTCGCATCCGTCAGAAAATATATCGACGGGGAACTTTCGGCAGGCAGGACCGTGGCGATCCTCGTTAAAGGCTCGCATATCATGCATATGGGCCGCATATCTCAATTGCTGGAGGAAGCGTACAAATGAAGATCTCGGTAATATTCATTTGCATGGGTATCGCGTTTGCGGTCGGGATAGTGCTCGGGCCGCTCGTCATCACGATGATGCGCAGGCTCAAGGCGAAGCAGACGGAGCGCGACGACGGGCCTCAGAGCCACCTGAAAAAGCAGGGGACGCCCACGATAGGCGGACTGATATTCCTGATACCGATCGTTGCCGTCAGCGTCACGTATGCTCTGATCCGCGGCGAATACGGACTGATCGTGCCTGCGGCGTGTATGTTCGGATTCGGGATAATCGGATTCCTTGACGACTTCCTGAAGATCAAAAAGCGCAGCAAAGACGGCCTCTTCCCATGGCAGAAAATGCTCGCGCTGCTGATCGTTGCAGGCGGTACCGCATGCTACCTTTACTTCAAAGGCGGGGACAATATCACCGTCCTCCGTTTCGATATGTTCGCATGGCACGCCGAACTCGACATCAAGTGGTTCTTCATCCCGTACGCCGTGTTCGTGCTGCTGGCGACAACAAATTCAGTGAACCTTACGGACGGCCTTGACGGCCTCTGCGGAGGCATCAGCATCATCGTGTTTGCGATGATCTCATGCGTGGCTTTCACGCTTGAGGAAACGGCGGATATGCAGCTGTTCGGATTCATCTGCGCAGGTGCTCTGCTGGCGTTCCTGGTGTTCAACTACAATCCCGCGCGCATATTCATGGGAGACACCGGTTCGCTCGCTCTGGGCGGAGGGATCGCCGCGATGACGCTTATTATGCGCCGCCCGTTCCTGCTCATCATCGGAGGCCTCATCTTCATTATTGAAGCACTCAGCGACATCATTCAGGTAGGCGTGTTCAAAGCATCCGGCAGGAAAAAGCGCGTATTCAAAATGGCTCCGATCCACCACCACTTCGAGCTTTCGGGCTGGAGCGAGAAAACGGTCGTATGGAGCTTCTGGGGCTTTACACTCGCGATGTGTGTTTTCACTTATTTCTGCACCTGTTACAAGGGCTGAGAAACCGACCGGCTGTGATCGCCTTTGCCGCTATGGCGCGGCTTCTTTCGGGGGAGAACGATGGCACGTAAAAGACGGGCTGACAACGATATAGTGCATACCAATATCAGCTTTTCCCAGGTGGATTTCTGGATGCTTCTAAGCGTCATTCTGCTTGTGGGAATAGGCACGATGATGATATTCAGCGCCAGCACGCCCAGTTCGTACGCTAAATCATCGTCCTCGACCGCATACGACGTTCTTAAGACGCAGATCATTTACACCGCGCTCGGTATCGGAGTGCTTATTCTTGCGAGCATGGTCGATTACAAGCTCCTGGGCAGGTTTTCGATCGCGCTTTTCGCAGTTTCGACACTTCTGATGGCGGCTGTCATACCGTTCGGCACTACGCGTAACAACGCGCGCCGCTGGCTTAAATTAGGCATTCTTTTCCAGCCTTCCGAGATACTGAAGATCGCGGTGGTTTTTTTTATTGCGTATGTTTTATCGCAGAAAAATATACGTGAAAAGGCGAGAGGGCTTTGGGGAATATTGATCTTCGTGCTGCCTGTCGCGGTCAATATCGGTTTGCTGGTGCTGCAGCCGCATATCAGCTGTGTTCTCATAATCGTTGCCATCGTCGCTCTTATGATGTTCGCGGGCAAGGTCAAGGCGCGTACGTTTATTGTCACGATACTTATCGCCGTCGCCGCCATTGCCGCCATACTGCTGTTCGTAAAGAGCAACGAGAAACTGTCCCTTGACTACATCATCAACCGTATCGCTGCGCACGGAGGAGAGGCCGAGAGCGAGGCTGACACGTATCAGGCGACGCAGTCGCTGTACGCGATCGGTTCGGGTGGTTTGTTCGGCCGAGGCTTCGGCAAAAGCATTCAGAAATATCTCTACCTGCCCGAGCCGTACAATGATTTCATTTTTTCGATCCTGGCGGAGGAGATGGGCCTTGTGGGCGTGCTCCTCGTCATTTCGCTTTTCATCATCCTGATCATGCGCGGTTACAAGATCTCGTCAAACGCTCCCGATCTGTTCGGTGCGCTTACAGCGTTCGGCATCATTTCGAACGTGGCGATCCAGGTCGTGCTTAACCTCGCGGTCGTGAGCAAACTAATGCCGGTTACAGGTATTTCTCTGCCGTTTTTCAGCTACGGCGGAACGTCCCTGATCATCATGATGGCGAGCATGGGCGTCGTGCTGAATATTTCGAAGCAGTCGAGGTACAGTAAGTTCTGAGTGGCAAGTTGCAAATGGCAAGTTGCAAATTAAAGGGCTACAGCGTTTGAAGCAGGCCGAGGAGCCTTGACGCGATTATCTCGTGGCCTGCGCGGTTCGGATGGAGGCCGTCGGGGATGTACAGCTCCTGGACCTTCGGGATCGCGGGCTGGAGGCCGGAGTTTTTCCAGAGGTCGAGCACGGGTATGGAATAATATTCGCATACTTCGCGGATGATATTCACGTAACGCTTCAGGGGAGCATATGTGCCGTAAGGCTTGAATCCGCCGTCTCCGTCAGGATCGTTTTCGTTCAGGCGGTGGAGGGGAGTGATGAACACGATCTCGGCCGTGGGGTAGCGGTCTTTCAGGTGTGTGATGAGGCAATGCATCGCGCCGTAGAAAGTGTCAACGGTGCGGTTGGACATTGTCCCCGGCTGAGCGTCGCCGTGACCGAAGTCGTTCGTGCCGCCGAACACGACAATAACGTCCGCATCCGGATCCATATTGTCAACACGCGAGTCGTAATACTGATCAAAAAGCGGATTCAGCGAAGGCTTCACGTTGCGCGCGATCCTTGTCCCGCCGATGCCGTAATTCCGGCAGATAGCTCCGGTCTGCTCTGCTATCATCTGATCGAATCTGTAATCGGTGCCGCAGCCCTCCGTGATGCTGTCGCCAAGGAAATTGATCTTTTTTCCCTCAAGTTTCATTTTTAAGTCCTCTCTTTCCGAATTCAAAATCTTCGTCGCTGAAATATGTATTATCGCCCTCCCTGAACTGAAGGGAATAAAGCTTTTTGTAAACTCCGTCGCTCTTCTGCATCAGGCCGTCATGTGTGCCCTGCTCGATTATCTGCCCGTCAACGATCACCGCGATCTCGTCTGCGTTGCGTATCGTGGAAAGGCGGTGTGCGACAACGATCGTCGTGCGTCCTTTGCATAGTTCGTCGAGCGACTGCTGGATCAGTATTTCAGTAGTATTATCCAGCGCGGAAGTGGCCTCGTCAAGTATCAATATCGCCGGATTTTTCAGGAATACTCTCGCTATCGACAGACGCTGCTTCTGCCCGCCTGATAGTTTCACGCCGCGCTCTCCGATCTCGCTGTCATACCCGTCCTTAAGCGTCATAACGTAGTCGTGGATGTTGGCCCGTTTCGCTGCCTCGATCATTTCCTCTTCAGTAGCGTCCAGCCGCCCGTACATTATGTTCTCGCGGATCGTGCCTCCGAACAGGAACACGTCCTGCTGCACGATGCCTATATTTCTGCGAAGCGACTCTTTGCGGATCTTGCGGATGTCAAGCCCGTCGATGGATATTGACCCTTCGTCTACAGGGTAGAATGCGGGGATCAGGTGGCATAGAGTAGTCTTTCCGCCTCCCGACGGGCCAACGAGCGCGAGCTTTTTGCCCTTTTCGACGTGCAGCGTGATATTATCGATCACGTTGCCCTCGCCGTAGCTAAACGAAATGCTGTCAATATCGATATTGCCATCGGCGCGGTCGATTTCCACCGCGTCCGGTGCGTCTTCTTCCGGCGGGATATCCATTATTTCAAGGAAGCGCGCAAAGCCCGTGACGCCGTTCTGGTACTGTTCCGTGAACTGGATCAGCGTGGATATGGGCGAGATGAACAGGTTCACCGACACGATAAACGTGGAATAATCTCCGAAATCGATCCTGTTTGAGTAGAGGAAAAGGCCGCCCGCGATCAGTATCACTACGTTAAACGCGTCGGTGATAAACGAAGTCGATGAATGGAAGCGCGCCATCGCCTTGTACGATTTGCGGCATGCCTCTCTGAACAGGGAATTGCTCTTCTCGAACTTCTCCTGCTCCCTGTCCGAATTCGTGTACGCCTTCGTGACGCGGATACCCGTGACGGAACTCTCGATCGAAGCGTTGATCATAGCGGTCGTTTTTCTGCGCTCCGTGAAAGCTTCGCGCATCTTCTTCCGGCAGATCCAGGCGACAACGGCGAGCAGCAGGCCGCACGTAAAAATAATCAGTGTAAGCAGTATGTCTATCGTGCTCAGGTAAATGAACGAGCCGATGATCATAATGCCGCTTATGAACAGATTTTCCGGGCCGTGGTGGGCAAGCTCGCTTACGTCGAAGAGGTCGCTCGTCAGGCGCGACATTATTTTACCGGTCTCGTGGTTATCGTAGAAAGAAAACGGCAATTTCTGCAGGTGTGCGAACAGGTCCGAGCGCATCTGCTCCTGCATGCCTACGCCTATCATATGGCCCTCGTACTGCACGAAATATCTGAGCAGCATACGCACGATATAAAGCGCGAGCACGGTCAGTCCCGCTGCGACGATCATTCCGTACAGCCTTCCGGGGATCAGCTCTTTCAGCATTTTATTCGTGATGACAGGGTATACCATGCCGATCAGTGCGATGAACAGCGCAGCGAGCATATCGAGCGCAAACATCTTCCTGTGCGGCCTGTAGTATTGGACAAACCTTCTGAATATGTGAGGCGGTTTTGGGGGTTGAGATTCTTTTAAGTCGTCCATGCTTCCGTGCTCCAGTCATATTATTGGCTCTGCACCGCGCGTTTCTGCGTCATCGAGGATACGGGCGGGTTTTCTGATTACGGGTCAATTATATGACGGAGCGCGGTTTTAGTCAAATAAAAGCTACGGCTCGAGCACGTGGACAATAACTTCGCAGTTTATCGATTCGCACGGTTCTTTGACCAAGATGTTCACCTGATCCTCAAAATCCGAGGGATCGTACCAGCCATAGACCCTGACCGTCGTTGTCCCCGGCCTGAGGCCGGTAACATAGAAGTTATATATACTGTGGTTCGGACGCCGCTCCTCGATCCTTTCAATGCTTATGACGGAATCATTTGCCGCGGTGTATGTGATAGTGTTTGTCTCTTCCGGGACCCACGTCTTGATGCCTTGGGTTACCGGTACTTCGAATGATTCACCGACGTAAACGTACACTTCTTTATATGTGGTAAAGAAGCGGGCCTGTTTGCTGTCCAAAAAATACAAATCAGGATAATCGACGTAGTCGTAATAACCGGGGACCGCCGGATAGTCAAGGGGGCGTTCAGGCGTTAGCATCTCGCGGGTGGGTTCGGGGGAGCTATCCGGCACCGAAGTCGGAATAGGAGTGGCCGTCACCTCCGGTGGCTCGGTAGGCACGGCAGTGGGGGTAGGGGCAGGCGTCGCGTTTTCTTCGATCGTCCGTACCGTCGTTTCGGTGACTATCATAACTACCGTGCTCAGGCTGCTCTGTTCGAGAGAATATCCCGAAAACGTCAGGGCCATATAACGCTCGGTGTTGACACCGTCTTTTCTTTGAACAATGGTAAACGAAAGGACATACTCGTAAGGAAACACCGTGTCTGCATTGACGGGCCCGTACGAGCGCGAAAACTCCAGGACGTAGGAATCTTCATCTGCCGTACCTTCGCTGCCCGGTTCGATCACGGGCGCAGGATCGGGGTTTACAGATGTGATCATGCCATAAAAATTTTCCGTTTCCGAATCGTGTGCGGCAAATTCCTCGCACATTTGAGCGGCGAAACCTGCGATACCTGTTTTAGTGAGAACTGCTAAAGCAGAGTCGCCGAATTCGACCTTCAGCGGAAGGTCAAGCCCTTCAAGTTTCGCGTATGTTAAGAGGAAGAGTTTTTTCGTGCCGGTGATGGTTTGCAGGAAAGTTTTTTCTGATCTGGATGAAGACATAAAAACGTCATCCAGAGCATATTCCGCGATTTGTTCAAAACCGTCTTCATAGTCTGCGGACGTGGAAGTGCGCTCCGCCGATTCGGATATTTTCTTTCCGTTCAGACGGTATTCGCTAAGCGCTTTAAGGCCATCAGGGTGATTTGCGTATTCGAATCCTGCATGGCGCATATACGAATCGAGCATGTAGAGAAGATCACTGCCGCTGACCGGAACGGGCCATTGCGCGGGGTCGCCCGGATCGTATGTGGCAGGTGGTTCGGTCTTTGGCGCCGCATCGGTCGCACCTGCTTCAGTCACACCGGCTTCGGTTGGATCCGGAGTTTCGGAAGAGACGATCGCTGACGGATCGTTCCGTACGCTGTTTTTACGCGACATGACGATGACGGCCGTAAGTGCCGCGACCGCCGCCACGGGGATGATAATAAGGGGCAATATATTGCGCATCCTGCCGGAATTAGCCGCCTTGTGCTTTCCGACGCTTTTCGCAAACGACGAGCCGGACTCCGAACGCGCAGTCAGTACGGGGTCAATATCGTTTATCGCTTCAAACAGATCATTTTTATTCATCTTTGCACCTCTTAAAGTACTTTCTGAGTTTCCGGCGCGTCCTTGCCAGCACCGACCTGACGTAATTGTCCCCGATGCCGTACCTGGCGCCGATCTCTGCCGTCGTTTCGTGGAAACGGTAGCGCCGTACGAATATGTCGCACTCTCCGTCAGGAAGCGTTCTGAGGAAATTATTGAGCATTGCCGCGGCCGCAGCTCTGTCCGACGGACCGCCTTCTGCAGGAACGCACCCTTCGAGCTCTTCCATGATCGCATCATCTTCGCTTTCGATTCGGCCCGGGTCAACGCCCAGTGCTTCTGCGATCTTTTCCACCGTTCTGTAGTCCGGCTTTCGCTCTCCGCTCTCCCATTTGCATACGAGTTCTCTCGACACGAACAATTTCTGTGCGAGTTCCTGCTGTGTCAATCCCCGTTCTTTTCTCAGTTCTGCTATCCGGCTTCCTGTTTCCATTCTCCGATTCTCCGGCAATGATGATAATGATGTTTCGCGCGTTACATTATCCTGCCCTTGCGGCAATATGATTATATTGCGGATCGCGGTGTGTCTGCAAGGTACAAATCGCAACAGCCGGCGCGACAGGTAGACAGGCGGCTGGACAATGTGATATAATAAAATGTAACCATATCGATGTATCTGCGGCGCGGGGAGGTGAGCGTGATGAAGAGAAGCAGACAGAGATTCAAAAGAAGCAACGTCGAGGAAGCCCAGTACGAGTATAAGAACCCGGTAGTGATCTTCCTGAAAGTACTGTGGCACATATTCACTGTTGCCCTCAGGATCACGCTTATAGTCGTGCTCGTGGCCATATTCGTAGTGGGAGGCGCGGTCATCGGCCTCATCACCGCATGTATAAGCACGACCGAACCGGTCACGGACATACAGCTGGAAACGGCATCGCTCACGTCGTTCATATATTATCCCGACGGGCAGCCCGTCACGTACATAAACGACGAAGGGCAGGAAGAACCTATTGCCCTTAAAGGAACGGGAAACGTTAACCGCGTGCTCGTAACGTTCGACGAAGTGCCCGAAGACCTCAGGGACGCGTTCGTTGCCATCGAGGACGAGCGCTTCTACACGCACCCCGGAGTAGACGTAAAACGATCGCTCTCAGCCATTGCCGCGTACATGCTGCCCGGTTTCGGCACGTACGGAGGCAGTACGATCACGCAGCAGCTTATTAAGAACGCTACGGGAGACGACGAGCAGAGCGTACTGCGCAAGATCTCGGAGATGTGGCGTGCATACCTGCTTGAAAAGGATTATTCCAAGGAAGAGATCCTTGAAAAGTATATGAATATCATCTATATGGGCAGGGACTGCTACGGCGTGCAGGCGGCGTCCAGGGCGTATTTCGGTAAAAATGTTAGCGAACTGAACCTGGCGGAATGCGCGTATATGGCCGGTATAACGAATAACCCCGGAAAATATGCGCCGCACACGACCGTCGGACGCCAGAACGGATATAAAAGGCAGATCATCATACTTGATAAGATGCTCGAGCTCGGAATGATAACGAAGCAGGAGTATATTGACGCTATCCAGACGGAACTCAAGTTCAACGAAGAGTACGAAGCCGGATCGTCATACGCGCTGTACAGCTATTTTGTTGACGCCGTAATAACCGACGTGCGCGACGCGTTTATGGAGCGCGGGTATACCAAGGCCGAGGCGAACAAGATGATCTACGGCGGAGGCATCCGCATTTACACGACGCAGGACCGCGATATTCAGGCGATCGTTGATAAGGAATTCAATAACGAAGCGAACTTCCCGGTGAACTACCAGTATACGGCGCGTACGGATATGGCGCAGGCGTCGTTCGTCATTATGGATCAGTATACGGGGCAGGTAAAGGCGATGTACGGAGGCTACGGGCCGAAGACGACTAACCTTGCTTATAACTATGCCACGGATGCGCACCGTCAGCCCGGTTCGTCAATCAAACCGATATTGGTGTATGCGCCGCTTATTGACCAGCACATAATCACTTCGGCGACCACTATTGTGGACGAGGAATCGTACCTGAACCCGGATACTCCGGACAAGCCGTGGCCTAAAAACTCGTATAAGAAGTTTAAGGGGACGATATCGGTGCGCCAGGCGATCGCCGTGTCGTGCAACGTTGCCGCCGTTAAATTGTACAAGGACAATATCCCGATGTGCCTCCAGTACCTGAAGCGCTCGGGTATCGACCGCACGAACGAAACGCAGATATCCGTTGCCCTCGGCGGTCTTACGAACGGCGTATGCGCGATGGAGATGTGTGCCGCTTACGTGCCTTTCTCAAACGGTACAGGCGTTTACCACGAGCCCATAACGTTTACAAAGGTGCTCGATTCTGACGGAAACGTTCTGATCGACAATATTTCGCAGTCTCACGTCGTTTATGACGATCCTCAGACGGCGCCTGTCATGACTTCGCTTCTTACGTCCGTTATGGATGAGGGTTACGGCGGAACGGCGCGCAAAGCTATTTTCTTCAACAGCGACGGAGTGCAGGTTCCTACGGCCGGTAAGACCGGTACGACTACGAACTCGTACGACTACTGGTTCGTCGGATACACCGGATACTACACCGCTGCGGTCTGGTACGGCTATCCTTCGCAGAAGAGCATGCAGGCTGAAGAGAAAGGCGCCGCATATCTGCTCTGGAAAGTGATCATGGAGCAGATCCATGCAGACCTGCCGATAAAGCCGCTGGCAACGGGCACTTCTGCCAAGCAGGTGCTGATCTGTGCCGAATCGAGGCAGCTTGCCACGTCGTATTGCGCACAATGCGAGAGCGGAAATAAGACAATCTATGAGGCGTTCTGCGACGGCACTCAGCCTACGTCCTACTGCACATACCATGTGAAGGTCAAGGTCTGTGACGATGCCGGTAAGGACGCTAACGGCAAGTACATTCTGGCGGGGGAGAACTGCACGCATACTCACGAGGTCGTTACCGATAAGGATCATATTTCGTCTCAGGCGTGCACCAAGTGTAAGCCTGCTCCTGTACAGACTCAGACTCCGGAGCCCGGTGCGACTGTGGCGCCTGCCGAAGCGCCCGCAACTCCGGTGCCTCTTTCTAACTAGATAATTCAGTCCGCAGCGCCGTGATCTTTCGGTTGTTTCGGACTGGCAACGCGGATATGGTGGAACTGGCAGACACGCCGGATTTAGGTTCCGGTGCCGCAAGGTATACAGGTTCAAGTCCTGCTATCCGCATAAAAACCGGGCCACGGTCATGCGACCGGGGCCCGGATTATTTTACTGTGTGTTTGTGTTACTTCAGCCAGGATCTGTTATGTATTGTCCTGCCTGCATTACGCCCATTTGTCCTGAGACACGGGGATGCGGATGCCTGCGAGCAGGAATTCGTGCTGGTTCACGAACCACTCGCCCGTTGATTTCTTCTGCCTGAGAGTGATCTGGCGGGGCGAATCTGCGCCGCCGGACGGGATCCAGAAGCGGGCGTAGCCGTCGTTCTCAAAGCTGTTGGACTGCTCAACGATCTTGACCTGGAGAGGCTTCGACGGAGTGTAGTTGTTCTCGGGCGTAGCACCTGCGAAGTAGGACTTCGGGACGTAATCCTTGCCGTCCATGAAGCGGTCGCGGATAAATTCCTTGTCGCGGTTGGTAAGCGGCTCGGGACCTTTGAGGTTATCGAGCATGGCGAAGCATTCCTCTTTGCTCTTCGGGTATCTGCAGAGGGCAACGACCGTGAGTGCTGCTACCATTTTCGGGTCTTTTCTGTCGAATTCGGGGAGTTCGGTGACTTCGTCGGGGTCAACAGTGATGCTGCTCAGTGTAATTGTTTTTGTGTTTGCGGCTTTCTGTATTTCTTTTGCGCCGCTTTTGAATAATTTTTTGAAGAATTCGGAAATGCTGCCCATAGTGTGCTCCTTATAATGAATTATCAGCTCGCGCCGTAACGCAGTGTGCCTGTTCGGACCTGCCGGCACGATCTGTTTCCCATTATATCCCGAATTGGTGCGGATTTCAACAATACGCTTTTAAATGGCCGCCGAAGTGTGTGTAAGTTCCGACGCCGAAGCACGCGGAGTGAGCCGGATCGTTCATTTTCAGCCCCGGAGGCAGCGTCCGCGACATAGTCCATACGATTTGCCGCATCATTATCCAATCAGATCCACAGCAACGCGGGCAACGAAAAAGTTCTTGACAATGCAGTCTGCATAATAGTAAAATGCACTTCGCACGGGGCATTAGCGCAGTTGGGAGCGCACAACACTGGCAGTGTTGGGGTCAGGGGTTCGAATCCCCTATGCTCCATAAAAAAGCAGCACGTCATCAGACGTGCTGCTTTTTTATAACACCAAGGGGATTCGAACCGAGCGGTAGCAGCACAAAAAGCATTATAAGACGAAAAGTAATAAGTGCGTAGAAACAAGCCGGTGGCTTGTTTCAGCGAGGAGGGCCCTTTAAGCAAAATCTTATAAAATTACTGCAAAGATTTTGCGTGGGCGAATCCCCTATGCTCCCGTAAGCTAATTGAGGAAAAGAAAAGGAAAAAGCCGCAATTAGCGTGGGCGAATCCCCTATGCTCCCATCCCAAAAGAGCATGGGATTCGAAATTAAAGAGGTAAAAGGTGGGCGAATCCCCTATGCTCCATAAAAAAGCAGCACGTCATCAGACGTGCTGCTTTTTTATAACACCAAGGGGATTCGAACCGAGCGCTTGATTTGACAAAAAGCCCCAAAAATGATAAATTGTTGCCAGTATAAATGGGGAGGTTCGCCCGATGAAATGTATTAATTGCGAAAATGATTTCCGCGAAGACGCGTCACCCTGTTTCAATATCAGGCAGACGGTCGAAAAATCATATACCGGTCCGGCAATGACCCTGATCATCATCACACTTTTTGCGATTGCCGCGACATCATTAACAGCGATAGTATATGACATAGCAGAACTCGCTGGCGGATCATTCCGGCTCGAAGTGATAATGCAGCTTGTCCGAAACGCACTGCATTGTGCCTTCTCACTTGTATCTGCGATCGCATCGGTAAAAGCACTCGCATTACCGGCCGCGAAAAACATAAATGCATTCTATGCACAGAGGCCGTTTATGACGGTAAGACGCGTGCTGCTGATAACAATGATGATAATCGGAACTGTATGGATGGCTTCTTTTGCTGTTATCCTGCTTGTTGTCGGCACGGGCGCATCTGCCCGCGGCCTTTATAAAGATGCGCACTGGATTGGTGTGAATGTGGGAACATGGCAGTATGTTCTGCTCGTGATCGGCATATACGTGGTGGCTATTACCGCGTGGATAATCTCATTCATAATGATCGCCGGAACGTACGGCAGGATCACTAAATATTACCACATGATAACCGCAGCATACACCGACAACAAACACGATACCCGTGTAAAGCCTCCCTTTATAAGGTGCTTCGTCATCGGATCGCTGCTGATCGTCCTCGGGCTTGCCGGGCTGTCATTCTGCTTCAGCCAGACGGTGCGCTACTATGCAATGAATATATTCAACGGGATCGATTTTTCTGTTGCCGACAATGTTCTGCGCTCGCTTTTGTTCCAGCTCATTGCCCTGATGCTGATGGGCGTACACCTGATCCTGAATGGCGTTATCATTCACAAATACGAAGTCAGGCTCAACGACGGTGTTTTGGCGGCGACGCGGCTGAATTGACAGAATGCGTCAAAAGTGATAAATTATTGCCGACTTGAAAGGAGTGATAATACTCATGAAATGTTCTTATTGCGGCAATGAGCTCCGGGATAATTCAAATTTCTGTACAAATTGCGGTGCACGTGTTTCTCAGGCACCGATCGTACCGGCACCCCAGCAGCAGCCAGTACAGGTAGTTGTTGCCCCAACATACTCAGATGCTGCACTCGGTTTTAACGTCAGGCAGACGATCGAAAAGTCGTATATCGGTCCGGCAATGATCCTTATCATAATAACTCTTTTTTCGATCGCTGCGGCAACGCTTACGGCTGTGTTTTACGATGTGGTTGCGATCAGTCAGAAGATCTACTCTGCTGAAGTGTTTATGCAGCTTATCAGAAACGTACTCTATTTTGCATTTTCGCTCGTGTCTGCGATTGCTTCGATAAAAGCGCTCGCATTCCCTGCAACGAAAAATATAAATGCATTCTATTCGCAGCGGCCGTTTATAACGGTCAGACGCGTATTGCTGATCATAATGATGGCGGCTGGAACTGCGTTTATTGTGCTGGCTTTCGTTCTTATTCTTATACTCGCTTCAGCAGGAACGGCGTTATGGGATTTTAATATTGGAATGTCTTCTCTCCTGGGTGATAAAGGAGGCGCGGAGTTCGGACAGTCAGTCGTATCAAGTATGTGGGGAACTTTGCTGCTGATATTTGGAGCATACGGTGCCGGACTTGCTGCCTGGATCGTAGCGTTCACGATGGTCAGCGGCACGTACGGAAGAGTAAAAAGATATTATCATATGATAACGAAAGCGTACACCGACTACAAATATGATATTCGTGTAAAGCCTCCTTTTATAAGATGCTTTGTCATTGGCGGCTTGCTGATCATCGTAGGAATCGCTCTTCTGTTATTCTGCTATGATTATGATCTGAGAGTAAAAGTGTTGACTCTTGTGTTCACTGATAACGCCTGGATGCATGCAACGGGACCTGTTCTTTACTCCCTTGTGTTTCAATCCGCTGCCCTGATGCTCATGGGCGTACACCTGATCCTGAACGGCGTGATCATTCACAAATACAAAGTCAGGCTCCACGACGCGTTCACCAATTACGAAAACGCCCGGGTGACATATCCCGGTTCGATGTAATAAGGCGAAGCGTTATCTTTCAAACAGCTTCAGCAGCTTCATCTTCGTCTCGCCGGCTTTTCCTGAATAAGGATGCTCGCGCAGAGGCAGGTTCAGATGTGTCTTGCCCTTCAGCACAGTCGTCGGGTGAGTGAACTCCCTGAAACCCCATTCGCCGTGGTACGCACCCATTCCCGAATGACCGGTGCCGTTGAAAGGCACGCCCTTGACCATCATATGAAGGCAGACCTCGTTGATGCACCCGCCGCCGTACTGCTGCGTGGACATCACCCTCCAGGCCCACTTCATATCAGACGTAAAAACGTACATTGACAGCGGGTGTTCGCGATCTGCGATCGTGTCCATTACGCTGTCAATTTCTGTATCTTTAAAGGGGACAATTGGCAGGAGCGGGCAGAACAGTTCGTGCCGGACAATATCTTCGTCGATCCCGACGGGGTAGATCATTGTCGGCGAAAAACGGCACGATTCGCGGTTCCCGCTGCCGCCGAACACGACGCGGTCAGCATACACTTTTGTCAGCCTCTCGCATTTATCGTAAACCGATCCGGTGATGAGTTTCGGGTATTCGGGATCGTTCGCCGGATCTTCGCCGATCTGCCTCACAAACTCCGCCTTCAGTTCCCTGATGAGATCGTCCGCGACCTCTTCGGCAACGGCGATCTGATTGATGTTTATGCATATCTGACCTGCATTGCAGAGCTTGAAAAAAGCGATCTTCCGGGCCGCGTCCTTAATATCCGCATCTTTTCGCACGATGCACCAGTTGCCCGTCTCTCCGCCCAGTTCGAGCGCCACGGATGTGAGGTTCCCGGCAGCCTCCGAAAGCACGTGCTTTGCCACGGCAGGCGAGCCGGTGTAGAATATTTTATCGAACCTTTCCGAAAGACACATATCCGCGGCATCGTGACCGCCGTCGATCACCGTCACATATTCTTCAGGGAATGTTTCGGCTATCATTTTTTTCAGCACACGCGTGCTCGCCGCGGATTTTGAACTCGCCTTAATGACCGCCGTATTACCGCCCGAAATGCTTGCCGCCAGCACGCCCAGAGTCAGCAGCACAGGGAAGTTGAACGGGCTGATGATGAGCGACACGCCGTAAGGCATTTTGTAGACACGCGTCTGAGTGCTGGGAAAGCACATAAGACCGCTGAAATGACGCTCCGGCCTTGCCCACCGCCTGATGCCGCGAAGGATCTCATTGACCTCAACGATCACCGGGCCGATGTCGCACAAATACGCTTCGGCGGGGCTCTTTCCAAGGTCCTCGTACAGCGCTTCCTGAAGAGCCTCCTTGTTCGCCAAAACCGCCTGCTTCAGCGTTCTGAGCTGCGCGATCCTCCATTTTACGTCAAGCGTCGTTCCGGTGCGGAAGAAGTTCCGCTGTTTCACTACTGTTTCGTGTATCGATTCCTGAGTATGCATCATTTCAGTATCCTCTCCTGATCTGATCGAGCAGCATCCTGACTTCGTTGTCCGTAAACGTCCTGGAAGGGGAGTAGTTTATCGAATCAGCATCGATCATGCGCGTAAGCTTTTTATAATCGCTCTGCCGTATCGGCGGACATCCTTTTTCAAGTCCGCACCGGTCAAGCAGTTCTTTCAGCGCGCAGATCAGTTTATCCGCGGCGGCTGTTTCTTCGTCCCCGGCTTCTGCGATGCGGCAGTGCACCGCGAGTTCGGCAAGCTGTTTATATCTCAGATTTTCCTGCGCTTCAACTATCGGCACGAGGCACCACGCAATCGCTTTCCCGTGAGGAATGTGGTACAGCGCTCCGATCGAGTGAGCAAAAGCGTGCACATAACCCGCCAGCTGTGTATTGATCGCGTTTCCGCCGTAGTGCGCGGCGAGCAGCGTAGCCTGCCTTGCGTCAGTATCATGCGGATCTTCCAGCAGGATCGGCAGATTTTCGAATACGAGCCGCACGCACTCGCGGCTTTTAAAAATGTCTTCTTTCTTCGAGCTGACGTCCGCTAAAAGTCCTTCGAGACCGTGGCTCAGAGCGTCGATCGCGCACCATACAGTGACGCTTTTTGGGGCATTTACGATCAGCTCGCTGTCAAGTATGACGTGCGGCACTTCGAGCCCTATTATTACAGTCGAATTTTTCACTCCGCGCGAGTTTTTCACGACTGCGCCCACGGTGCATTCCGCCCCCGTTCCTGCCGTGCTGGGAACGTTTATCATGGGAAGCGTGCCGCCGTTGACGAGCGCGAATTTATGTAAAAAATGCTTTACGGCAATGTGCGGATGTTTCGCTGAGGCGGCAATTATCTTGCTGCTGTCGAGTACCGACCCTCCTCCGAGCGCGACAATGCAATCCGCCCCGCAGTCTACCGCGGCTTTCCGCCCCGCTTCCACTATATCGACGGTCGGCTCGGAGTCAATTTCGTGGAATATCGTGTACGGTATACCGCATTCTTCCAGCGAATCCGCCACTTTCTGGTGAAGTCCCAGCCCGAACAGCGTCTGATCCGTGACAAGCAGCGCCGAACCGTATCCTGCTTCTTTGCATATTTTTCCAACGTTTTCCCTGGCACCGAATCCTTCCGTGATCTGCGGTTTGGGCAGAGGCGCGGCTTTAATAACGGCACCCGGCACTTTTCTGATAGACTTTCGCCCCGCGTAGAACGACATATCAGTCCCTCCGTAAAATGCTTAAAATAATAGCACAAATATTTTCTGCTCTGTTTGTCCGTATTATACACCAAAAAACGCTCTTACGCTACACTTTTCGGTCTCTTTTACAGGCACGTTTCCGGCTGATTTTACGCCTTCCGCGCTTGCCACTCCACGGCAGATGTGGTATAATAAAAAGTGTGCGGAATAAAGCGCCGAAGGGAGTAAAAAATGGTCAGGAGACTCCTCCGTTTCATAATCGTATATGCTGTGATCGCCATCGCCGTATCAGCGGTTTTTATCGGCGTTCAGAACGTTATGGCACGGACCTACGAACCCGAAGCATCGGACGTTTTTAAAGACGGAGAGAAACCTTCCGCAATCGCGTCGCTGTCGGGAGGATGCCTTGCCGTACTCGGCCGGTATACCGAAGGAGCGAACGCCGGAATGCTCTTCTGCAAGATCTATAACCGCGGCGGAATACTGATCGCACGCCACGATTTCTACCTCTCGGACACCATGCTGGAAGTCACCGGACTCATCACCGCAGGCAGCGGACTTAAAATAGTATGCCTCTGCACTCCGTGGGATGACACACTGCCCGGATTCGGAGCCGTTTTCGGCATTAACGACCAGTGGAAGTCAGACGAGACAGTATTTTTCAAGCCTTCAGCTTTGAGCCAGGTCGAAGGCGGATTCGATAACTTTGTCAGCGCCGACGATTCAGGCAGCAGGTTTGCAGGCATATCCGGCAGGACAGTGACACTTTTCGGCGAGGCCGGAAACGAGATCGCCTCTGTTTCTCCCGACTTCTTCTCCGTCATAACCGACGTGGCATCCTCCGGCAGTTCGTTCATGCTAGCCGGAGCCGATACCGAAAGCAGCCTCGGCACACACTTCAGGTACGGATTATGCGCAATGTACGGCATTGAAGGAAGCGATTCCGTTCTAAAGTGGCAGAAACAGTTCATGAATGAAGAAAACTGGTGCTCCGCGATACTCGAAGTTGAGACGGCGGACAATGGTTTTACGCTCATCGGTCGTATGCTGAATGTCGGCGGAAACAACTGGCAGAGCATTAACCGTATCGAAACGTTCAGGGCGGACAATGACCCCGAGCGTTTCCACATCGGCAATGATTCCGAGAGAGAGAACCCCACATCGCTGTTTATCCTCAACATTTCCGACGACGGTTCGGTATCCAACAGCGCTTTGTATTACACCGATTCCAACGAGTACATTCCGGCTCTGATGCAGTACGATTCCGGAAGCGAATACAATCCTTTCCTGCTCTGCGTCCGGTCCGCCGAAGCAGAGTTTGCCTCGAAATATTCGGTTAACATTATGCGAATGAGCCGCGAGCTGCGGCTTAACGATACATATTCATTTCCCGTAAGCGGAGACACCGTGTTTCTCTGCTCGCAGGACATTACCGGAGCCGGTTTCTACGCCTGCGTTTACATGTCCGGCAGCGGCACGTACCGCGTGATCCACTTCACGTCAATGGATGATGCCGTGAACCATATGCAGACGCTTTTAAGATTAAAACCGGTCCGGGATTTCTTCTTTACACTGAAAAAAAAGGCGCCGGTGCTGATCATACTTGCATTTGTTTTGATGCTCACCGTTTCCGGCGCGGCAAGAGTCAGGAGAAAGCGCGTTAAATAATGAAAAAAGTATATGGAGTGATAAAAACCGTATTGATCGTTGCCGCCGTGCTGATCCTTGTGCATTTCATTTTGAGATGGAAGCCGCTGGATGAGTTCCTGACGTCTAAAATAGGCGGACCGGGAATGCGCGAGACATTGTCCGACACGCTCATAGGTATTGACGGATATCACGACCTGCTTCCCGAGGCAGAAAAACCGTATGTTTTTTCGAGAGACGGGAAGCTCTACACGCTATATAAGGGCGCAGAGGCTGATATCACTCCCGCAGGAGTTTCGTATGTTTTTTATGACGAGCAGAGCGGCCTCAGGGAGAAGGTGAGGTACCGCGATCACGCGTGTTTTGACGAAGAAAGCGGAAAACTTCTGTTCGTCGTTGACGTGCAGGGCGTCCCGAAACTGTTCCTGGCCGATCTGTCCGGAACGTCCAAGGGAGCGGTATGCGTTGCCGAAAACGTTGACAGCTTTTTGTTCCTGAACGGAGAGCCTGTTTTTGCCGAGGGCTATTCGAAATTCAATTCGCTTAATATTTACCGCGACGGTTCGGCAGTGCGTGCGGCGGAGAATGCGACGTATCTGCCTGTGCCTGAGATCAGCGGGATGCTCTGCGTCTCTTCAGGCGGAGAACTCACTCTGTTTGAGAGCGAGGGAATGCATACGTTTTTGCTCTCGGATTCGGCGGCAGATATACGCGGATACGGTGTGTTCGGCAGAAAGCTGCTCGTTTATTCAGGTACCGGCGATAATTATCTGTCAGTTATTTTTGATATCGATTCCGGAAAGCTTGTCAGGTCGGTGATCGACCGCCTGCCGGAGATCTGCTGCCCGGGCGAAGACAGCGCGCTTCTGTATGACCCGTATTCGGGGAAGATCAGCAGCATCGACGGAGACGGTCAGACGAACGAAATGTTCGCGGGCTCGGGACGGATATACAAAGTTTTTTCTGCTTCTTTCGACGAGCAGAAGGGCGGATTCGACGTTATTTTCGCAAATAAAAAAGGCATCTATAAAGGCGTTTCAGGATCGGACGGAGAAAAGGTGTCGCTGCTTTGCGCGTTCAAGGGCGAGCTCAAACGCTATGCTTCGCATCCGTCGCTTATCACTTACCACTTAGATGCGGGCGGCGATTTTGAGGACGGCTTTTACGTCATGGCTCTGTCTGACCGCAGCTTTATAATGAACAGCAAAAATCCTTTAAGCTGGCTTAACCGCATGAGCAGTTACGTATACAAGCTGATGTACGTATCGAACGGAAAAGCAGCTTCGTGCGCAGTGCCGCTCAGCCGCACGACGGATCTCCCGGAAACTGTTTCGGGTGATAATGTACTTTACTGTGCCAGATTCGCAGGCGGAAACATCAAATCTGTTTCGATGCTGGATTCGGGCAAGGTTCTTTGCAAGGATGCTCTTAAGTCGGACGGTATGGCGAACGGCAGCAGCAGCGTCAATGCCGAGATCGCGTGCGGCAAGGTGTTTATTTCCGTCGTCAGGAATGACGCAAAGCAGGGCGTTGCGCCTGATTATTGTGTCCTTGAAGGCGACTACATGGCCGTGAGCTCAGAGACGGAACCTTTTGCTGTTTCGTTCGGTGATATCTACGGCGAGCAGTATATCGGCAGGTGATATCATGTCTAAAGATCGTAAAGTGAAAACACATATGGCCGGAAAAGGCGGGAAAAGCAGAATAATTGCCGCGATCATAGCGGTAATGCTGGCCGGAACGGTATTGGCCGGGTGTAATATAGGTAAAGGCGGGGAAGAGCCCACCGCATCGCGCGAACCGCTGATGGTTATAACACCGGCAGGGAGCATTGACCCAACCGAATACATTCCGCGCACGCCTAATATAGTGACGCAGCCTCCCACGGCGACGAAAGTACCCGAGATCACGGAAGATCCGGACGCGACCGCCGCATCGGAAGAGACACCTGAAAAAACTTCAAAACCCACGGAGAAGCCTACCGAGAAACCGACCGAGAAGCCGACCGAAAAGCCGACAGAAGTGCCCACCGAAGTTCCGACTGAGAAACCCACCGAAGTGCCTACAGAGAAGCCCACAGAAAAGCCTACCGAAAAACCTTCGGAGTGGGATCCGTCAATATATTACCAGGAAGAGGACGATCTGCCGTACGCGCGCTATTATATCGAGGTCAACGTCACCGCCCAGCTCGTGCGCATATATTCGCTTAACGACAACGGCGAAAAAGACAGCCTTGTTAAGACGATGATCTGCTCGTCCGGCCGCGACGGAAAAACTCCTCTGCGCACCTGGATCGTGCTGGACAATGAGACCCAGCATGACGAGATCAGAGATACGGATTTCCTTTCCCACTACGATTTCGAGTGGGTCAAGGGCTGTGCCGTTCAGTACATCACGCGTATGTGGAAGGCAGAGTGGGACGAAAACGGTAAACTGAAAGTCACGAGTTCGTCGTATCTTTTCCATTCCACGCCGTTTGATTCGAAGGATAAAAATACGCTTAGAGCAGCGGACTGGAACAAGCTCGGAACACCTGCCTCCGACGGCTGCATACGCCTCTGCGTCAGGGACGCTCACTGGATATACACGAGAGTCGCGCCGTACTCTGTTGTCCGCACCGTCGAAGGCGATACGGACCAGGAGACATGGAACGCGCTCAAACTGCCCGATATACCGGAATACGTAACGAAAGACCCGACGGACGTTTATTAAAAGGAGATCGTTATGAGTACAGAAAATGTTAAAAACAAAATTGCCCCTGCCGGAACGGTAAAAGCGTGCGACGATCTCGGAAGAGTGCTTCCGACGTCGAAAGAGGCCGGATCAAGGCGTAAAAACAGATACGTGGGATTGTTCTACTTTCTCTGGAGCGGAGAACACAGCAGAGACGTAAGACCGCTCGATATTGAAAAACTGCTCGAAGCTGATCCTCAGGCAGGCTACCGTCCCGATGACGATGAATGGGGCAAATATTCGGTGATGCACCACTGGGGCGAACCTCTTTTCGGATACTATTTTTCGAAAGACGAGTGGGTAATGCGCCGTCATGTGGAGATGCTGACGTACTCTGACATAGACTTTCTCGTGTTCGATACGACGAACGCCGTGATATATGAAGAAACGGCGAAGATGATGCTCCGCCTGCTTTCCGAGTACAGGGCAATGGGTTTCAACACTCCCAAGGCGATGTTTTATACGAATACCGCTTCCGGAAAGACGGTCCAGATGCTGTACGATTCGATCTACAGCAAGGGCTACATGAGCGATTCGTGGTTCTGCTTCGGCGGAAAGCCTCTGATCATTGCGAGGGAAGAGGAATGCTCTCCCGAAACGCGCGAATTCTTCACGATAAAAATGTCCCAGTGGCCGAACGAACCGACTAAACAGGGCGGCTGGCCGTGGATGGACTTCGAACGCCCCCAGAGAGTATTTGAAAACCTTGACGGCGAAGAAGAGATCATCAACGTTTCCATCGCGCAGCATCCGCAGATCAGGTTCGGCGATTCCGCAATGTACGGAGAGACGACGAACCGCGGCAGGTCGTTCCATAACGGTGCCGAGGATAAGTCGGAAGGCGCGTGGAAGTTCGGTTATAACTTCCAGGAACAGTGGGACAGAGCGCTCGAAACAGACCCTCCGTACGTTTTCGTGACGGGCTGGAACGAGTGGATCGCGGGACGCTGGGGAGGCACGCCGGAAAGGCCGCTGTGCTTCGTTGACTGCGTAAACCTCGAATATTCGAGAGACGCCGAACCGATGCGCGGAGGATATTTTGACAATTATTATATGCAGCTGATCTCGAACGTCAGGCACTATAAAGGCACGGATGAGGCGGAAGTTCAGCCGGAGCTCGTTACGGACGGGGACGGCGAGGTGACAATGGATCTGGTGGCTGAGAAGGGTTTGTGCTACGCAAACTTCCCCAAGGGCGGTTTCGAGCGCAGCTGCAAAGGTTACGATACGTTCTACAAAGACGATTCGGGCCGCCACGCTATCAGATTTGCCTACACCGCGCACGATAAAGAGAACCTGTATTTCTGCGCTGAGACCGAAGGCCCGATCGAAAAATACGACTACAATTCCGCGTGGATGCAATTGTTCCTGAACGTCGAAAACCTTTCGAAAAGCGACTACAGCAAACGCTGGAAAGGGTACAACTACATTGCCAACGGCTATCAGTTTACCGGCACGCGCACGACTCTCGAAGCGTGTGTATGCGACGGCGACCGTTCGCTCGAAGCCGATACGTTCAGGCCGTGCGCAGTCATCGATTTCGAGTATAAGGACAACAGGCTGATGGTGCGCATTCCTAAAAAGTGCGTCGGTATCGGACCTGAAGACAGATTCGAGATACAGTTCAAGTGGATGGACAGCCGCAGGCGCGTTCGCGGCGAGGAGGACTTCTATACCTCCGGAGACGCGGCGCCGATAGGCAGATTAAATTACGTATTTCTGGGCTGAGGAATGATGCAGATGGATCGCAGGAACGAGCAGAGTGTGAATAGAAAAATATGGCTCAGGGCCGCAGCGGCGCTGATCGCGGGGGTATTGACCGCGGGGGTATTGAGCGCATGCAACGGCCGGGAAAACGATGCCGTTCCCACGCAGAAACCGTCGGGCGGAGACAGCGGCGCGGCAAACGGAGTCGTGAGCATCGACACCGAACCCAAAACCGACTGGGAAGGCCAATGGATCTGGGATTTCGACCGTATCGGTAAAGAGAACACCTGGCTCGTTTTCCGCAAAGAAGTAAAGCTCGACAGAGTGCCCGAAAAGCTCGTTGCGAACATCGCCGCTGATTCGAGGTACTGGCTGTACATTAACGGCGTGAACGTCGTTTACGAGGGCGGCCTTAAGCGCGGACCTGACGGAGAAAGCGGATACTACGACAGCATTGACATTGCACCGTACCTGAAAAAAGGCGAGAACGTGATCGCCGCGGAAGTCTGGTACTGGGGAAAAGACGGTAGTTTCTCTTATATTGACAGTGGCGTCGGAGGATTCCTTTTCGAAGCAGAAGAGGACAAGTACACGGACGGCAGGAAGATCTCGATCGTGAGCGATTCCGGCTGGAAAGTAAGCGCCGATACGGCGTATCAGAACGACACGGGCGACAGGCAGCCTAACTACAGGATAGCCGAATTCAACATCCTTTATGACGCGCGCGAAGCCCTCGGCGACTTCAATGCTGCGGATTTCGACGATTCGGACTGGAAACCCGCTTCCGTGCTGTGCGCAGGCGGAGAAGACCCGTTCGGAAAGCTCTACCCCAGACCGATACCGTTCCTAAAGGTAGCTGAACTTAAAGATTACGAAAACAGTTCGGATTACGCGGGAATAACTACAAAATCCACTTCCTACATCACCCTCGACATTCCGTACAACGCGCAGTGCGTACCGTACCTCTGCGTCGAGTGCGAGGCCGGAAAGACGATCGAGATCACGACTGAAAACACGAATCTCGGCTCTGTTATCACGCGCTACGTGACAACGGACGGCAGGCAGGAGTTCGAGTCGAAGGGCTGGTTCAACGGGGAGCATATATCGTATAAGATCCCGAAAGATGTTAAGATCATCGCGCTCAAATACAGAGAGAGCGGATATAACACCGAGTTCACGGGAAATTTCACGTGCGATGACGAGTTTATGAACACGCTGTGGCAGAAGTCGCTCAGGACGCTGTACGTAACGATGAGGGACAATTTCATGGATTGCCCTGACAGAGAGCGCGCGCAGTGGTGGGGCGATGTCACGAACGAGATGGCAATGACGATGTATTCGATGGATTCGAATTCGTACCTGCTGTACCTGAAAGGCGTGTTCAATATGTTGTCCTCCGCCGAAAACAACGTGCTGGAGACAGTTGTCCCCGCAGGATACGGCGTGTATTTCGAACTGCCCATGCAGCAGCTTGCCGGTATCTGCGGCTTCAAAACGTATTATATGTACACCGGGGACAGGGACTTCGTCGATATGGTGTACGAAGCGTCGCTTAATTATGTGAACCTCTGGATCCAGGGTCCGGACGGGCTCGTCGTGCACAGGAGCGGTTCATGGGACTGGATGGACTGGGGCGACGGTGCTGACGTTGTCTGCATCGAAAACGCCTGGTATTATAAAGCGCTCGGTACGGTAAGATATTTCGCGTCCGTGAAAGGCGACGAAGAAGCCGTCAGGGAGCTGACGGAGCGCATGGATATGCTGTACGGATCGTACCAGCTTCTGTGGACAAGCAAAGGTTTCATGGGCAGCGTTAAGCGTCCCGACGACAGGGCAAATGCTCTGGCGGTGCTCAGCGGGCTTGCCGATCTGGATAATCCGGAGCAGTTCGGGACGATCAAAAAGGTACTTACGAGCGTTAAGAATTCGAGTCCTTATATGGAAAGATACGTGCTTGACGCGCTTTGCGAGATGGGTCTCGTCGAAGAAGCTGCCGAAAGGATACGCTCCCGATACGCGGGTATGGTAGCTGAAGATTATTCCACGCTCTGGGAGTTCTGGGACAAATCTTCCGGCACGATGAATCATGCCTGGAGCGGCGGCCCTCTGCTCACGATGAGTCAATACATCGCGGGAGTCAGTCCTGTCGAGCCCGGCTACAGCGTATACTCGGTCAGACCCGCCTTGGGCAGCCTGAATACCGTCTCGTGCACCGTTCCTTCGGTGAAAGGGAATATAATCGTAAACGTCGAAAAAGGCGACACATACAAGCTTAAGATCGAATCTCCTGCAGACACGGAAGTCATTGCGTGCGTCCCTTCATCAGGAGCCGGAAAAGTTATATATCTCGACGGAGTTAAGATCTTCGAGAACGGTGCTCCCGCCGGATCGCTTCCGGAAAATGTCAGTTTTTACGGGTACGAAGACGGAAGAGCGTGCTTCAAAGTTAAGAGCGGCGATTCGGGCAAAGTGCTGAATTTCGAGGTCAAGGAAGAGAAGACGACTGTCAGCGAAGTTTCGGTTACAGTTATCGCTCCCGAGAACGGTAAGATTTCGGTTAACGGTGAGATGTTTGAGAGCGGATCAACCGGTACGCTGAAGGTCAGCCGCGGAAGCCAGGTCGCTCTCGGCGCGGAAGCGGCTCCGGGCCACGAATTCGCATACTATATCGGCAGCGCGGCAGGCAGGAACGCAAAACAGACATTGACCGCCGATACTGATCTGACTGTTGGCGTAGTGTTCTCAAAAGCGCGCTCGGACTACAGCACATTGACCGTATACACGCCCGAAGGAACGGATATAAACATAAAAGTTAACGGCCGCAGATGTATGTTTGCCGGAGGAAAAGCCGCTATAACCGTACCGACAGGATCGGTTGTCAGCGTCGAAGCCGAAGACGGCATCCTCGGAGAATTCCTGAACTTCAGCGGACCGGTACAGACGGAAGAAAGATCGGTAAGCTTTACTGTCAACGGAAATACCGACCTGATGGTGAACTCAAGGCTGCGGTACGGCGAAAATATTGCCCGCGGCGCGAAGGCCACGTGCTCCGTATCACTCGAGTCCGGCACGACGTGGAGCGTCTCGAACCTCACCGACGGGAACAATTCCACCGGCTTCACGACAGAGGTGCTCAAAGCAGTTGACGGCATACTTAATAAGCCCGTAATAATCAATCTTGATCTCGGCTCGGTCAAGGAGTTTTCGCTTCTTTCGCTCGTGCCGCGTACCGATACGGTCAGCATCAGCGGCGGAAATCCCTGCTTCCCGCTCGAATTTACAGTTAAAGTCAGCAGGGGCGGTTCGGACTACACCGATGTCGGAACGTTTACGCAGGAAAGCGATCCTGCGGGCGTAGTTCAGTCGTACGAGCTCGGCACGGTAAAGGCACGTTTCGTCCGCATCGAGATAAAGCGAGTTGGCGACTACGCAGCCGACGAAGGCGTGGCAGATCCCTACCGCGCACAGATCATGGAAATAATGCTCAGGAAAAAGAACTGAAAAAAGACTCAGGCCGGGAACGGAGGGATACGCGCTTATGACTAAAAGAAAGATCCGCACGGCCGCCGCAGCTATATTGACCGCCGCAGTTATGCTAGCTTGCGCACTCTCCTCAGGCTGCAAAAAAGCAGAAGAGGATCCCGACAGCCTGAAGGTGCCCGCTGACACGATACTGCTTGCCGTAAAAAAAGACCAGACGTCGCCCGAGGCCGGTAAAGAACTCGAAAAATGCATTTCGGAGTATATCGAAGCGTTCAGAAAAGCCGAGCCGGACATTGACGTCAGCGTCAGGTATTACACGGAGCTTCCGAAAGATACTGCGGGCATCGACTGCATGCTGCTCGGGGCGGACGATATGCTTTTGTATTCTGCTTCGGGGCTCACCGATGCGGGACAATACCTTCAGTTCGCGGGCGTTTCGGAGGCGGATATTGCCGGCGGCGCGGTGCGTGTGGCGAAGGTCAATGACGGCGAGCCGCTTAAAATGATACCGTTCAATTACGACCACGCGGTGATCATTGCCGATAAAGCCGCATTCGGTGTGGCGGGCGTTTCTCTCCCGGATTCGAACTGGAATCTCAGCTCGTTTGAAGGTATCTCGGAATTGCTCACCGAAAGGCGCGACGGTGTGCCCTGGTCCGGCGTTTACATGCCATATTATATGAACTCCGTGTGGCAATACTACTGCAGCCTCCTTGCCGGTTCGTACCTTGTCGACGGCTATTTTAATTTCTCGGCCGATAACGCGGTCGGACAGGCGATCGAGCGCATGT
Source organism: Clostridia bacterium (assembly GCA_017613535.1). Classification (GTDB taxonomy): domain Bacteria; phylum Bacillota; class Clostridia; order UBA1212; family UBA1255; genus UBA1255. The sequence goes on along the minus strand of JAGADO010000023.1, from coordinate 14,605 downwards.
ATTCGATGTACACGCATAATTACGCATACAGCCCCAAACTATCGACGAGCGACCGCTGCTGCGCCATGTGCTTCACTTACGCCTGCGCTCCCGGCCGCAATAACTTCTCGTTCGAAACGCAGAAAAAGATCGATTATAACCCCGGAAAACGCACGGAAGAACTCGTTTCCGAGGGAAATCTCCTGCTGCTGCCTCTGCCGTCTTCCGATGACGGAAAGCGCACGGGAGTCGCAAATACTGACTTCATAAAAGGTTTTGCGGTGCCGAAATCATCCTCCAAACAGAATATGGCGGGCAAATTCGCCGCCTTCTCGCTTACGGAGGAAGGCCAGAAAATACTTGTTAAGCACTACGGAGGAATACCGGCAAACCGCAATATGTGGGGCAACGATTTCTGGCGCACCGGCGTGTTCTCGGGCGACAATGCAGACAGGGCGCTGATAGGTGTCGACGAGGGCATACGCGACGATTTCACTGCGGCGCTCAAGGGCGACAATGATATCTACAACAAGAACATCCGTATGCGCACCGTATTCTCTGCAGTGATGGTCCGCGAACTGGGCAGTTCAAAGGGCTTCGACAGATTCATCCGCAAACTCGCCGTATTCCAGACCGACGCAAATAAAGTGATCGACGGCAAAGTCAGTTCGTATTCGAGGGAATAAGGAGGGGCACAAAGTGAAAAAGAAAATTCTCGCAGCATTGTCCCTGATATTGACCCTCTGCATGTGCATGAGCTTCGCGATCGCCGAAGCGAAAGGTGACGCGGGCACAGGAAAAGCAGACACGGGGAAAGCGGATATATTGTCCGACACGTGGGTCGGAACAGATGAACTCGGAAGAACTTTCCCGACTAACAGCGAGGCAGGAAATCCCAGAACCGGCAAGTACGTGGGTATTTTCTACTTCCTGTTCATGAACAGCAGAAGCGAAACGATATACGACACTACGCAGACGTACCTTGACGGAGGCGTTGAAGCGGTGTGGGAGATGTCGCCGCTCGACGGATTCCACACGTGGGGAAGGCCGTATTTCGACTATTACAGGACTGATCTGGACGAATGGATCTACAGAAAACACGCGCAGATGCTCACGGACGCCGGGATCGACTTTGTGTTCCTTGACACCACGAACAACGGCGGCCTGTTCGAAAACTGCTGGTCGCTTCTGCTTGAAACGTGGCACAAGGTGCGGCTGGAGGGCGGCAATACCCCTCAGGTCGTTTTCCATAACGGCGATAACGCGGAAACGCTCTCCAACCATATTAAGACGATCTACCAGAAGGCATATTCCAATCCGGATTACGCCGATCTCTGGTTCATGTGGGAAGGGAAGCCCCTCATTCTCGGAAATCTAAATAAGAGCCAGGTGAGCCAGGAACTGATCGATTATTTCACGTTCCGCCGCTCATGGGCATTCAACAGCTTCACAGGCGACGGAATTCTCAAGTGGCCGTGGATAGCAGAATATCCTCAGGAACCCGGCAGAAACGCCGCGGGCGAGATCGAGCAGATAGTAGTAAGCGCCGGATTCCATTCGAACTCCTCAAAGGGCCGCAGTTTCCACGACGGTCAGCAGCCTTCGAGAGGCGTGGGTGATTTCGGGTACGGACTTTCGACGTCAGGCGACGGGCTCGCGTTCCAGGAACAGTGGAACCGCGTGTTCGAAATTGATCCTCCGCTCGTAATGATAACGGGCTGGAACGAATTCACGTTCGGGCGCTGGCAGAACGCCGGACCGGGGCAGCTCATCTCGGACAGCTATACGATCATCGAAAGCGACTGGCAATTCAGCAGCAACTACGTTGACGCATTCAGTGCCGAATTCAGCCGCGACGTCGAACCGATCTCGCAGCTGTTCCGTGACAATTATTATTACCAGATGGTCGAGAACATCCGCCGCTTCAAGGGCGTCAGGGCCGTTGACAAGGGTACCGGCAGCGTCGATATCGATATGGCCGGCGACCTGTCCGAATTCGATTCGGTAGGGCCGGAATACCTTGACACGACCGGGGACGTTACGCACAGGGACAGCAAACTGATCAGCGGCGAAGCGGTCGTCAACGACAGCGGGCGCAACGATATTGTCCGCGTAAAGGTCTCGAAAACGGATAAATATACGTATTTCCTTGCCGAATGTGCATCCGACATTGTCGCCGGCAAAGCACCTAACTGGATGAACCTGTTTATCGACAGCGACCAGTCGAGGCAGAGCGGCTGGGAAGGGTACGACTTCATCATAGGCAGGACGCTCGAAGACGGTAAATTATCCGTCGAGGAGTTTACAGATACCTCCTGGAAGGGTTATAATAAAGGTTGGGCGGAATTTACCGTTTCCGGAAACAAAATGGCGGTGCGCATCGAAAGCGAGATCATCGACCTTGGCGGAAGGGACAATTTCGACTTTAAATGGGCAGACAATTCCACCGTGTCCGGCGAGGTCATGGAGTTCATGGATCTCGGCGACGCGGCTCCGAATTCGCGCTTCAATTACAGATACATAAAAGAAGGCGGAACGATCTCGCACAGCATCAGAAGTTCGTCGCAGGTATCGGATAACGACGGATCAGAAAGCAAAGGGCTTGACGGTCCCGTTATTGCTGTAATTATCACGACGCTGCTCGCGGTAGCCGCAGCCGTCGTTTTCGTCATAAGCAATAATAAAAAGAAAGAGGTAAAAAGCAATGAAAAAGACTAAAAAGTCAGTCAAGTTCGCAGCGATCCTGCTTAGCATTGTGTTCATGCTTTCGCTCGCTTGCGTCAGCGTTTCGGCCGAAGAAGAAGTCGAATACGAAGAAAAAACTATTTCATTTGACTTTAACGGAGACGCCGGAATGACGCTCGAAGACTCGGAACTCGCGGATATGTTCATTATGCAGATCATAAGGGGAGCAGGCGGAGACGGACAGATCACCGATGACGGCTTCGTATCCCTTTTCAAGTATGCAGGATTTTATACCGATATTGACGTCGCGTACGATTATTTTGCAGGAGCATATACGTTTTCCGTAGATTATTATTTTGATTCAAATAATCCCTCGCTGGGAGGTATTTTCGTAAGACTTACCGATCCTGCAGGCTACAGGATCACCAACCCGAAGAACGCGGGCACGCAGCAGTCGTTCGATCTTTTCGAATGGGACTGGTACGGCGAGAACGGAGGAAGTGAAAAAGGCGTCTCCAGTATCGGCGGAAGCGGCATCAGGGTATATCAGAACAGACCCGCTTCATCTATTGGCGTAACTGTTAAGACGCGCGTGGAAGACGGCCTCTACGTACACTCTCAGGGTGTCGAATTCGCATATCCCGAAGGATTCAATGCGGACGGCATGAACACATATAAGTTCGATGACAACGGAAAAGGCCTTCTGAAGATCTACGTTAACGACGCGCTCCTTGCGACTGTGGAATACGACGGTGAGCCCGGCACGTATCCCGACGGAGACGAAGGCGACAGTGACATACTGTACTACAAGCACGCGGTAATAAAGGACGCGGAAGGCACGCAAAAGCTCGAACTTGACAACGCCCGTATCAGCGCGGAATACAGTGCTGTGGGTATCGGCAACAGAGGCGATACGACCACGCACTTTGACAATATCCGTCTCACGTATATGCAGAAAAAAAAGACCGCCACCGAAGCTCCTACGGAAGCTCCCGCCACTCCGACTACAGCTCCTACCGAGAAAGCAACCGATAACAGCAGCAATGCGACCGCGGTTTCCGGAGATGCCACTCCGGGCGGATCGGAAGCTACGAAGAAGCCCGATGATAACCAGAAGAAGAGCGGAAACAACACCTGGATCTACATCCTTTGCGGTGTGGTAGGCGTTGCGGCTGTCGCAGTGATCCTTGTCAGCGTACTGAAGGGCAAAAAGAAGAAATAAGTATTGACGCACGCGGTCAATGCGCAGGACGGTAATACGGGAGGAACCGGATGATCCGGAAGAACAAAGATTATAAGACGATCGGGATAATAGGCGGCATGGGGCCTCTGGCAACGTGTGATTTTTTCGAAAAGATCATACGTATGACGGATGCCTCATGCGACAGCGAGCATATACCGATCCTTATTGACTGCAACCCGCGCATACCCGACCGCGTTAAAGCAATCCTGCACGGCGGGGAAGACCCGGTGCCGGAGATCCTCAGAAGCGCAAAAAGGCTTGTCCGCGAAGGCGCTTCGATACTTCTGATGGGGTGCAATACCGCGTACTATTTTTACGACCGCGTCGCCGGCAGCCTGCCTGTTCCGCTGATCAATATGCCTGCGGAGACGGCGAAGGGCGCCCTCCGGTTTGGCTATAAGAAGGTCGGACTGATGGCGACGGACGGTACCGTGCAGTCGGGAGTATATTCGAAAGAACTCGAAAAGCTGGGCATCGAGCCTGTGCTGCCTTCCGCTGAAGGACAGCGCGCCGTTATGGAGATGATATACGACGGCATCAAGGCCGGTAACTCCGAGATCGATCCTTCCGCTTTCATTAAGGCTGCGAACGGGATGATGGAGGCAGGCGCGGACGCGATAATACTCGGCTGCACCGAATTGCCCATAGCATACCATATTTACAACATTGACCTGCCGTATCTGGATCCTGCGGTGTTTGCGGCCGAAGCTGCTGTCACGGCTGCGGGAGGAAAAGTGCGCACGCTGCGCGAGAACAGCTACGGAAGTCATGTAGGAGGCATTATCTGATGAATTATTCGAGCGGACAGCCCGATTTTACAAGAAAGAGTTCCGCTAACAACAGAGGAAAAAAACGTTCTAATTTTATGCCGGTCATCGTAGTACTGCTGCTCGTGATCGCCGCGCTCGTCGTCGGCATCATAGCTATCAGTGCGAAGAAAAAGCCGGACAATACAGTTATTATTGCGGGCACGCCTACGTCCGAAAAAGGCGGCGATCCGACGAACGGGACCGAACCGGACCATTCTGCGACGCTGCCTCCTACAAGCGCACCCGAATCTCCTCTCAACGCCTACATTTACGTCGAAGCCGGCGGAGAAATACCGCCTGCAAGCGCTTTTCTCAAAGACCCGGATGCGGGACAGTTTGTGTATTATCTCACGAACACGTCTCAGATAGATACGCACGTATGCGGCATATATTCAACGCAGATCCAGTGCGGCGAAATGACCTATGAAGCGGAACTGATCGTCCGCGATACCACTCCGCCGTCTGCGGAAACAAAGAACATCACAGTCGGAAAAGGGGCCGAATTAAGGCCAGAAGACTTTATTATAAGCGTTTCGGATGCGACTCAGGTGACAATGTCATTCGTGAACGTTCCGGATACGCAAAGCAAGGGTACGTCGCAGGTGAGCATACTGCTTAAGGACGCTGCGGAAAACGAAGCGACAGTAACGGCAGAACTGACCGTTGACGCGGACGAAGTGCCTCCCGTGATCGAAGCGATAGCGTACCGCGAGATATTTGTCGGCGACACGATCTCGTACAGACAGGGGCTTTCCGCGACGGATGACCGCGGGGGAGAGGTAAGCATCTCGATCGACTCAAGCGGAGTTAATCTTAAGGAACCGGGCACGTATCAGGTGGTATACATCGCGACGGACCAGGCCGGGAATGTAGCCACGTTCGTTGCCACCGTCGTAGTACGCGACCTGTCGGAACTTGAAACGCCGGAAGGTAAATATTCCGTTGCCGCGATGCACAGAAAATTCAGCAAGCTGCTGCCGGAAATAATCAACGACAGCATGAGCGATATTGAAAAACTGTATGCCATCTGGAGATACGTTTCGGATCCGGAGCATCTTTCATACGTCAGCCATTCGGATAAGGACAGCTATGTGCGCGAGGCCATACGCGGCCTTGACGAGGGCACGGGCGACTGCTTTACGTTTTATTCAGTCATGAAGGCGTTTATGGAAGAAGCCGGGTTTGAGACCGTTGACGTACACCGTATGGGAGGCAGCACAAAGCACTTCTGGAGTATGGTGAAAGTTAACGGAGAATGGTATCATATTGACGCCTGCCCGAGATCCGAATCGAGGAAGAGGTACTGGTACTGTTTCCTCAGGACAGACGAAGAACTGCTGAATTTCGGGTACGGTGACGAAAACTACGAGAAGATAAATTATTACTACCAGTTTGATACGTCTCTCTCTCCGAAGAGCGGTACCGTGAAGCTCGCGGATGCTCTCGTGAACTGGGATACGGGCGAGATAGAACTGAAGATATACTAAAGATATACTGAAGAGATGCTGATGAGGGAACAAATGAATAATATTCTGGAATATATGGAACAGACGGCGCCGCGTGTGCCGGATAAGCTCGCTTTCGCCGGCGAGAATTCCGAACTTTCTTTCGGACAGGTTTTTGCGCGGTCAAAGGGCATAGGCACTGCACTTTCGGCGCGAGGGTACTACCGCGAACCGGTCGTAGTTTATATGCACAAGAGCCCCGATATGGTCAATGCCTTTTTCGGCGTCGTTTATTCGGGCTGCTTCTACGTGCCGATCGACGAAGAGATGCCTGCACACAGGATCGGACTGATATTCGGAGCACTGGACCCGCGCGTCGTGATCTGCGACGGCAATACCCGTGATAAGGCTGAGGCGCTCGGATTCGGCGGAGAGATACTGATGTTTGACGACATCCGCGACACCGCCGAAGACCCCGCGGCACTTGCGAAAATACGAAAAGCGGCGCTGGACGTTGACCCGATCTACATCGTGTTCACATCCGGCTCGACAGGAGTGCCTAAAGGCGTCGTTGCCTGCCACCGCTCCGTGATAGATTACATCGAAACATTGTCCGAAGCGCTCGGATTTAGCAGCGAAACAGTGTTTGGAAACCAGACTCCGCTCTACTTCGACGCCTGCCTGAAAGAGCTTTATCCCACGCTCAAATTCGGTGCCACCACGTACCTGATCCCCAAAAAACTGTTCATGTTCCCTGTAAAACTCGTGGAATATCTGAACGAAAAGCGCATAAATACCGTATGCTGGGTCGTTTCGGCGCTGACAATGATCTCCGCGTTCGGCACGTTCGATACGGTGAAGCCGGAGTATCTGCGCACCGTGGCGTTCGGCAGCGAAGTGTTCCCGATCAAGCAGTTCAATCTGTGGCGTCAGGCGCTTCCGGAGGCAACGTTCACGAACCTGTACGGCCCTACGGAGGCAACGGGAATGTGCTGCTTCTACCGCGTTGACCGCGAATTCGGCCCCGGCGACGTGATACCGATCGGCGGCCCGTTCCGCAACACCGAAATATTGCTGCTGAAGGATGACAATACCCTTGCCGCCCCCGGCGAGACAGGCGAGATCTGCGTGCGCGGCACGTCCGTGACGCTCGGGTACTACAACAATCCGGAGAAGACGGCCGAATCATTCGTGCAGAACCCGCTCAATAAAGCGTATCCGGAGATCATTTACCGCACCGGAGACCTGGCGCGCCGCAACGACCGCGGGGAGCTCGAATTCATTTCGCGCAAGGATTACCAGATCAAGCATATGGGGCACCGCATCGAGCTCGGCGAGATCGAGGCTGTGGTCAATCTTGAGGACGGCATCCGCTCCTCGTGCTGCATTTTTGATGACGTAAAAAAGAAAATTGTGCTATACTATACGGGAGACGTCGAAAAAGGCGATCTTTCCGGTAAGCTGCGCGCCGGACTTCCGCGCTACATGCTTCCGCACGCCGTTATACAGATAGATTCGATGCCGTTCACGCCCAACGGCAAGATCGACAGGAAGCTGCTCAAGGAGCGGTGGATGCAGGGCGGACAATGATTCCCGCAGGGAGGATGGACAATGGACAAATTATTAGAGATACTTAAGGAGATCCACGCGGACGTTGATTACGATACATGCGAGACTCTGATCGATGACGGGATCCTCGATTCTTTCGACATCATATCGATCATAACCGAGATCAGCTCCGAATTTGACGTGCAGATCCCGGCCAACGAGATCGTTCCGGAAAACTTCAACTCCGCCGCCGCACTCTGGAAACTCATCGAAAAACTCGAAGACGAATAACCAAATCACCATCGCGGGGCATAGCTTTAGCTGTGCCCCCGATACCGCTTCACTCGCGGGACATAGCTTCAGCTGTGCTCCCGATACCGAATCTCGAGCGGCGCAGCTAAGCTGTGCCCCCGATACCGCCATAGCATGTCCTTCGTATCACTTGGATTTTTAGCCTTTCTGGCTGTTCTGATATTGCTCTACTATCTGGTGCCGAAAAAGGGTCAGTGGATCCTGCTCCTTGCCGGCAGCGTATTTTTCTACGCATTTGCCGGATGGAGCGCACTCATATTCATTGCCGTCACGGCATTGTCAACATACCTCGCAGGCATCTACATCGGAAAACTTGCCGCGGACCGCGACAAATACATAAAAGAGCACAGCGCCGAACTCGATAAAGAGGCAAAAAAGGCGTACAAGGCGAAGGTCAAAAAACGCACCTACCTCATAATGAGTCTGTGCCTCCTGCTGAACCTGGGCATGCTCGCCGTGATCAAATACACCGATTTCGGCATCTCGATCGTCAACGGCATTTTCAGAACAAACATCGGTTTCGTGCATTTTGCGCTGCCGATGGGTATATCGTTCTACATTTTCCAGAGTATGGGATACATAATCGACGTATACCGCGGAAAATACGCCCCCGAAAAAAACATTGCCCGCTTCGCACTGTTCGTATCGTTCTTCCCGCAGCTTTTGCAGGGCCCGATAAGCCGGTTCGATGAATTGTCCAAAACGCTGTACGGACCGCACAAATTTGACTGGAACAAATTCGCCAGAGGGGCGTGGCGCGTGCTGTGGGGCTACTTCAAGAAAGTTGTCATCGCGGACCGGATGATAACCGCGGTGCTGGCATTGTCCGGGGAACCGGAGAAATACACAGGCGTGTACGTCGTTGCCCTCGTGCTGTTCTACGCTATCGAACTGTACGCTGACTTCACGGGCGGAATCGATATAACGATAGGCGTCGCGGAGATGCTCGGGATCGAAGTGGCCGAAAACTTCGACAGGCCGTTCTTCTCGCTGAATATAACCGAATACTGGCGCCGCTGGCACATAACGATGGGCACGTGGTTCAAGGACTACATATTCTATCCGCTCTCTGTCAGCCCGAAAATGCTGAAGATCTCCAAATGGTCGCGCGAAAAACTCGGCCAGGCGATTGGCAAGCGCGTGCCGGTGTACTTGTCCACGATCATCGTATGGTTCGCGACAGGTCTGTGGCACGGCGCGGCATGGAACTTTATCGTGTGGGGCCTGCTGAACTGCCTCGTAATAATCGTTTCGCAGGAATTGTCGCCTCTGTACACGCGCTTCCACAAACGTTTCGGCTTCAGTAACACCAAAGGTTACAACGTTTTCCAGATGTTCCGCACGTTCTGGCTGATGGGCTTCATTCGCGTGCTCGATGTGTATCGCGACGTTCCGGGTACGTTCAGGCAGGTATGGTCGGTCTTCACAACAGCTAACTGGGGAAATCTCTTCAGCGGAAGTTTTCTTAAACTCGGACTGACGTTGTCCGACTTCATCGCAGTGCTCGCGGGCTGCGCGGTGATGTTCACCGTAAGCGTTCTCCAGAACAAGGGGCAGGTCAGGGACAATATCATTCTTAAGCGTCCTGTCGCGGTGCGGCTCGTTGTATTTGTGCTTATAGCACTGCTTATAACAATTTTCGGCGCGTACGGTATCGGGTACGATGCGGGCGCGTTCATTTACGGACAATTCTGAGGAGGTGGCGGGCAGTATGAAAGCGTTAAAAATAATAATACGGATAGCTGCCGCACTCCTCGTGTTCGCGCTGGGCATCTGGCTCCTCCAGAGGCTCCTCGTTCCCAAATACGTGACAGAAAACGAAGAAGGGCTTCTCGTTAAAGAGTATTACAGCTACGCGGGCGGCAACGACGTTCTGTTCATCGGAGACTGCGAGGTTTATTCAAACTTCTCGCCTGTGCGCCTGTGGCAGGATTTCGGCATCACGTCCGCGATCCGCGGCAGCCCTCAGCAGCTCATATGGCACTCGTATTACATGCTCGAAGACACGCTCCGGTACGAGACGCCGAAAGTCGTCGTATTCAACGTATTGTCAATGAAATACGGCGAGCCGCAGAGCGAAGCGTATAACCGCCTTGCCCTCGACGGGATGAAATGGTCGGACGTGAAGTACAGGGCCATTAAGGCGTCAATGACGGAGGAAGAGGCTGATTCGGAGGCTCTTACCGTCGCCAGCTACGTGATGCCTATACTGCGCTTCCACTCGAGATGGAACGAATTGACCGGCGCCGATTTCAAATATATGTTCGGCACGAGGCAGCTTTCGCACAACGGCTACGTTATGAGAATTGACGTAAAACCCGTCGATACTATTCCGAAAGCCGCGCCGCTTCCTGATTATTCGTTCGCTGACGTTTGCTGGGATTATCTCGAAAAGATCCGCACGCTCTGCGACCGAAACGGTATACAGCTGATCCTGATAAAGGCTCCGACGCTCAGGCCACACTGGTACGACGAGTGGGACGAGCAGATCGTTAAATATGCGGAGGAAAAGGGCCTTTGCTACGTGAATATTCTGAACGAGGTCGAAACGATCGGTATAGATTATACTACCGATACTTTCGATGCGGGCATGCACCTGAACCTCTCCGGCGCGGAGAAACTCACTAAATGGTTCGGTACGTATCTGAAGGCAAACACGGCGCTTCCCAACCACCGCGGAGAGGCCGAGTACGAGGAGAAGTGGATCGACAGGATCGATTACTATAACGAGATGGCGGAGGCTCAGGCAAAGCAGCTCAGCGAGAACGGTAAGCTGGACGGGTACTGGGGAGACTGACAAATACGGTATATTTTTAAAAGCCGCGCGGGTGTGAAAGGCTTTGCGCGCACACCGAAAGGGAGGAAATACATATGAAAAAAGTTACTAAGAAATTGATCGCCGCGATGGCGCTTGTACTGATCTGCGCCGTATGTTTCGCGTATGGATGCGCTTCCGATCCCGGGGACAGCGGAAAAACGCAGACTCCCGCCGGAAATAATGCCACGGCTGCTCCGGCTACTTCCGGTACCTCGGATGATAACGGTTATGTATTTAAGCACGGCGATGTGACTGTAATAATGAACGCACCTGCCGCGGATATTATTGCCGCCCTCGGCACTCCCAGATCGTATTACGAGGAACCGAGCTGCGCGTTCGAAGGAATGGATAAGACCTATTCGTACGGCAGTTTTGACGTCACGACGTATACTGAAGGAGGCGCGGACTATATTTCCGGCGTAGTGCTCTGGGATGACAGTGTAGAGACTCCCGAAGGCCTCTATATAGGCGCAAAGGCCGCTGACGTGACGAAGGCGTACGGCGTGGATGCCGCGGGCAAGACGAATGTTTCGGTCACGCGCGGAAAGTCTAATATTATTATCCTGCTGAAGGATGATACCGTCACGTCGATACAGTATCTGGCGATCTACTGATCGTTTTGCTTTTAGCGAAAGGCGCGGCTCATGAGCGCGGAAGCGTCATGCTGTAAAGAAATATTTGCGTTATCCGCCGGGGCCGGAGCTATCTGGGCACCCGGCGAGCCTTATTTTGCGCTGTTCAGACGCAAGTTTGAAATTGGAGAAAACGTGTCGCGGGTCCTGATCGGGATCACCGCCGTTTCCCCTGAACCTGCGCGTCAGTTCGTTTTTGATTTGTTTTTCAACGGCGTCGAGATCGGTGTCGGACCGTCGCGTTTAGGAAGATCGCCCGGGGGTGAAGGTTTAGATAGCGGCAGGCCTGTTCTCTACTATAACACATATGATGTGACTGAGATCGTCCGTGCAGGAGGGCAGAATGAGATACTTGTGCTGTGCATGGCGGAGGAGGGCAAGGCGCTTCTGGCCCGGGTCAGTTATATTGACGGTTCGGGTCAATATTTAGGCGGTTTTGATACTTCGTCGGAGGGCTGGGAGGCAATGAATGCTGATCCGGTTTTCCGGCCGGACAATTCCATCGGAACCCATTATTATAAAGCGTATGCGGCGAATATTGACGCCGTGAAGTGGCGTGCTTCTGCAGGCGAGAGCGGCGTGTTTACCGCACCCGTACTGAAAAAAGGAGCGCTCGACGCGTATGAATTGACCCCGTCGCCTGTCGGACCGGTGAAGCGCTATGAAACAGCCGTTCCGCCCGAAAATATACGGAAAACGGACGAAGGGTATTTTATTGACCTCGGCCGCGAGATCGTGGGCAGCATCAGGGCAAAGCTTGAGGCGGAGACCGATTCCGAGATCGAGGTGCGTTTCGGGGAAGAACTGAACCCGGACGGCAGCGTCAGATACGCGATGCGCACGGGCAATGTTTACGTAGAGCACTGGCGCGTCGGACCGGGGGAGTGGGATATTGCCGCGCCGGATATGATGACGTACCGCTACGCCGAAATCTCCGCCCCTGTTCCTTTCGAAATAAATAGTATAAACGGACTTGCGCTTAGAGCCGGGCTTGACGACAGCGAATCTTCCTTTGATTCCGATAATCCGCTGCTTAACGAACTTTATGATTTTACAAAATATACGGTGAAAGCCACGACTCAGGATCTGTACGTGGATTCCCAGTCCCGGGAGCGGGGTGCCTACGAGGGCGACCTGCTGATCAACATGCTGGCCTCCTACACGTTTTACAGCGAGACTGCCGTTCCCCGGTTTACCTTCGAATATTTGTGCACCCACCGCACCTGGCCCGCCGAATATATATTGCTGATGCCGTATATCTGCCTCCTCGACCTGATGCAGACCGGAGACCTTTCCGCGGCCCGGCGTCAATATTCCGTCTTGAAAGAGTGCAATTTTGCTGCTTTGAAAGGCCCTCAGGGGCTGGTCCGGAGCGGCAATACGGCTGCGCAGGGGGTCAATGCGGTTTTGTACGACTGGCCTCCGTCTCAGCGTGACGGTTATGACACAAACGTGCTGTATCCCACGGTGCTGAACGCTCTTCAGGTAAAGAGTTTTGCGTCAATGGCGGAGATCTCCGGATACCTGGGTATGGAAGAAGAAAAATCGCGCTATCTGGCTGCTGCCGGGGAGCTGGCCGCGGCGGTCAATGATACTTTGTACGACAGTGAGAAGGGTGCGTTTTGCGACGGTTTGTACGCCGACGGCACCAGATCAACGCATTTTTCCCAGCACGCGTCTGCTTATGCCCTCTGGGGCCTCGGAAATGCCTTTTTAAGGCAAAATCGGCTTGAAGGGGTATGTGAATATATCCGAAGCGCAAACGGCCTTAAAACCAGTGTTTACGGTGCTTTTTTCCTGCTCGACGGTCTGTACCGTTCCGGCGTTCCCGGCGCCGCTGCCCTCGCCACCTCCTGGATGCTTTCGGAGCACCCCGGGGACATGTACACCTGGGCCTATATGATGCACGAGCTTGGGGCAACGATCTCAGCGGAGGCCTGGAGTCCCGCGCTGAAGCCCAACAGCACTTTCTCCCACCCCTGGGGCGCCGCGCCCGCCGCATTGATCGCCCGGGGCATCTTCGGCATCGAGCCCCTGGAGCCGGGCTACAGCCGCTTCCGGGTCAATTTCCGCCGCGCCGGTATCGGTCGCGCCTCCATCGTGCTGCCAACGACCCGGGGCCCCGTTTCCGCCTCCTTCTGCGGTGACAATTACTCCGTGACCGGGCCGGAAGGGTGCGAATGGAAAGTATACATTAATGGGGAAATGGCAAATGGAAAATGGCAAATGAAAAGTGGCAAGTGAAAAGTGGCAAGTTGCAAGTGGGCAAACTGAGTGATGGTACGAATTTCGGGGGAAACGAAATTCTTAACCATTCACTTGGCTTCGCAAGGCAGATAATAAGGTAATCGTAGTCTGCTGTACAGTTAAGTGGGAATTGGCACGGCGAACTGAGCTGCAAGTGGCAAAGAAGACCGGCGCTGTTTGAGTACTTATGGCGCCGCCACCTCTTCCAAAAACATACTGGCGAATTTAATCTATCTGGTTCGAACGACACTTTGCTTTATGTCATAGAGAAATTAATACACTGTTTTCTATATGACGTTCTCGCTCATTTCCCGGCAGATTTCAGCTTCACGTCATAGCGATTTTTTATTATACGAATTTCTCTATGACGCCATCACCATTTTTGACGCTGAAGACAGCGCCTTCGTCATAGAGAATTGTAAGATAAAGATTTTCTCTACGATTTTTAGGCGTATTACCATTGAACTGACAGAGCCAGGCCGGAAAAGCGGCGCAGTTATCTACTTGCAACTTGCCACTTTTCACTTGCCACTTGCCATTTGCAACTTGCTACTTTTCACTTGCAACTTATCACTTGCCACTTACAACTTGCAACAAATTATGCGCCGCAAGGCGCAAATCATGTCGCGCAGCGACTATTCACGTGCGAAGCACAATTCATGCACGAAGTGCAATTCACGTGCCGCCAGGCGCTGTGTTGCGATTTGTATCTTGCTTCCTTGCCCTTGAGGCAATATAATTTGACCGAAGCAGGCGGGAGCCTGCGCATGCATGCAAAAATTGGATCGATCGATACCGAAAACAGAAACAAAGGACAGAAACAAAGGGACGAAATGGACATCGGCGGCCGGATAGCTGAACTGAGAAAGGAAAGAGGGCTGACCCAG
>JAGADO010000022.1 GCA_017613535.1 Clostridia bacterium | reverse complement strand
GTCTTCATAGTACTTCGTGCAGGCTTCGGTAGTGATCGTGAAGCCCTGGGGCACCGGCAGACCGATGCGGGTCATTTCGGCGAGGTTAGCACCCTTACCGCCGAGCAGATTTCTCATGCCTGCGTTGCCTTCTCTGAACTGGTAAACATATTTTGTTGCCATTGTAAAACCTCCTGTAGTATTTGGCTTGTTTACTGTTTTATATGATAAAGATACCTTTTTCACAACTGCGTCAGAACGCGAGCTGCTCGTCGAGCCACTTCTCGAGGCCTTCGATCGGTATCCTCACCTGCTCCATTGAATCGCGGAAACGCACCGTCACGGCGTTATCGCCGGGGATGACTTCTCCGTCTTTTTCTTCGCCCCTGGTCTGGAAATCGTACGTGATGCAGAAGGGCGTTCCGATCTCGTCCTGACGGCGGTAACGGCGTCCGATGGCTCCTGCTTCGTCGAATTCGCAGTTATATTTTTTGCTGAGCTGTTCGTAGAGTTTGAACGCGTCGTCGGAGAGTTTTTTAACGAGCGGCAGCACGGCAACTTTCACGGGGGCCAATGCCGGGTGGAAGTGCAGTACTGTGCGTACGTCTTCTTTCCCGCCGTCCGTGAGCTTTTCTTCGTCGTATGCGTCGCAGAGGAATGCGAGGGCAACTCTGTCTGCACCGAGCGAGGGTTCGATGACGTACGGCACGTATTTTTCGTTCGTGACGGGGTCAAAGTACGACAGGTCTTCTTTCGAGAATTCTATGTGCTTATTGAGGTCGTAATCGGTGCGGTCGGCAACGCCCCACAGTTCGCCCCATCCGAACGGGAAGAGGTATTCGAAGTCCGTGGTGGCTTTGCTGTAGAATGCGAGTTCTTCCTTGCGGTGGTCGCGCAGGCGGAGGTTCTCGTCTTTCATGCCGAGGCTCAGCAGCCAGTTATGGCAGAAGCTTCTCCAGTATTCGAACCATTCGAGGTCTGTGCCGGGCTTGCAGAAGAATTCGAGTTCCATCTGCTCGAATTCGCGCGTGCGGAACGTGAAGTTTCCGGGCGTGATCTCGTTGCGGAACGATTTACCTACCTGGCATACGCCGAAGGGCACTTTTTTGCGGCTGGTGCGCTGGATGTTCTTGAAGTTTACGAAAATGCCCTGGGCCGTTTCGGGACGGAGGTAGAGTTCTGCCTGCGAGTCTTCCGTTACGCCCTGGAACGTTTTGAACATGAGGTTGAATTTGCGGATGCCGGTCCAGTTGATCTGGCCGCAGACCGGGCAGGCGATTTTATTGTCCTGGATGTACTGGACAAGGCGGTCGTTGTCCCAGCCGTCGACGGAGAGTTCTTCTCCCCTTTTCGCGTTCCAGTCTTCGATGACCTTGTCAGCGCGATGACGCGATTTGCATGATTTGCAGTCGATCAGCGGGTCGTTGAAGCTGGTGACGTGTCCCGTGGCCATCCAGACGCGGGGGTTCATGAGGATCGCGCAGTCTACGCCTACGTTCAGCGTGGATTCCTGCACAAATTTTTTCCACCAGGCTTTTTTTACGTTGTTCTTGAGTTCAACGCCCAGCGGGCCGTAGTCCCACGCATTTGCGAGGCCGCCGTAGATCTGGGAGCCGGGATAGACGAAGCCGCGGTTCTGTGCGAGCGCGACGATCTTTTCCATTGATTTTTCTGCCATTTGCTGCTCCTTTTTGCTTACTCTTCGTTGCGCGTGTAGGTAACTTTGTCTTCGTAGATTTCCTGTACGGCGATCGTTACGCTTTTGTTGGAGCCGCTTGAGGAACGGTTTTCGGAGCCTGCGGTTACCTGGCGGGCTCTTTTCGCGATCTCCATGACGAGCGTGTACCTGCTGTCAACTTTTTCGAGCATTTCTGCGATTGGCGGATAAAGCATCATAATTTATTTCCCCTTTCGTTGTTCGCGCCTCTCAGGTCCGGCAGTCCCAGCACATCAAGGATGTCCGGGTTTCGCCTGACCTTCCGGCGTTCAGCGTCAATGATGTTTTTCAGTTTTTTGGGTGCTTCTGTTATGCTGTCGCTAACGAGCACGTAGTCGAAATCGCTGAAGCACGCGATTTCTTTTTCGGCTTCGGCAAGTCTGTCGCGGAGCTGTTCTTCCGTTTCGCGCTTGCGGCCTCTTATGCGGTTCTCGAGTTCTTCTATCGAGGGCGGCAGGATGAAGACCGTGATCGAATCTTCCGGGAACGCAGTTTTGATGGCCATTGCCCCCTTGACTGTGAGGTCAAGTATGACGTCGAGTCCTTTTTCGATCTTCGTTTCCAGCTCGCTTCTGAGCGTGCCGTACTTGTTCCCGCAGAATTCGTCCCATTCGAGCACTTCGCCTTTGCCGATCAGTTCTTCGAACTCTTCGCGCGTTTTGAAGTGGTATGAGATACCTTCTGTTTCGCCGTAGCGTTTTTCGCGCGTCGTGGCGGATACCGCATAGTGCATGTCGCTGTCGATCTCCATGAGCCCGGAGATGAGCGTGCCTTTTCCGGTGCCTGACGGCCCCGATATTACGGTTATCAAGCCTCTTTTAGAGATCATTTCAGTGCCTCTGCCTGATGTTTTCTGGCGCTTTTTACGCGTCTGTTCCGGTTTCGTTTTATTCTTCGTCATCGGTCTCTTCTTCGTATTGTTCCGCGCCTGCGTTTTTATCGTCGCCCGCGTTCTGCGCGCGCCTTCTAAGTGTTTCGGGCTGCAGTGCGGACAATATCACGTGGTCCGTGTCTGTTATGAGCACCGTTCTTGTTTTGCGCCCGTATGTGGCGTCAATGCACAGTCCTCTGTCTTTGCTTTCGGATACTATGCGTTTAATCGGGGCGGATTCGGGCACGACAATCGCGATGATGCGGTCAATGCATACCATATTTCCGAAGCCGATATTCAGCAGTTTCATTTCCGCACCTCCTCAGGCTTTATGCCTTCGTCATTCGACGTTCTGGATCTGCTCGCGCAGCTTTTCGACCTCGTTCTTCATCGCCAGTACAGCTTTCGTAAGGGCAAGGTCGTTAGCCTTCGAGCCGATCGTATTGACCTCGCGATTCATCTCCTGCACGAGGAAATCGAGCTGCCTTCCCACAGCTGCGTCCGAATCGAGCAGCGTGCCGAGCTGGCTCAGGTGGCTGTCGAGGCGTGCGATCTCTTCGTCGATGCTGCATTTGTCCGCGTAGATGGCAACTTCCGCCGCGATCCTTTGCGGGTCGACCTGGTTCAGGCTGAGTTCCGCGAGCCTGTCTGTGAGTTTTGCTCTGTATTCTGCAGGGATGAGCGGTGCTCTTTCGCGCACTTCTTCGAGCAGTCCGGAGATCCTTTCGCCCGTTTCTCTGAGCACGTACGCGAGTTTTCCGCCTTCAGTCCGGCGCATTTCCGCGAACGTCTTGCACGCGCGCGCACATGCTTCTGCCAGCACGGCGTACACTTCTTCGGGGTCCGTTTCCGCGGCTTTTTCCGTGAGCGCGCCGGGTATGGTCATGAGTGTTTTCGCGTCAAGCATGATGCCCGTTCCGCACTCGCGGTTGACCTTTTCGAACGCTTCGACGTACGCTTTTACGAGCGCGGTATCAACGTCAACATCTACGTGTTTTCCTTGTCCCGCTGCTGTTGTGATGAGTACGTCGATTTTTCCTCTGCTCGCGTATTTTTTGATGAGTTCCCTGAGGCGGTCTTCGAACTGCATCAGTTCACGAGGCCCTTTTACGGTGATGTCGCAGAAGCGGTGGTTTACGGATCTGATCTCGACAACGTATCCTGTCCCTTCCTGCGCATATTCTCCTCTGCCGTAGCCTGTCATGCTGCTTATCATCAAAGCCCCTCCGGTCCCAAATCTTGCCTGCGGCAGGTCAATTCCGGCCCTTTTTCGTGCCTTGAGTCCAACCTGCACCAATTTTGTATTATACTAAATAAGGTGCGCGCTGTCAACAAATTCCGGGCTCTACTCCCAAAATCGTGTGAATTGCAAGTTTAAATGACGCAGGCTTCTGATAGAATAGAAGCGAATGGTGATCGCTCAAATGCAGTGGCATATTCGAGCTTTCTTCTGGGGTAATGATTCATCCAATGCGCAATGCGTTTTACATCTGCTCGGTT
>JAGADO010000021.1 GCA_017613535.1 Clostridia bacterium | reverse complement strand
GGTACATCGGCTTCGAGGACGGAGGGCAGCTGACCGAAAGAGTCAGGCTGAGGCCGTACAGCGTCATTCTTTTCGACGAGATCGAGAAGGCGCATCCGGACGTGTTCAATATCCTGCTGCAGGTGCTCGAGGACGGAATGCTTACCGACGCAAAGGGCAGGACCGCCGATTTCAAGAACACGGTTATTATTATGACGTCGAATATCGGCGCCAGGGATATTACGGACAGGCGGGCGCTCGGGTTCAGCGATGATACGGAGCAGAACAAGTACGATACGATGGCTTCGGCCGTTAAGAACGAACTGAAAAGAGTGTTCAAGCCGGAATTCCTGAACAGAGTTGACGAGACGGTCATATTCAAACCGCTCACGCCAGAAGAGACGGAAGCGATTGCCCGCCTCCAGCTCGAGCTCGTCAGGAAGAGGGGAGAAGAGAGCGGAGCCTCGATCGAATTCGACGGCGAAGTGGCTAAATATATTGCCCGCAAGGGGTACGATCCGAAGTTCGGAGCGAGGCCTCTTAAGAGGATCATCAGGCGCGAGATCGAAGATATGCTGGCGGAAGAGATCATCAGGCAGTCTGGAAGTGCCGGGAAGGCCGGCGGAAAGGCCGGTAAAGGCGCGAAGAGCGGAGGCGGTACGATCGTCGTGCGCGTGCGTGCTGACGGCAGCGGACTCGAGGCGTTTGCGAAGAACGATTAATGCTTTTTAAACCGGAGCGTGGTTTTATGGCGAAGAACAAAACTGTATTTTACTGCACTCAATGCGGCTACGAATCGAGCGGCTGGCTCGGCAAATGCCCCGGCTGCGGAGAATGGAACTCGTTCGTGGAAGAGCCTGTTGACAGCAGGCACGGTAAAAAGGGCGGCAAACTTTCGGGAGCGGAAGGGATCGAAGGATTCGGCGCCCCCGGAGTGCCTCTTAAGATCGACGAGATCGACTGCGGAAAAGAAGGCGTGCGCGATTCGTCCGGAATAGGAGAGCTTGACAGAGTCATGGGAGGCGGGATCGTGCGCGGATCGATGGTACTTGTCGCCGGCGACCCCGGTATAGGAAAATCGACGCTGATGCTGATGATATCGGGACACCTGGCATTGTCCGCAGGACGCGTGCTGTACGTTTCGGGAGAGGAATCCGAAAGACAGATAAAGATGCGCGCCGAAAGGCTCGGGGTGAAGGAAGGACAGCTGTACATATACAACGAAACGTCCGTTGACAGCATCGTTTCGCAGATCGACGCGATAAAACCGTCATATATAGTGCTTGACTCGATACAGACGCTGGAGGATGATCAGCTTACATCTGCGCCGGGGAGCGTCAGCCAGGTGAGAGAGATCACCGCCAGGTTCATGCGGATAGCGAAAATACTCGGTATCACGGTCTTCATTGTCGGACACGTGACGAAAGAAGGTTCGATCGCCGGGCCGCGCGTGCTCGAACATATGGTGGATACCGTGCTCTACTTTGAAGGAGAGCGGCACCTCAGTTACAGGATACTGCGCGCCGTGAAAAACAGGTTCGGGTCAACGAACGAGATAGGCGTGTTTGAGATGCGCGACAGCGGTCTGGCAGAGATCGAAAATCCGTCGTCGGCAATGCTCGAAGGCAGGCCTAAGGGCGTCAGCGGCACGGCGGTCGTGGCGGCAATGGAAGGCAGCCGTCCTATGATGCTCGAGGTCCAGGCGCTCGTATCAGGCTCTTCGCTGAATATGCCGAGGCGCATGTGCGCGGGACTCGACTACAACCGCGTCTCGCTGCTTATCGCAGTGCTTGAAAAACGTGCCGGTTTCGCGCTTGGTAAATGCGACGTGTTCATTAACGTCGTAGGAGGCATCAGGCTGAACGAACCCGCGTCCGACATGGCAGTATGCGCGGCGATAATGTCATCGTACCGCGGCATACCGCTTCCTTCCGAGGCGGTCTACATAGGCGAACTTGGGCTGACGGGAGAGATCAGATCTGTAAACAACGCCGAAAAGCGCGTAAACGAGGCGCTCAGGCTCGGATTTACGAAGATTTATCTGCCTGCGGGAAATGCAAGGAGCATATCCGTTTCACCCGCGGGCGGTGAACTGAAATACGTTGACAACATACGCTCCCTTTGCGCGGAGCTTGACAGTTTTATCGGAGAGGATGGTCAGTGACTATGAAGCGAAAAGATTCACACACAGTGCGCGTGACGGTGCTTGTGCACGACGGATTTGAGGAGACCGAAATGATCGCCCCGGTCGATCTGCTCAGAAGAGCAGGCGCTGAAGTGACGGTCGTAAGCATGACAGGCTCGCGCAAGATGAATGGCAGTCACGGGATCTGCGTCATGTCCGACGCGCTTTGGGAAGATTTCGCTGACGCCGAAAAAGCAGACTGCCTGTTCCTGCCGGGAGGAGGTCAAAATTCAGCTTCGCTCAGGAACGACAGCCGCGTCACGGAAACGGTTAAACGCATGTTTGAAGCAGGAAAGGTCGTAACGGCAATATGCGCCGCACCGACCGTTCTGGATCGTGCGGGGATCCTTTCCGGAAAGAAAGTTACGTCGTACCCCGGATGTCTCACGGGCGGCGAATATGAATATCTTACTGATGCGGTCGTGGAAGACGGTAATATAATTACAGGCCGCGGCGCAGGCTGCGCTATGGAGTTCGGACTCGCTTTAGTGGGAAAACTGTTCGGGAATGACGAAAGGCGCAAACTGGCTGAGAACGTGATATACACGGAGGCTTAAGATGGGAGAATATAAAGAAGTCGCTTCCAGCAACTATCTGGACGGAATAAGGCCTGCTCTTGAGAAACTGGGCAAGGCGCTTGCGGGCGAATACAGGTATTACAGCATACTTGCGACCGACAATAATTCACGCACTTACACCGTATCTGCGGGGGGTGTAGGCGCTTCGGCCGATCCGCTCCACACGAGCAGGGGGATCGTCGTAAGAGTGCGCGGAGAAAGCGGATTCGCGGAACACAGCTTCAGCGACATAAAAGAAAAAGATATTGACGCGATCCTTTCGTCAATACGCGATACTTGCGCTATGCGTTTCAGACTTGAACCGGAGCCCGAAGAACTGACGAGAGGAGAATTGACCGAAACCGAACTTAAATTTGTGAAGAACGGCACTTACCTCATCCATCCCGACGAGCCGGGCGACAGCGG
>JAGADO010000020.1 GCA_017613535.1 Clostridia bacterium | reverse complement strand
GTACTGGCTGCCGAGACTTGCTGAGGAAATTATTGTTTGCACGCTGCACGCATATATCACCGCACTGATCTACAAATCTTCGGAGAAGCTGTTCAGGTCGCGAGGGTATATTTAAACGGACTGCCGCATGTTTCACGTAAGGCGTTTTTGGAGGGCAATGTATGAATACTGTTTTGATTGAATTATACGACAACGATGCTCTTGAGAATATCATATCCCTCCAGCTTAGCCGTTATGACAAGCTCGTTTTTATGTGCTTTAAAGATTCTGACCCGGATCAGAAAAAACGCGCCGTGATCAGAGATATTATCACTTCGCACACCGGAACGGAAGTACTGTTCGAAGAAGCGAGCGAAAAGAACATTGACTCCGCCATAAAAGCATTTGACTCACTTCTGGAGCGGTTTCCAGACAGCTTCTTTGTCGCCGACATGACCGGTGGAGACGAGATATTTATTGCCGCTCTCAGCAGATTCGTATCGAACGGTAACGTGAGCCGTTTTTCAGTCCATAAATCAGACGTGAATAAAGGATCACTTACGTGGATGATGGGAGCGCAAGAGCCCGTATGTGCGCCTGAAGAAATCGCTCTCCCGTTCAGCTTTTCGGATATTATCAAATTATACGGAGGCGCGGTCATCGGCAGCTGGCCCGAAGAGTTCAGCACGATAATGGCTAAAAAACGTTACGAGATCCTGCGCGTGTGGAATGCAGTCAAAGATATGAGCGCCGATTGGAACAAATTCTGTTCTATTTCGTACGTCAACGGTGTTGATCCGGACGAAAACGGAGTCATCAGCAGAAAGTTTTCTAAAGAGAACGAGATCACAACTTCCGAGCGGATAATGCAGCGTCTCGAAAAGCGCGGCATCGTTAAAAATTACGAAGTAAGCAGGAACTATCTGAAATACAAACTTCAGCCTTCGGCCGAAACGACCGACCTTTATATATCTTCAGGAACGGCGCTCGAAATGTACACGGCGCTTGCCGCAGCCGGAACCGGTTTATTCCGCGAATGCTATACAAAAGTGCTGCTTGACTGCGACGGAATCATTTCAAAATGGGGCTCCGATCCTACGAACGAGCTTGACGTAACGATCATGTACGGTTTTGTGCCTATTTTTATAAGTTGCAAAAACACGGAGCCTACTAAGGAATTCCTGTACGAGATCAAAACGATGGCCGATCATTTCGGCGGAAAATACGGCCTTCCGATGCTTGTCTCATCAAAGCCCGCTTTCCAGCCCGTTCGCGAGAGAGCAAAAGAAATGCACATCATGCTTATCGATGATGTGCAGTCTCTTTCACTTAAAGAATTCAGAGCAGCTATTATTAAAACGATCAGAAAACAAAGCGAACTTTAATTAATTGACCGTCCGCGCGCTGCCTGCGCCAGGCCTGATCATTTGCGGTTTTTGATCTCACCGCAGACCTTTTCAACAAACTCGCCGACGGTCGTGGTAAACGTTTCGGTATTGTCCCTGACGCGTACGGAGATCGTTCCTTCGTCAACTTCCTTCTGCCCTATTATGATCATGTAAGGCACGCGGTCAACGACCTGCGCTTCTCTTATCATATAACCGATCTTTTCGTTTCTGTCGTCGAGTTCGGCGCGGATCCCGGCGTCAACGAGTGCGTCGCATACCGATTCGCTGTATTCGGAGAACCTCTCAGAAACGCGAAGTACCTTGACCTGCGTCGGAGCGAGCCATACGGGGAATTTACCCTTAGTCTCTTCGATGATGTATGCCATAAATCTGTCGAGCGAACCGAGAATAGCTCTGTGCAGCACGACAGGAGTCTTTCTCTCGCCGTCCGAATCCGTATATTTCAGATCAAACTTCGCAGGCAGGCAGAAGTCGAGCTGGCATGTAGAAAGCGTGATCTCGGCACCGATAGCCGGCTTTACGTTAACGTCAAGCTTCGGTCCGTAGAACGCTGCCTCGCCGATCTCTTCGGTGTAGTTGATCCCGAGCTGGTTAAGCACTTCGCGAAGAGCGCTCTCAGCTTTATTCCACATCTCGTCATCCTGATGGTACTTGACTTTATCCTCGGGATCGCGCAGAGAAAGCACGCAGCGGTAGTTGGTGATACCGAAATCCTTGTAAACGTCGAAGATAAGGTCAACGACTTTTCCGACTTCGTCTTTTATCTGTTCGGGTGTGACAAAAAGGTGTGCGTCGTTCTGGCAGAAGTGTCTGCCGCGCTCAATTCCCTTGAGCGTTCCGCTGGCTTCGAATCTGAAGTCATGCGCGATCTCACCGATACGGATCGGAAGATCTCTGTAAGAATGAGCCCTGTTAGCGTAGATCATCATATGATGCGGGCAGTTCATAGGTCTTAAAACGAACGCCTCGCCCTCAACTTCCATCGCCGGGAACATATTGTTCTTATAGTGATCCCAGTGGCCGCTCGTCTTATAAAGATCAACAGTACCTACACACGGAGTAAGCACGTGCTGATAACCGAGAGCACGCTCTTTTTCCTTGATGTAATTCTCAAGTTCCTGCCATACGATGTAGCCCTTCGGGAGGAACATCGGAAGTCCCTTGCCTACGAGGTCATCAGACATAAACAGGCTCATTTCCCTGCCGATCCTTCTGTGATCGCGAAGCTCGGCCTCCTTAAGTTCGAGCATATAAGCTTCGAGCTCCTGCGCCGTCTTGAAAGCGGTACCCTTGATCCTGGTAAGCATACGGTTATTGCTGTCGTTCTTCCAGTAAGCACCGGAAAGACCGAGCAGCTTGAACGCCTTAAGCGCTTTCGTATATGTGAGGTGAGGTCCGACGCACATATCGATGTATTCGCCCTGCTGATAGAAACTGATAACAGCATCTTCAGGAAGATCTCCGATATGCTCGACCTTATACTTCTCTCCGCGGTCCTGCATGAGTTTAATAGCTTCTGCGCGAGGAAGAACGAACGGCTTTACGGGAAGATTTTCTTTAACTATGCGGCGCATCTCGTCTTCGATCTTAGGAAGATCCTCATCTGAGATCTTAGTATCGCCGAAATCAACGTCATAGTAAAAGCCCTTTTCATTCGCGGGTCCGTAGGCAAAATCCGCTTCGGGATAAAGGCGCTTTATGGCCTGTGCCATAATATGGGCAGCCGTGTGGCGTAGGATATGAAGCTCTTCCTCCGCGTTATCGATCTCTTCAACATGTCCGTCGTAAAAAATAACTTTCATAAGTAGTCCTCTTTTCAGCAGCTGGCGCATAAAACGCGCTGAAATGATCAACGTCAATACGGTTTACATCCGTTTTGCGCTGTGATCGCTATTTTACCATCTAAAATGTGCTCTGTCAATGAAAAGCGTTTATTCTTGCCCGCCGTAAATCAATGTGATATAATAAATATAAATATAGATTTATATTGCATTCAGGGGTGATACGCGTGCTCAGCAAGAAGGTTTTTGATTATACAAAAGAAGGCAAAACCGTTACATGTTACCGTATAACGAACAGGTCCGGCTCGTACGTCGAAGTGCTTGACTACGGCGGGATCATCAGGGCACTGCTCATACCTGACGCAAACGGAAAACCTGTTGACGTCGTGATCGGTTTTGACCGCCTTTCGCCGTATATCAAGAACAAAGACGCGTATTACGGAGCATTCGTCGGAAGGTACGCAAACCGCATTGCCGGCGGAAAATTCATTGTTGACGGAACAGCATACGAAGTTGAGAAGAATAATGGAGAGAACCACCTCCACGGCGGGAACGGCAGTTTCAGCGAACGTATCGGTAAAGTCACTGAAGAGACAGATAATTCTGTCACGCTCACATGGGAATCACCCGATATGGATCAGGGCTATCCCGGAAATCTCACGGTCAGCGTAAGATACGAGTTTGACGATAAAAATACGCTCACTATAAAGTACACCGGAGTTTCGGACAAAGACACTCTTTTCAATCCTACGAACCACTCTTATTTCAACATGAACGGTCCTTCGCGCGGGTATATCGGTGACAATGAAGTAAAGGTCTATGCGGATAAGTTTATTCCCGTTGACGACAGCTGCATCCCGACCGGTAATCCTGCAACGGTTAAAGGTGCGCTCGATATGCGCCGCTGGACGCTGCTCAACGGTGTTCTGAAAAAGGAAGATACTGATCAGAACCTTCAGGCGGGCTGCGGCATTGACCACTCTTTCGCCGTAAGAGGATACGACGGAAACGGAGATGTTTTAAGAGCAGCTGAATTGTACGGACCTGCGACGGGCATCAGGATGAGCGTAAGCACGAATCTGCCCGGGCTTCAGATCTATTCCGGAAACTATATCAAGGACGGTCTCAAGGGCAAACTCGGCCAGATCTATAACCGAAGGTGCGCGATCTGTTTTGAATCACAGTTCCATCCTGACTCTCCTAACTATCCCGATTGGCCCTCGCCTGTTCTTAAAGCCGGTAAAAAAGCCGAATATACTACGGTTTATTCTTTCGACACGCCTCTGAAGGCTGTCGTCCTCGACGGATATACAACAAACTGCGGAGATATTTCCTGGGAGCCTCTATATAAGGTCTGCAGGGCTGAAATATACGACAGGACGGCTCCTAAGGATATACTTAAGAGGGTCAGAGGCGCTGATGTGATCATTACGAACAAGGCCGTGCTGACAAGGGAGATCATCGGGTCGCTTGATGATAACTGCAGATATGTCGGGCTGCTTTCGACGGGGGCAAATGCGGTCGATATCGACGCATTAAAGGAAAAAGGGATCGCGCTGACAAACGTTCCGGGATACAGCACCGAAGACGTCGCTCAGCTCACTTTCGCATTCATATTAGAGCTCTGCCAGCATGTTGCCCTTCATAACAATGCCGTAAAGGACGGAGCGTGGGTGGATTCGGACGACTTCTCATTTACCGTCGCTCCAATAAGAGAACTGGCCGGATTAACACTTGGCATCATCGGGTACGGCGCGATCGGAAGCCGGGTATGCGAAATTGCCCGCGCGTTCCATATGAAAGTACTTGTCCATTCCAGAAGCGAAAAGATACTTCCAGAAGGAGCGAGATTCGTTTCCAAGAACGAACTTCTGAAAAAGTCTGATATCATAACGCTTCACCTGCCTTTAACCGAAGAGACGAGGTGCCTTATCGATGCCGATGCCATCTCGATGATGAAGGACGGAGCGGTTCTTATAAACACTGCCAGAGGGCCGCTGCTTGACGAGCAGGCTGTCGCCGATGCGCTTAATTCCGGCAAACTCGGTGGAGCCGGTGTAGACGTTTTATGCACCGAACCGCCTCAGGCAGACAATCCCCTTCTGAGCGCCGAAAACTGCCTGATCACGCCTCACATCGCGTGGGCTGCACAGGCCGCACGGATAAGGCTGATCGAAGCGGTCGCTAAAAATCTTTCTGCTTTTAATGCAGGCAGAAAACTTAACAGGATCGATTGAACCGCGTAATACCGGTCAATGAAAGGACGACTATTTAATGTCTAAGATATTATTTACAGGCGGCGGCACAGCCGGACACGTTACACCGAACGTTGCTCTGATACGTTCTCTTCATGAGACAGATCCGGAGCACGAAATAAGCTATATCGGTTCGTTTGAGGGGATCGAGAAACAGATCATCGAAAAGCTCCCGTATGTTACTTATTACGGGATCCATTCCGGTAAACTTCGCAGATATTTTTCGCTTGAAAATGTCAAGGATTTCTTCCGCGTTCTTAAAGGGATGAAGGATGCAAAGAAAACCGTTAAGAAGATCGGTCCAGACGTACTGTTCTCGAAAGGCGGATACGTTTCGGTCCCTGTCGTGCGTGCCTGCGCTAAAAATAAGATCCCTGTTATCTGTCACGAATCAGATATCACTCCGGGGCTTGCAAATAAAATGTCGTCAAAATATGCGACTTGCGTCTGCACGACTTTCCCGGATACGGTAAGCGAAATTCCGGGCGGAAAAGGGCTTTTTACCGGCACGCCGATAAGAAAAGAATTATTCGAAGGTGACGCCGAACGCGCCAGAGCAGAACTCGGTTTCGACAATAAACCCGTCATTCTTATTATGGGCGGCAGTATCGGTTCGGCAGTCATAAACGAGGCGATAAGGACAAATCTCAAAGAGATCACGGATAAGTTCAACGTCATTCACCTTTGCGGAAAAGGAAAGCTCTCGGACGACGAAGCGGTGACGTTAAATACGTCCTACCGCCAGTTTGAGTTCGTATCGGAACAGCTCCCTGACTACCTCGCTTTATGCGATATAATTGTGTCAAGAGCCGGTGCGAACGCGATCCATGAATTCCTTGCTATTAATAAACCTATGCTGCTGATTCCCCTGCCTCTTACCGCGAGCCGCGGAGATCAGATACTGAACGCAGCATCATTCGAAAAACGCGGATACGCCGCTGTACTCGAAGAAGAAAAGATAACGCCGGAAACACTTATGAAAGCGATATCGGACCTCTTTGACGCACGCGCGGAATACACGGAAAGAATGAAAAACGCCGAAAGCGTTGACGGAACAGAAAAAATACTTGAACTGATAAAAAGCAAACTCTAAATTGCGACATTTTGTCGAATGAAAGGATGATAATTCAATGGCAGACGACAGACCTTCCGGAAGGCAAAGAAACGTTTCCGGCACCGGAAACGGTGTTTACAGACGTGGATCAGGTACAGGATCGGGACCGGTCGGTAATTCGGGCGGATACTCCGGGCGAGGCGGTTCTTCCGGTAATTCCGGCAGAAATAACGGCAGCTCCGGTGGAAACAGAAATACTGACGGTAATCGCGGCATTTTCAACCTCGGCGGAGGCGGCGGAAGCGGCCTTACCTCCCTCCTTGGCAACAAGAAAGTACTGATAATTATCGCGATAATCGTTGTCCTCGCTCTGATTTTCGGCGGAACAGGCATGTTCAAAAAGCTTGGAAATCTTTGCAGCGGCACTAACCTTCTCAGTTCTCTGCTTCCGACTAATAGCGATACGTCGTACGTTACCGAGCTCGCTAACACAAACACTTCCACCGGATGGGACAGAACTTCGAACTCCGGTAAAGCGCTTAACACATCAGTCGCGAGCGGCTCACGTGCTAAATATACGACGATCCTTGGAAACGGCAACGACCAGGTCACGATCATGATGTATATGTGCGGCACAGATCTTGAGTCTAAAAACGGAATGGCTTCTTCGGACCTCGCGGAGATGGCGAAGGCTACTCTTGCGGATAAGCTCAACATCATCGTTATGACCGGCGGCTGCACCGGATGGAAGACGACGGCTATCAGTAATACCACGAACCAGGTCTATAAGATCGCCAACGGCGGTATCATTCGTCTCGAGAGTGATTTCGGAAACACTTCGATGACCAACCCGGACACGCTCACGAAATTCATCAATTACTGCAAGAACAATTTTTCTGCGAACAGATATGAACTTATTTTCTGGGATCATGGCGGCGGTTCGATCTCCGGATACGGCTACGACCAGAGATTCCCGTCGAGCGGCGGAATGACTCTTGCCAAGATTAATACAGCGCTTAAAAACGCGGGCATTCAGTACGATTTCATCGGATTCGACACATGTCTTATGGCGACAACTGAAAATGCTCTGATGCTTTCTTCTTATGCCGATTACCTGATCGCATCCGAAGAGACTGAACCAGGCGCAGGCTGGTATTACACGAACTGGCTCACGAAATTCGCTGCTAATACATCGATGAGCACGATCGAAGTCGGAAAGATGATCATTGACGATTTCACCGATTTCTGCGCTTCAAAATACAGCAACGCTAAAACGACGCTCTCGATCGTTGACCTCGCAGAACTTCAGACGACGGTACCGTCAGTTCTCAGCGATTTTGCACGCACCACGACTAACCTCATCAAGTCCGATAACTACAGCGACGTTTCGGAAGCCCGCGGAAATACCCGCGAATATTCGACGAGCAAGATCGACCAGGTCGACCTCGTTAACCTTGCGGACAATATCGGTACGAAAGAAGGCAAGGCGCTTGCGAATGCTATCCTCAGCGCGGTCAAATACAACCGCACATCTGCGTCAATGACGAACTCGTACGGTTTGTCTATCTACTTCCCCTACAGCAAGCTCGGAAACGTTGACAGCGCCGTCACGACGTACGGTCAGATCGGAATGAACAGCGAATATACGCAGTGCATCAAATCGTTTGCCAGCATGGAGACAGCCGGACAGGTCGTTTCCGGAGGAAGCTCTTCACCCGTAAGCTCGATCCTCGGGAACTTCTCCCAGTCCTCCAACTCCGGCTCATCTTCTGACGCGATCTCGTCGCTGCTCGGAAGCTTCCTCGGCGGTTCTTCAGGCGTCTCTATCGACGGGCTCGACAGCGGAAACCTTTCGTTCCTTGACTCACTGATCCCGAGAGAGGCTGCCGGCGTGCTTGCAGGAAATATCTTCGACGCTTCGAAGATCCAGGAATGGATACCTTACAAGAACACCAAGGTCATCGGACTCGAAGATGATCAGTGGAAGCTCGTTCAGTCGCTTGAACTCAACGTATTCTACGACGACGGAAAAGGCTACATCGATCTCGGACTTGACAATATCTTCGAATTCAAAGACGGTTATCTCGTCGGTGAATACGACGGAGCATGGCTCGCGATCAATAACCAGGTCGTTCCGTATTACTACATGGAGACCGTTAAAAACGGCAGCAATACGATAATCAGAGGACGCGTTCCTGCGCTTATCAATGAAAAGCGTGCCGAACTGCTTATCTGCTTCGTGAACAATGATCCCGGCGTCGTCGAAGGTATCAGATATATCTACGAGGACAACGAGACCGGTACAGTCGCTAAAGATGCAGATCTCGGTACATTCGAGTACGACTTCAATGTTTACGACAGCACCGGAGCTGTTACCTCGAGCGAGAAAGGCTCGGTAGTCGCTCTCCAGAACGGCGACGTCATTGAATTCCTGTGCGATTACTACTCGTACGCAGGAGTTTATCAGGACAGCTTCAGATTCGGAGATAAATTGATCTACAACGGATCACTTGAAGTCACCGACGTGCTGCTTCCCGATGCTTCGAAAGCAAACGCCGTATACCGTTTCGTTGACATCTACGGTCAGCAGTACTTCAGCGCAGTGATAGAATAAGCTCCGGGCTGATCTGACGCGTTAAAACGGTCAATAATATTTATTAAGGGGATGCGCAACCATCCCCTTTTTTATTGTTAAATATTGATAAAATGGATCTTATTCTTTCGAAAGATCTGTGACGTCGGACGCGTCAACGTCCGCTACTATATAGAATTTGTATTCGGGATACAGTTCATTCATTTCGGCGTAAAGAATCTTTCGACCCTCGTCATGAGGAATATCAAACGACATAACAACGTCGAAACGTATTGACCGCGTTTCCTCATCGACAAACAACCCGTGAAGCTCGAGCGCCCAATCGTGAGCAAGGACCTTGTCCCTGATATTTTTTTCGATCTCCCCTGCATTCTCGTTAGAAGTATTGTACGAATAGATCCCGACTGCCGTTAAAATAACTCCTGTTTCCTGCGCTACGAGCAGCTGTGCGCGCCTCGAAAGCGTATCTATCTGCGTCGCGGTCATGCTGTCCGGAACCTCAAGGTGAACCGAAGCAAGCAGCATTTCAGGGCCGTAGCTGTGGATTACAAGGTCATACGCGCCTCTCACTTCCGGAATAGACCTGAGGACTGACTTGATCTTATCGGTAAGCTCCGAATCAGCACGCTCACCGAGGATCTTGTTCAGAGTTTCAAGAAGCATCTCAATACCGGACTTAATAATGAAGAGCGATATGATCAATGCAACGTAGCACTCGAGAGAAAGGCCGAACAAAACAAAAATGAGGGCTGAAGCCAGTACCGAAGCTGAAAGCACGGCGTCAAATAGCGCGTCCTTTCCGGAAGCTTTAAGAGAATCCGAATCGGTCTCTTTTCCTTTCTTACCAACGTAAAGGCCAAGGAATATCTTAACCGCAACTGCGACGGCAATGATTATGAGCGCTACCGTAGAGTAGTCTGCGGCTTCGGGGCGGATGATCTTGCGTATCGATTCTACAAGCGCTGTAATACCCGCGTAAAGCACGATTGCGGCGATTATAAGGGTACTGAGGTACTCTGCCCTGCCGTGACCCATAGGATGCTTTTTATCGGGCTTTCTGTTGGCAAATTTCGTGCCTATGATAGTAACGACGGACGACAAAGCATCGGTAAAGTTATTGACCGCGTCGAGCATTACAGCGATAGATCCCGAAATGAGTCCGACAAACAGTTTGAACGCAGCCAGGAACACGTTTGCGCCAATACCGACCAAAGAAGTCCGGACTATCGTCTTCTCGCGCTTAGCGGCTTTATCCGATATTTTCTTGCTTTCCGATATATTATTTACACTGATCAATGTTTCAGCTTCTGGCATACCGATCGCTCCCGTTTAATGATCGCCGAGGTCTTTTATGATAATAAAAAAACGCCTCGAAGGCGATCCAAAAAGAGGTGATTGATGGGATTCGAACCCATGACCCCCAGGGCCACAACCTGGTACTCTAACCAACTGAGCTACAACCACCGTGCGTTCCGTTTAAGGAACGTTGTGCATTTTACATTGATTCTGCTGTTATGTCAAGGAGTTTTTTATTTTTAATTGCCCTGAGCCACGCCGAGCCTTCTTCCGACTTCTTCGAGGACATCAGCGGACGGTCCGGGGATCCTGCCGAGTGCGTCCGGTCCGACGTTGAGCAGATAGTTGATGTTCTTGCCGTTCAGCCTCGATTTCAGTTCAAGGATCTGATCCGCGGATTTCCAGTTATTGTCGAACGACTTGTACCCCCACGTATCGTTTATCGTGCAGGGCGATTCACGCAGCATACCCGGAGCATCGTTCGAAGGAATATAATTGTCATCCGCCGATTCGTAATCGCCGTAACCGTTGCCGATACGCGAATTAACAAGGCAGTCAGGCTGATAGAACTTAACCATCTTATACAATTCATCCGTCTGCTCCGTTTTGAGTGTCACGGGAACATCAAACCATATAAGGCACAGATCGCCGTATCCGGTCAATATTTCTTTCACCTGCGGCACGATCTTTTCTTTAAAGCATATAGAATAGTCCTTCGCTTTATCGTCAGGATAATCCCAGTTATTCGTAAGGTATGCACGGTCTCCGCACCACACTTTTCCGAGAGTGTATCCTCCGCCGTGCGGATGGGCCCAGTCGAGATCCTGCGAATAATACAGACCGAGCTTCAGACCGTACTTCCTGCACGCGTACGTAAGTTCCTCTACCGGGTCTCGCTTAAACGGCGTCGCGTCGAAAACATTGTACGAACAGACTTTCGAGTGGTACATGGCAAAACCGTCGTGATGCTTCGAAGTAAAGACGAGGTATTTCATTCCGGCGCGTGCAGCAAGGCTTACCCACTCTTCTGCGTCAAAATAAACAGGGTTGAAAGCGGCGGTCAATTTAACGTATTCTGCCATCGGTATGCGGAAGAACTGCTGCGCCCACTCGCCTATCTCGCTCATCCTTTTGCCCTTCCACTCGCCACCTAAAAGCGAATAAAGGCCCCAGTGGATCATCATACCGAAACCGGCCCGGGAAAACCACTTTTTATTGTCCATAACTATTTTCTCCGTTTCAGTTTTATTATCTCGCTGATCCGCAGCAGGCACGCGTCACATGCGCGGATACGACTAACATCTGAATGATAATTTATAATAATCCCGGTCCGTTGTCAACCTCAAATTTACGCCGTAACAATAGAAAAAAAGCCTGCGGAATAAGATCCGCAGACTTCTTTATCTGCAAAAACATAAGTGAAATTCAGTCAAAGCCTAATTCAACATTATTCATTGCACAGCTGACCGTCCCGAATATCCGGACAAGCAACCGCCCGGGATCCAGGCCGTTCTGCCATATTATTCGACGGTGTTCTCCACGACCGTTTCAACTGCTTCTGCAGCTTCGGTCACAGCTTCCTCAGCTTTATCAGCGTCAACGGAAAGAGCTTCCATTGCGCTTCCGCCGAGTTTGGAAGCAAGAATATCGCCAATAGAAGTTCCCATCGTAGCGGGAGCAGCGTCGCCGTGGATCTCGTCATCGTCCGACTTTCTGCCTTTTCTCTCGCCCTTGGGAGCCTTATTATCCTTGCGTCTGCGCTCTTTCTTCTCGCGGACTACAGGATTTCCGTTCTCGTCCAGTTCCTCCGGCTTCGGCTCGGGATCGTATGCCTGAACTTCGCGGATGGAAAGGTTGATCTTCTTCTCGGGAATATTGGTCTCGATGATCTTAGCCATAACTTTCTGGCCGATCTTGAGGCAATCCTCAGCCTTTGTAATGCGCTGATTGGAGATCTGGGAGATGTGAACAAGTCCGTCAACTCCGGTAGCGATGTTTACAAACACGCCGAAGCTTACGAAACGAACGACTGTGACTTCCAGAATATCGCCGACCTGATAAAGATCTTCGGCATCTGCCCACGGATCGTCCTCGGGCTTTCTGTAGCCCAGAGAGATGCGCTTCTTCTCGGGATCGCACTCTAGCACTCTGACCTCGACCTCGTCACCCACGCTGACAACTTCAGACGGATGATGGATCTTCTCCCAGGAGAGTTCGGTCAGATGGATAAGTCCGTCATAACCGCCAAGGTCAACGAACGCTCCGAACGGAGTCAGGCTCTTGACTTTACCGGTGCAGACTTTACCGACGTACATGTCGGACCAGAACGTCTCGTCAAGTTTCGCTCTCTCAGCAAGCAGGAGCTGCTTTCTGGAACCGAGGATCTTATTACGTCCCTTCGGGCCCTTCTCAAAAGCGATGATGACAACGTCCATGCTCTTTCCGACGAACTGGCTGATATCGCTTACAAAACGCTCAGCAAGCTGCGATGCGGGAATGAAGATACGGATGGAACCAAGGAACGCAACAACGCCGCCCTTAACTGCTTCGGTAACTTTAACCGTCACAGGGGTCTTATCAGCGAAGGACTGCTCAAGAAGTTCCATATTCTTCTTATTATCAAGGCGTCTCTTCGAAAGGATCGTCTCGCAATCCTTATCATTAACCTTAACGACCTGAGCTTTAACTTCGTCGCCGATCTTCAGCTCCGGAACGTCATGTCCGGGAACTGCTGCGAATTCGTCGATAGCGATAAAGCCTTCGTACTTGAAGCCGAAGTCAACGTAAACGCCCTTATCATCGATCTTATTGATACGACCGGTGACAACGTCTCCGTTCTTTACGGCACTCAGAGAGTCTTCAAGGAGAGAAGCAAAACTCTCGTCCTGATCAGCCTCTTCGTGTACGGCTTCAGCGGCCTCTTCGATGACTTCTTCAGTTTTTTCAGCGGCTTCCTCGACCTTTTCCTCAACCTTTTCCTCGACCGCTTCGACTGCCTCGACGGCTTCTTCAGCCTTCTCAACGACTGTCTCTTCGATCGCCTTTTCAGCATCCTGGACTTTCTCCTCGACCTGCTGAACCTTCTCTTCAACAGCGGCTGTTGCTTCATTAACCGCTGCTTCTGCCTTTTCGACGAAGTTTTCAACTACGCCTTCAACTTTCTCGATTTCACTCATGCTACTAATTACCTCCTCGATGATCCAGTCGGGCGTCGATGCTCCGGCTGTCACCCCAGCAAAAGAAATGTTATGCAACCTGCTGATCGGAAGTTCGCCGGCATTTTCGACCCATACCGTGTTCTCGCATATCTCCCTGCTTATGTCATACAGCTTCCCGGTATTTGAACTGCCGCGGTCACCTATGATAACCATGAAGTCAGCTTCAGACGCGATTCTGGCCGTTTCCTGCTGCCTCCGAAAGGTCGCACTGCATATTGTATCAAAAATTTCAACTTTGTCAAAGACTTTTTTAATTTTTTGGGCAATTTTTTTAAATTTTATTTCAGAATATGTTGTTTGCTCGATAACAGACACTGAAATCGACGGACTTTGCGCAAAAATGTATGAAACATAAGAATAAACTTTGTCAATATCGTCCGATACGAACGGTTTTTTTGTGCACCATCCGCATGTACCGATAACTTCTGGATGTGAAGGATTTCCGATAACTATTATCTCGCTCCCGTTTTCGGATTGGTTTCGTGCGATCCTATGTATTTTTTCAACAAAAGGACATGTTGCGTCAATGATCTCGCATCCGGCTGAAGAGAGACGTTCGTACACTTCCGGCCCTGCTCCGTGAGCGCGGATGATCACACAAGGAACGCCCGGGTTATTGTCGGCGCGTATCGCATTCTCGAGCTCTTCGATGTCGTCAATGACAATAAGCCCCTGTTCTTCCAGCCTTTTGATAACAGATTTGTTGTGAATAAGATTTCCGTACGAAAAAACAGTCCTGCCGCTCTCTTTCGCAGATTTAAGAGCATCGGCAGCAAGTTTTACGCCATGGGCAACACCGAAGCAGAATCCGGCTGTTTCAGCCTTTACGATCCTCATCGGTCACCTCCATCATAGCATAAATATCTTTCATATATTGCTCTGCCGCGGAAGCAACAGCCTCTTTATCCGAAGCAGGGCTGCCGACGAGCAGATCCGAAGGATCGACAGGTTTTCCGAATTTAACATAAACCCGGCCGAATATACGTATCTTTCCCCAGATCGCCACAGGAACGATTTTGGCATCTGTATCTGCAGCCAGCCTGATAAAACCGGGCTTGGGAGTAAGCGCAAGTCCGCGGCCCTTTGACCTCGTGCCCTGCGGGAAAATACCGACTGCGTTTCCCTCTTTTAAAAGATTAATCGTATGATTCGCACCGCCCACGTCGTGATTGTCTCTTTTTACGGGGTACGCGCCGCATTTTTTTAGTATCCAGCCGAAAGGTTTGAATTTAAAAAGTTCCTTTTTCGCCATCCAGCATACTTTTCTTTTTATCTTATATCCGATCATGAACATATCCATCATCGTCTCATGATTCGGAGCGACGATGCACGCGCCTTCAGAAGGCATAAGGTCGCGGTTAAGCACCGTTACCGGGATAAAGATCTTAAAAATAATTCTGCATACGAAACGGAGAAAACGCATTTTTCAAGCCACCTCGCGGACAATTATGAATCTATTTCAGGCCGAGCCTCGAAAGGATTATAGACCGTACCGCTTCTATCGATTCTTCGAGGTTAAGATCAGTTGTGTCAAGAAGCGTCGCGTCATCGGCCCTTGTGAGAGGAGCAAAAGAACGTGTGGAATCATTTTTATCGCGTTCGATCATATCGTTATACACCTGCTCAAACGTATGAGAATTATCGCCTTTATCAAGCAGTTCCTTATAACGGCGCTTTGCACGTGCGATCGGCGAAGCTGTGACGAATATTTTAACAGTAGCGTTAGGCAGAACGTATGTGCCGATATCTCTTCCGTCCATTACAACGTTTATACCCGCCGCGATCTTACGCTGAAGTTCGACCATTTTCAGCCTTACCGCCGAAATAACGGCAACGGCAGATGCCGCTTTTGAGACTTCGTTCGTCCTGATATAATCGGTATAATCTTCACCGCACACGTACACGCGCTGTAAACCGTCAACATAATTAACGTCGAGATCGAACGAATCAAGCAGCGCAATCAGCGCCTTTTCGTTCCCCTTATCGTTCCAGCTGCCTGAAAAATCGATACCGTTCCTTATAGCATAAAGCCCGAACGCCCTGTACATCGCGCCAGTGTCAAGATAGAGGTAGTTCATATCTTTAGCGATCGCCTTCGCGATAGTGCTTTTTCCCGCGCCGGAAGGTCCGTCCAGGGCAATGCTGCAGTGTACGGCTTTGCTGCCGTTAATAAAATTCATATCTTTTCCCCTTTTCAAAATCAACGGACTCATCAGATCACACGGTGGCCAAGGCCGATAGACATCTCGTTAAGATGGAGCATTCCGATTCCGAAGAACAGGCATACGCTTACGTGCGAGCCGCTGCGTGCGATGCCGATCTTTCCGCCTACATTAAGGCCTATAGCTTTATTGATTATCTGAGAAACTGCCTCTCTCGCCGCTCCCGCAACAGCACCCTCTTCGGTATGAGATTCACCTATGAGGCCCTCTCTTTTAGCGGCCACGATAGCACGCTCAATGATCTTTGTAATAGAAGTAATGAATTCACCGCCAAAATCTACGCCTGCAGCAAGTATCTCTTCGGTGCGGAACCGGGCGCAAAGCTGTTTTTCTTCGTCACGGTCCTTCGTCAGAGCGACCCGTATCGCTGCTTCTACGACGTCCCTGCTTGTGTTCATGGTCAATCTCCTTAAAAATAAAACAGGACAAAATCGCGGCTATTTAACACAGTACGGAATTTGCCTTGTGCGTATTTTAACACATTAAAGTGTGAAAAACAATCAAAATATTAAAAATCCTAATAATTTATCACTATCTTTGTCATGAGATCTCGGCGCAGCACACGGACATGAACGGACAATACTCGCATGCGATCTTGCATAACGATCTGACTTTCGGGACCGGTCCGAAAATACCCTTGCAGATCTTATTCGCGGTAACAGCAACGGCATTGTCGACCATGCCTGAGTATTCGGTGAATTTCTCTTCCGGAAGCGGCCCCTCCCTCGGGATCGAGATAACTCCGTCAGCATCGCTGCCGCCGAGGTTCTCCGCGATGCTGTCATCGCCTATAACGATACCGCTCATCCTGAAAGATTTATTTACACCCGCATCAGCCTCGGCCGGGATCTTCGTCCTGTCATTAACCGCGTTGATACCGTCGCCGAACACGAAATACAGCCCGGCCCCGGGCACTGTATCAAGCCCTGCGCTCCCCGCGAGATCTGAGAGCTTGTCCCTGCCCTCACGGCTCTCCGTTGCCGCCTTCATATATGTTATGAGCTGTATCATCAGCCCTTCCGAAATATCGTGCTCCGAGATCTTTTTAGCGGATGATTTGTAGTCAACGACGCTGATATATATCCTGCTTCCGTCGGAGAATGCATCGAGCCTGTCGATCCTGCCGCAAACATAAATGTTTTTCGTCGGATCATCGATCTTTTTAACCTTTACAGGCGGCAATATCCCTCCTCCTCCGAATTCGCATTCGAACGCCAGCGTCGAGAAAGAACTCTTCTTATACTGCCTTCCGACGGCGTTAAGGACAACGGCGCAGAATTCTTTCAGTCTGCTCATTATGAGCTTGTTTTTAGGCGTGTATACGACGTCGAATTCAGGATAGAACTCCCTGACAGTCTCGTAAAAATACTTTTCCGAAAGGCTGGCGGCGTACCTGCCGATCTCCTCTTCAGACATCGTGCGGCAGCCAGCTCCGGCGAGATCCATTCCGCCCTTCTCGACAACGGCGTGCATGATGCTTCCGAGATCTGCCGCTTTGAATTCTCCTTCATCTCTCTCTCTGAGTTTGAGGCCGCGGTCAAGCAGATACGACAGCGGGCAACGGTTATACGATTCTATCTGCGATATGCTCATGACAGGCTCTTCGCCCCGAAGCAAAAGAGCGCGCGACAATTCCGGGCTTACGTCGAACTCAGGCTGTGCGCTTTCTGTTTCAGGATCGTTTACCGCTTCATCAACTTCCGGGCTTTGATCCGTATCGAGCCAAGGAAGCGCCGCTTTAAGTTTGTTGATGATACGCGCAGAAGGCAGAAGCTCATCGCCCTTGCCGTTCTTTAAAGCATAAGAAACGTAAAGCCTGTCCGATGGAGAAAACAGCGCCGAATAGATCATAAACAATTCCTTGTACGCCCTGCTCAGACTGCTGTCGGCAAGCCCTATTCCGATGCTTTCAAGCTCATCGCGCTCAATGTCGCGCAGAATACCGGTATCTGAAACTTCGGCAGGCATAACGCCCTCATTCACGCCGAGAAGAAGCGTAACAGCGGGACTCCCGATCCTTGACCTGCCTATTCCGGCGATCCTGACGGCATTCTGCTCCTGCGGGATGAAACCGATCTTGAGGCCGGCAAAACCGATCTCTATAAACTTCTTTAGCATCATTGCCGCGGGAACACCTTCACAAGGCTGTTCGAAGCCTAAAAACTTTCTTGACAGATCGAGCACGTCAAGTATGATGTTCCAGATCCTTCGAAACTCGTCGGCCGCATCGTATTTTCCGCAGGCTTCCAGTTCTTCGCTGATTGCGAGCGCTTTTTCGTCTATATTAAGCTCTTTAAGAAGTTTTATAAAACCGTCTGCTGCAGCTCCGGGATCTTTCGCGTCAGAGAATTCATACTTTATCGAAGCGTAGAGACCGTAAAGTTCTCTGAGTTCTATGACATCAGACGTCATGTAACGCGACGCATAACGCATATTATGCGATAAAATATAGTTTTCGAGTTCATCCTGCCTGTCGCGGCTGCCAACGATAAATCCGTTCTTTAGCAGCCTTATTACCTCCGGACGGCGCATTCCGTAAATGTACAGATCGAGCAGCGAAACGATCGTGATCACGGCCGGGTTCGGGCTGATTGCTCTTACGTCGTCGATATAAAACGGTATTTTGTATTTTTCGAATACGGGGCCTATATATGCGTTATAATCGTTTATGTTACGGACTGCAACGGCAATGTCTGAATACGCGTATCCTGCTTCTGCAAGCACGGCTATCTTTTTCGCGGCATCGGTTACTTCGCTGTAAAGATCAGGCGACGAATGGAGCGATACGGCTTCAAGTTCGGAATTATTGAAAATGCTCTGATCGACCGGGGCCGGTTTTAGTGAAGTATATGTTCGTTCGAGTGATCTCAGCAGTTTATGATCGCGCGACGGATCGTACGCCGTTAATTCAGAGATATCCGAAACTTTTACTCCTGCCGAGGCGTCAACGGCGATCTGTTTCAGTCTGTCGAGTGTTTTATCGATCGCGTAAAACACAGGTTCGCCCAGCCGCGACGTGCAGAGCGTCACGGTCACATTCGCCTTCTGCTCAAGCATGCACGAGATCATTCTGAGTTCGGCATCGGTAAAACCGGTAAACTCATCGATCCATATTGACGCGCCACTGAAAAAGCCGCTCTTTTCGGAGAGTGACGACGCCACGTCCCAAGCCTTCGTACCGGAAAGATAAGTTTGATTGACCTTGTCCGAAAAACGGATAAAAATGTTTAAAAGATCGTTGTATTTGACCTTTTGCGTACCGTTTGCGATGTCAGCCGCAGATGAAAGCCGCTCAAGAAGCAGGCTGCTGTCCGAATTGTAAAGCTCGAGTTCGTCGAAGAATTTGAGCAGCGTCAATATTTCCGCCGGTTTTTCGGCGATACCTGTATAGTATCCGAGTGCTTTTTCGTGGGACATCCCGGACAAAACAGACGAGAGCAGCATTGCCCTGCCGTACGCCGGAAGCAGCTCGCCGGAACCTCCTCCGAGCTTTCCGAGTATGCGGTGGACAAGCCGCTTAAACGACAGTACTTCGGAATTAAGGAGCACGCCCGAGCGCATCGAATCGAGCGAAAAGATACGTTTCTCCGCTTCCATCGCGTATTGTTCGGGTACAATAAAGTATGAAGGTGATGCCGGATCACGCGCCGCTTCCGAAAACTTCACGGAACAGTAATAGCTTTTACCTGATTTTGCCCTTCCGGTGATGATGTGAAGCATTGCGGCCCCCGAATGATGTTATTGTTCAATCCTTAGCACGGTGCGTTTTTCCAGTGAATTGATCTTCTCGCTGAACTCTCCCGGCTTTGTTGACGCCAGTGCAGAACCCATATCGTACAAACGTGAGTCAACTATATCGAGGTAGTGAAGCACCTCTGCTTCCGGGAATGCAGGCTTTTTGGGGCTTCCGTATTCAGGCTCATAATGGTGCGATAATATCATATGTTCGATCAGCACTGCTTTTTCATGAGGGATCCCTAGCGTTATCGCCGCTGAATCTACTATACAAATGCCGAGCGTGATATGTCCGAGCAGATTCCCCTCTGTGATGTAGTCCGATACGAGCCCGCAATCCATAAGATCCATTTCACGCATCTTGCCTATATCGTGCAGTATCACGCCGGTGAAAAGCAGGTCGCCGTTAAGTTCGGGATATAGCTCCTTATAATGTCTGGCTCCCTTGAGCATCGTATAAGTGTGATAAAGGAGCCCGGACCGGATCGCATGGTGAAACGTCTTCGCAGCCGGATAAACAAGCAGTTCTTTTCTGTATTTATCGACGAGAAATACGACAAGTTTTTTATAATCTGCGTCTGTTATCGATTCCGCGATGCGGTCAATATACGCGATCATTTCTTCCGGTTTTTCCGGTGCGGAGGGAACGAGGCGGCTGATGTCGATGTCCTCTGACTCTGTCGTTCTTCTTATTTTATCGACCCTTAGCTGGAGCGTCCCCTGGAACTCTCTGACAAGGCATTCCGAGTACACGATCGTTCCTGCGCGGAAAAGTATCTCGTCACCGTCATCTGCGTTCCACATCTTTGCGTTGATCTCGCCGGAGTTATCGCAGAACGTCAGATCGAGGTATCGACTGTTCTGATTCGAGACCCGAAGATCCGACGTCTTCAGATAGAAATAGCCGCAGACATTGTCGTTTTTCTTCATTTTTGAAACTTTAGTCGGATTATACTCAACCATTTGCCAGCCTCTCTTTCTCAAGTCTAACTATGTCTTTCACGCACCAGTCGAAACCCTCGCTGATACCGAAGCATTGTCCCGCAGCGTCCTTCTGATCGCGCGGTCTGTCTTCGTTCTGTTCCGATTTTGAAAATGCGAGTACCGGAACGTATTCTCTCGTGTGGTCGGTACCTGTAAAGCACGGATCGCAGCCGTGGTCAGCCGTAAAATAAAGCACGTCGTCTTTCTTCATAAGGCCGCAGAAACCTTCAAGGTATCTCGAGATTCGCATGATCTCCCTGCCGTATCCTGCGGGGTCGCGCCTGTGGCCGTAGTTAGTGTCGGTATCGACAAGATTGATGAAAACGACGCTGCGCTCGGGGATCTCGGGCATTGACCTCGTAACGATCTTAGTCATACGATCAAGGCACTGATCGTTTCCCTTGTCGTGATACGAATATGCGAATCCTGTTTCGTTGAAAATGTCCCCGATCTTTCCGACAGCGACGCCAGTAAGGCCGAGTTCCGGGAATTCAGTCGTGAAATACGATTCTCCGGGCAGGGCAATTCCGAAGTCTCTGCGGTCGAGCGTTCTTTTAAATCTGCTTCCCGATCCTTCGGGGGCGTCGGTGAACGGGCGGGCAATAACTCTTCCTATCCCCGCTTTATCACAAACTTTTCTGGCTCCCAGGCAGATCCTGTAAAGCTCCTCAAGCGGAATCACGTCTGTATGCGCGGCGATCTGCATCACCGAATCCGCTGACGTATATAATATAGGCTTACCGGTCTTTATATGTTCCTCGCCGAGATCTTCGATGATGACTGTGCCGGAAGCGGCGTAATTTCCGAGAAATTCGTATCCGGTTTCCTCTTTCAGCATCTCCATGACGCTTTTATCGAACGAAGGATACTCGGGAGGCATCTGGACCAGATGTATGTTTACGGTCATGCCTGCAATCTCCCAGTGACCTGTCTGAGTGTCTTTCCCGGGAGACTTCTTATGCATTGCCCCGTACCTCGCCAAAGGATACTTTACGGGAAGCGCAGACGGCAGCTCTCCGCCGGTCGTCAGTTTAAACGCATTGCCAAAGCCGAGCCTCTCGAGGAAGCGCCACTTTGCTCCGTTAACTCCGTTTGAAGCACTAAGCGCGGTATTTGATCCCGCGTCGCCGTACTGAGCGGCATCCGTATCCGCACCTATTCCGAAACTGTCGCAAACAACAATAAAGTACATTATCTCTCCTCCGCCGTTATCTTTCCGGCAAGTTCTTCGACGGTATTTTTAAGGCCGTCTGAAATATCGAATCCGTATAGTTTTTTAAGGTCGCAGCCGACAATGTGTTCTGTAAGTTCCAGCACAACGTCATCGCTTCCAGGCAGGTACCTTGATCTGATTGCTTCCGCCGTCGGAAGAAATCCAAGCTCCGACCGCAGCCTGACCGTGAAGACAGCCTTGATCAGCCCCGGGTCTTTTTTAGTATAGCACAGCGCAAACAGCGTATTCAGGTACAGTCTGAGAACCTCAGGCTCAGGTTCGTCGCGGACAATGTTTGCCATCAGATCTGACGTTATTTCTCCCGCAGCAGTGAACCGGTCAATATCTTCGGTGACAGCGTAGAAATTTTCGATGAGTTCCCCGCCTGTTACCGTGTGCAGGTCGTTCTTTCCGCGGCAGAGCTGATATCTGCAGAACGCGAAGGGCTGTGAGATCGCAAGAAGCTTGCTTCCTTTGCGTTTGGCCGATTTTGCCACCGCTTTGATCAGCCCGAATTCAGCCGAAAAGATCGTCAGGATTCGGCTCGATTCGGAATAATCGCTGTATTTCAGCACTATGCCGTTTACGGAAAAATAGCGGTCATCAGCCATTAAAGCATTGTCCTCCGGTCAATCCGCGCCGAATCCCTGATCGCGCAGGAAACCGCCATTGTTTCTCCAGTTTTCACGCACTTTTACGAACAGGTTGAGGTTAACGCGGCCCCCTGTCAGTTTCTGTATATCTTCCCTGGCGCGCTTTCCAATCTTACCTATCATTGCCCCGTCTTTTCCTAGAATGATAGATTTATGGCTCTCTTTTTCACAGAATATATTCGCGTCTATGTGCGTAGGAGCACCGTTTTCTCCTTCTATAAACTGCACTATCTCTACGCCTGTGCCGTGAGGCACTTCGTCTTTCGTAAACAGAAGAATTTTTTCGCGGATGATATCAGCGGCAATATCTCTCACCGAAGTATCCGTGATATAATCTTTATCGTACAGCTCGGGCCCTTCCGGCAGAAGCTTCACTACAGCGTCGACAACGATATCGAGTCCGTCGTTTTCGAGCGCTGATATCGGAATTATCTCCTTGAAATCGTACTCTCCGGCGAGCGTCGCGATACGTTCCAGAAGGACTTCTTTAGCCACGGCGTCAATTTTATTGATAAGAGCAATCGACGGCTTACCGGCCTGTCTTATCAGCTCGGTTATTTTCCTGTCGGCACTTAAA
Source organism: Clostridia bacterium (assembly GCA_017613535.1). Lineage (GTDB taxonomy): Bacteria > Bacillota > Clostridia > UBA1212 > UBA1255 > UBA1255. Next base: position 2,042 of record JAGADO010000020.1, on the reverse strand, counting down.
AAAGTTCTGTCAGTGGCGTCGCACACGTAGATGACCGCATCAACACCTGAGAGCGTTTTTTTCGCCGCATCAGCCATCATTTCACCAAGCTTGTTTTTAGGAGCGCAGATACCGGGCGTATCGATAAATATGATCTGGTAATCGTCCGTGCTTAGAATAGCGCGCATATTCGTACGCGTCGTCTGCGGCCTTGGAGAAGTTATAGCGATCTTTTCGCCCAGAAGCGCATTGATAAGCGTTGACTTTCCTACGTTTGGCCTTCCTACAACTGTTACAAAACCGGTCTTGTGTTCCATGTTTCCTCCAGATGATCGGCACAGCGAACGGCCGATCGGTCAAGTATTAAATATTCCTTGTGATCCCGAGTTTCTGAAGCACTGCCTCCTGCAGGCGCTCCATTTCCTTTTCGCCCTCTTTATCAACGTGATCGTATCCAAAAAGATGCAGGCACGAGTGCATGGCGAGGAATGCAATTTCTCTTTTCAGTCCGTGCCCGTACGCTTCAGCCTGAGAAGTTGCCCGTTCGACGGAGATGACGATATCACCGGCAAAGACGAGTCCCGAATCAGGGTCGATGTCAAATTGACCAACCGAACCTTTTCCGCGCTCGAACGGCAATGCCGGGAATGAAAGCACGTCGGTCGGTCTGTCGATTCCCCTGTGCTCGCGGTTGTAATTTCTGATACCCGCATCGTCGGTGAACGTGACGCAGATCTCAATGCCCCTCGAGCCGATCTCTCCGCACGCTTCCTCAATATTTCCGTATTCGGTAGAACACGCTTCCCTGAAAACGTCAGCGACCGCCGAAAGAATATCCTTCTTCATTGCCGCGCTGAAAAGTCCTCGCCTCTCGAAAGCAAATCTGCAGCTATGCTTCATCTGCGTTACCTGTCTTTCTTTTCGTATTTTTCATACGCTTTAATAATTTTCTGCACCAGCTGACAGCGCACGACGTCCCTGCCTGTGAGCGTCACGAAACCGACCTCATCGATATCTCCGAGTATCTTCTGCGCGCCAGGAAGCGCCGAAATTTTCTCGCGCGGAAGGTCGATCTGAGTGATATCGCCTGTAACGACAGCCTTGGAATATTGACCGATACGCGTAAGGAACATTTTTAGCTGTTCCGGCGTCGTGTTCTGCGCTTCGTCAAGAATAATGAACGAGTTATCGAGCGTCCTGCCTCTCATGTATGCAAGAGGTGCGATCTCGATAGCGCCGCGCTCGAAGTTTTTCTGATATGCATCGATACCCATTATGTCATAAAGCGCGTCATACAGCGGCCTCAGGTAAGGGTCAACTTTGCTCTGCAGATCTCCTGGAAGGAAGCCGAGTTTCTCGCCCGCCTCTACCGCAGGTCTCGTCAATATGATCCGCGACACTTCGTTTTTGCGAAAAGCCGAAACAGCCATTGCCACCGCGAGGTACGTTTTACCCGTACCTGCCGGACCGATTCCGAACGTAACCGACTTTGTCCTTATCGATTCAACGTATTCCGTCTGGCCGATCGTCTTGGCCTTGATCGGCCTGCCCTTCGCCGTAACGCATATCCCGTCCGTACTGTACTGATTCACCGACTGAACGCCGTTTTCCGTAACCAGATCGCAGAGGTACGCGGTCAGCCTCTTGTTAATATTCTCATTATCCGCGGAGAGCTTGACCAGACGCCTGATGACCGCCTCCGCATTTCTCAGTTTTTCTTCATCATCTCTGTCGTATCCGTCCGTGGCCAGGCGTACGTTCCCGTCCGCATTCAGGCTGACAGTTACACCGAACGCATCGGAAATGACAGAAAGATTTTCGTCATTCTGCCCGAAAAGCGCCGCGGCATCTTCTATAACCAGATCAGTTAAAACAGTATTCAAATTTAATTCCTCCTGACGGATCAGATTCGTTTCTTTTTTCTGCTTTTATTTTAACACAATTGTAGTATTTTTGAAAGAGCGCTACTGTCCGTTGACTGTGTCAAGTATTCGTTGGCAAATCATGTACCATTGATGCCGGATATATTTGCCCAGGTTCCCTTTAACGGGCCCTGTACGGGC
>JAGADO010000019.1 GCA_017613535.1 Clostridia bacterium | reverse complement strand
GCCTGAAACCGCTCTCTGTACCCCGTTCCACACTTGATTTATATTTGCCGGTATGTTATACTCGAGGCACCGAAAAGAAGGCCGCAGGCGGGAGCCGCGGAGAGAGAACGGAGGAACTGAATATGAAACTAAACTGCAGATGGCACGCCGACAGGAACAATAATACCATATGCTTTAAAGGCGTCCGCCTCGAAACAGCCGTGCGCGGTATCAGACTCGTATACAAAACATTCCACGGAGGCACGTTCGAGCTAACATTTATTGTTGACGGCGAGCCCGTTTCAAAATTTGTGCTGAACGGCACAGCATATTACCACGAACTGGAAGAGGCGTGGGCGGAAGTGCCGGAAGTGGGTAAAGGCATCCGCGACATTGCCATCAGGACGGAAGATATAGGAAACGCATATATCGACACGGTGGAATTGACCGCGGACAGCCCGTACGACAGCGTAAACATACCGCCGATACCGGAGCGAAACTTCCGCGAAACGAACAACGACCTGCTCGTTGCCACCGACATGCTCGGCCGCTCTCTGCCTGACGCTTCGGAAGCACCGGCGCCGCGCGACAAGATTGTGGGCATCTTCTACTGGACGTGGCGTAACGGCAACGGAAACGGAGGCACGCCGCGAAATCTGACGGAGATCCTGTCCAAATACCCCGAAGCGGAATACGATATGAACCACCCGGCATGGACGAAACACGATATTGTCCACTGGAACAAGCCGTTTTACGGATTCTACCGCAACGACGACCCGTACGTCATCCGCAAACACGCACAATACTTTGCCGACGCGGGCGTTGACGTCCTCGTATTCGATACCACGAACGGTTCGCTCGTGTGGCGCGACGCTTTCATGCCGCTCCTCACCGAACTGGATAAGGCCCGCCGCGACGGTATCCATACCCCGCAGGTTGCGTTTATGATGCAGTTCGGTCCGAGCGAAAACACGCTGCGTATGTTAAGAGGCGTTTATCAGGATCTGTACAAGCCCGGAAAGTTCCGCGACCTCTGGTTTATGTGGAACGGAAAGCCGCTGGTCATGGCATACCCCGAATCGATACCCGAAAAAGGCATCTCGGAATACGATACAAAAGTACTTGACGAGATACGCAATTTCTTCACGTTCCGTCCCGGTCAGCCGCTTTACGGCGGAGGCCCGAAACGCAACGATCAGTGGGGCTGGCTCGAAAAAGCGCCGCAGAACGGTTACGTTAAGAAGGATGACGGCACGTTCGAGATGTGCACGGTCGGTGTGGCGCAGAACTGCAACGCCGAGCGGATCTGCACGCATTTCAACGCGAAAGATACGTTCGGACGCAGTTACACGGACAAGGACGGTCATTCGAAACTGACGAAGGATTCGTACAAATACGGCTACAATGTTCAGGAGCAGTGGGAAAATGCTCTCAAGATCGATCCGGATTACGTGTTCGTGACGGGCTGGAACGAGTGGATCATGGGCAAGTTCCCCGGAAAGCCGTGGGTACTGGAAGAGGGAAGCACGCAGATCGCGTTCGTTGACCAGTACGACCGTGAGCATTCGCGCGATATCGAACCGGATTGCGACGGATATCTCGATTCGTACTACCTGCAGCTGTGCGCGAACATCCGCCGGTACAAAGGACTTAAACATATTGACCGCAACGTGCCGTCTAAGGCAGTGGCGATGGGTGATTTCGACGCGATGCTCAGCGCGAAACCCGAATATATTTCGCACAAGGGCACTCAGGCGATCCGGAATTTCGAGGCGCTCGGCGTGGCTCCGCGGTATACAAACTACTCCGGCCGCAATAATATTATCGGCGCGCGTGTGGCGTGGGATGCGGACAAACTCAGCTTCCTTGCCGTGTGCGCGGACAAGATCCTTCCCGATACCGAGCACAGCATCAACTATATGACGCTGCTGATCGATGCGGATCGCAGTAAGGCGACCGGCTGGGAGGGGTACGATTTCAAGGTTACTTCCGGAAAAGTGTTCGCCTGGAAGGATGGCGAATGGCAGGAAGCCGGTCAGGCGGACAGCGTCATCTGCGGCGACAAGATGATGGTTCAGATCGACCGTAAAGTTCTGGGACTTGACGGCGCGGGCAAGCCTGAGTTCGAGTTTAAGTGGGTGGACAACATAGCTTTGAATGATGTTATGAATTTCTACCGCGATGGCGACTGTGCGCCGTTCGGAAGGTTTAATTTCCTGTTTTAAAATGGATCGGGGACGCAGCTGAAGCTACGTCCCGCGATGGATTAGGAAGGGATCGGGGGCTGTGCTGAAGCTGTGCCCGCGATGGATTTGAAGCGGGATCGGGGGCAGAGCTAAAGCTGTGCCCCGCGATGGATAAGGAAGGGATCGGGGACGCAGCTGAAGCTACGTCCCGCGGAAGGAAGGTCGCCCGAGGGGAGATGTTTGTGTTGACCTCATTTAAAGTGCGGTTTGAGAAGAGGGCTGAGGCGCTCGGAACGAGGAAGGTGTATGTGCCGGGAGCGGCGGTCGTTGACGTGCCTGCTAACGTACGGGACAAATTCAAAAGCGCAGGTGCCGCTGTTTTCGCGTACGGAAGGGCACTGATCGATGACGCTGCCGGAAATTACGCTGCAATTGTCCTTGAGAGCATATATTTTATGCAGTACGGTGTCAGCGGGGCGGTGAGTTTTTCTGCGCTTGTGAGCTACGCCAGAAACGCGGGCATGCTCGTCATATGCGACGAGCGGCTGGCGGTCAAGGAGGCCAATGCCTCTTATGCTGCGCTGGCATTCCTTACCGACCCCACCGGAAAAGATCTTTCCGAAACGGGCCGTATCCCGCTCGAAGAGCACGGTTTCAACGCCGACGCGCTGACCGTAAGCGCTGAATGCTCAGAAAAGGGCCTTGAGAGGCTCTCAGAGGCCGCTTCGGCGTCCGGACGGGAAATTATGACCGTCGGACCGAACGGCGTTTTAAAGGGCATTCTGAGCGGTCTGGAGCTATCGCTAAATTGAAAAGAAGCAGCAAACTCGAAAACGAATTAAATAAAAACCGCATCAGAAGAAGCACCCGCACTGCTCCGTCGCTGGTAACTATAGCCGCGGCGGTGCTTTTTACTGCTGCCTTTGTACTCCTGCTCATCCTGTTCGGATTTCCGGTGTGGCTGTCCGCTTTACTGCTGATTCTCTTTACACCCGCAGGCGGCACTTTGCTGCAGGTATCTGTCAGCCTTTTTTGCTTTACAGGCGTTGCCGTCGCATCGATACGGAGCAAGAGAGTAAGGCGCGACATGAAACGGATAAAGTGGAATCCGTTTAACAGGGACGCAGTGAAGGCGATCGCTTCTGAAGTCGTGACGTTTTATAAGGGCGTTCCTGTTTTCCGCCCGAAGATCGGCAGGTCCGGCTCCTTTTCACTGATTTTGCTCGCACCGGGCGAAAGCATCGTCTCTCTCGATCACGAGCGCGGGCACAACACCCAGCTTATGCTCATGGGTATCGCGACGTATTGTATCGCTGTGGCAATACCTTCTCCTGCCGAGCTTGGAAACTGGTCTGAGCGCGGCAATTATTACGGCGCTCCGTGGGAGTCGATCGCGGATATATACGGAGGCGCTTCTCGCACACATGTAAAAAAAGAGTCGGTCAATGCCGTTTTCTACTTTGCCGCAGGTCTTTTTATCGTACCATCTGTTTTCTGGTGGGTCCGCTGGAAGCGGAAAAAATGAGTGGAACGGGGGACAGAGAGGCGTTCCACTGTTGCTGGCTGCTTTTTTTGCGCATTAAAAAGCAACCTGGAGCAAAAAAGCAGTGGAACGCCTCTCTGTCCCCCGTTCCACCTTTTGCCGCCCCGGCCGCCCCCTGCCGCCTTGCAAAAAAGGCGGCTTTGTGGTATAATCAAAACGTCAGAAAAAGCGCCGGAAAAGGCGGATTTATTGACGCAAAACCAAACGATTTATGAAAGGTGCTGACCATATATGGACTATGTAGAAGCCGCGTCGCTGCTGGGATCCGCGATCGCGTTGTCAGGCGAATTTCAGACCTGGAAAGAAGCGGAAGCCGCGCTTATAATCGACCCGAAAGCACAGACGCTTATCAAAGAATACAAAGACCTGCAGGTAAAAATGGTAGAAGGATCGCGCGAAGACCTCGCGAAAGAAGAGCTCGAGCGTATCCGCGATACACTTATGGCAAAACAGCAGCAGCTGAACTCATACGAAGTCACTAAAAACTATTTTGACGCAAAAAAAGGCTTCGAAAACATGATGAGCACTGTAAACGACATTATCCAGCACTATCTTGAAGACGGCGGCGGATGCACCGGTTCGTGCCAGACGTGCGGAGGCTGCCAGTAAAACGGACGCAAAACGGAAAAAAGGTAAAAATGGGTAAAAGCATAAATAGCGGAGAAAGCGGCATTAAAAAGCCCGGAAAAGGCACCGGTTCCATCGCGGCCGGAGACCTGCCCGCCACTCCGATGATGAAGCAATATCTCGAAATGAAAGAACGCTGCCCCGACAGCATTCTTTTCTTCAGACTGGGCGATTTCTACGAAATGTTCTTCGACGACGCTAAAACAGTATCGCGCGAACTCGAACTCGTCCTCACCGGAAAAGACTGCGGTATGGCGGAGCGCGCCCCGATGTGCGGTATCCCGTACCATGCCAGCCTTTCATACATAAGCCGCCTGATCGCAAAAGGCTACAAAGTATCCGTATGCGAACAGATCGAAGACCCCGCGCTCGCAAAAGGACTCGTAAAACGCGACATCATCAAGGTATACACGCCGGGCACAGTCACCGACGAAACGATGCTTGACCGCAAAACAAATAACTACATCATGTGCGTATACGGATACAAAGACGTATACGGAATTGCCGCGGCAGACCTATCCACTGGCGAAATGTACGTCACGGCGCTCACGGTCGGAAGCACGTATAACAGACTGTGCGACGAGATCGCACGCTTCTCGCCGTCGGAATTTATTGTCAACGAAGACATCCCCGTCAGGGCGAGGCTCGAGGGCTACCTCAAAGAGATCTCACGCGCATATGTCGGAACGATGAATAAGGAAGCATTCTCGGCGCAGCGCGGATACGAACGCTTCATGCGAGAGACCGGATCATTAAAAGCATCCGAAAGGCCTAAAGAAGCCGAACTGCGCCGCTGCGAACCGGGCCTGTCCGCATACAGTGCGCTGATGGATTACCTCGAAAGCACGCAAAAAGCGAACCTCGATAACATAATGACGCCCAGACTGTACACCGTGACAGAATATATGTCGGTGGACGCGTCGTCAAGGCGTAACCTCGAGATCACCGAAGTCATGCGCGACAGGACAAAGCGCGGAAGCCTTCTGTGGGTGCTTGACCATACCGCGACGTCAATGGGCGGCCGCACGCTAAGGCACTGGATCGAACAGCCCCTGATCGACACCGCCGCGATAGAACAGAGACTTGACAGCGTAGGTGAACTGAAAGACGCGTTCATGACGCGCAAGACGCTCATGGAACTCCTCGACGGCATTTACGACATAGAAAGGCTCGTAGGAAAAGTATCGCTCGGAACGGCCTCGCCGCGTGACCTCTCGTCCTTAAGATCATCGCTCGGAAAACTCCCCGCTCTGAAAGAAACGCTCAGCGGGCTGGACTCTGAACTGATCCGCAGGTACGACGCGGATATCGACCCGATGGAAGACGTTCGCGAACTGCTCGAAAAAGCAATTGCCGACGAACCTCCGATGCTGATGAAAGACGGAGGATTCATACGCCGCGGATACAGCGAGGAAGTTGACCGCCTGCGCGACGCATCCGTCAGCGGAAAAGACTGGCTCGCCGAGCTCGAGGCGCAGGAAAAGGAAAAGACAGGCATAAAGACGCTTAAAGTCGGATATAACAAAGTCTTCGGCTACTATATCGAGGTCTCGAATTCGTTCAAGGATATGGTCCCGGATTCGTACGTGCGCAAGCAGACGCTGACGGGAGGGGAGCGGTACATCACCGAAGAACTCAAACGCATGGAAGACACGATACTGGGAGCGGAGGAACGCGTCGTAAGGCTCGAAAACCAGCTGTTCTCGGAAGTGCGCGACCGCGTGGGCGAAAAAGTCTCCGGACTGGCCGAAACCGCAAGGGCACTCGCCGCTGTTGACGCGCTCTGCTCGCTGGCGGAAGTCGCCGACCGCGAAAATTATTGCCGCCCCGAAATATGCGACAGTGAAGCAGGCGAGATAATACTGAAAGACAGCCGCCATCCCGTTGTCGAAAAAATGCTCCCTCCCGGAGACTTCATACCGAACGACGTAGAGATAAACTCCGGAGACCACCGCATGCTTGTCATCACCGGTCCTAATATGGCTGGAAAATCGACATATATGAGGCAGACCGCTCTTACCGTGCTGATGTGCCAGGCAGGCAGTTTCGTGCCGGCCTCGTACGCTAAGATATCGGTCGTGGATAAGCTCTTCACGCGCGTCGGCGCGTCGGACGATCTGGCTTCCGGCCGGAGCACGTTCATGGTCGAAATGACAGAGGTCGCGAACATATTACAGGGCGCGACGCGAAAAAGTTTCCTGATCCTGGACGAGATCGGGCGCGGTACCGGCACGTTCGACGGTCTTTCGATCGCATGGGCGGTGCTCGAATACATACACGATACGGTCGGCGCGCGGACAATGTTCGCCACCCACTATCACGAGCTTACCGAGCTCGAATCGCGCATGGACGGCGTTAAAAACTACTGCTCCGACGCGGACCGCACGGGGGACAATATCGTTTTCAAGCGTAAGATCAGGCGCGGCGCTGCAGACGGCAGCTACGGAGTATGTGTCGCCGCACTGGCCGGGATCCCGAAGACGGTGACCCTCCGCGCGCAGGAACTCTCAGACAGACTCGAGAGCGAAAGCCCCGGAAAAAGCAGCGCAAGGCCTTCGAAACGAGGCAGAGGAAGAGCATCCGCTGACGACATATACGACGGCGGCAGCCCGGACCTCATCGCATACACCGCAAACACCGTCATGCAGGACGAAATAATAGAAGCACTGAAAAATATGAACGTACAGGAAATGACTCCGATCGAGGCCATGAACGAACTGTACAAGCTCCGGCAGAAGGCCGCGGGCAGGATGTGACGGAATAAACGCCCGGCTGCCCGTACAATACCGCAAAAAGAGAGGCGACAGACCATGGCAGAACTCACCGCAAAAGATTTTCCCGAAGGGTTTAAATGGGGCATAGCCACTTCAGCTGCCCAGATCGAAGGCGCTGCGTTTGAGGACGGAAAAGGCGCGGAGATATGGGATGTCTTCTCTCGCATTCCCGGAAAAACGTTCTCCGGCCAGACGCCGGATCTTGCGTGCGATTATTATCACAAATATCCGGAGCAGCTAAAAATGATGCGGGAGCTCGGATTCAATTCGCACCGCTTTTCATTCTCGTGGGCCAGGATCTTCCCGGACGGAACAGGCAGAGTTAATCAGAAAGGCGTAGACTTTTACAAACGCGCCATTGACGAGATGCTGAAGCTCGGACTGATGCCGAACGCCACGCTGTACCACTGGGATCTGCCGCAGGAGCTCGAATACAGAGGAGGCTTCCTTAACAGAGATATTGTCAGCTGGTTCACGGAATATGCGGGATTCATGTTCGAAACGTTCGGAGACGTCGTGCCGATGTGGGCAACGTTCAACGAACCTATTGCCACATACGTCGGATACGCTCTGGGAGCGTTTGCACCCGGGCGGAAACTCGAAAAATACGGAAGGCAGGCTAATCACAATCTCCTCTGCGCTCACGGCAGCGCTGTTAAAAGGTTCAGAGAGATATTCGGTGAAAGACGCGATAAATTCGATATGGCCGGGCCGAACGCGGGCATAGTCGTAGACGTGTGGCACCACCACCCTGCGAGGCCGGACGATCCCGGTGACTGTGCGATAGCTGAGCTGGAGAACGAGAAAGCATACCGCTCGTACCTTCACCCTATATTCAAAGGCGGGTACACCGGCGCGCTGCTTAAATATATGGCAGACAATGACTGCATGCCCGATATTCTTCCGGGCGATTTCGAGCTTATACGGCAGCCGCTGGACTTTTTCGGGCTCAACTGCTATAACCGCGTCGTTGACAGCACTGAGCCGGCCGATATACGCAAAACGGTGGAATTCGCAGGCGGAAATTATATGGACAACGGCGCTGAGTTTTATCCCAGAGCGATCTACGAAGCGCTTCACAATGTTACCGAAAACATGGGCGTGAACGTTCCGGTATTCATAACGGAAAACGGTACGTATAACTGCGAAGAAGCGGTCGTTGCATGTCCGGACGGCGGTCAATGCGTCCATGACGTTACGAGGGTAAAATACTTTCGCGGCTTCCTTGACTGGCTTCACAGGGCAATCACCGACGGTATTGACGTGCGCGGTTATTATCTGTGGACTCTTTTGGATAACTTCGAGTGGACTGCCGGAAATTCTATGCGTTTCGGCATCGTAAACACAGATTACGGCGCTGAGAATTGCATCCCGAAAGACAGCGCGTATTTCTGGAAGGATTTTCTTAAAAACAGCTAAGCAACGTCTTCCCGCGGCCAGACGGTTTGCTGAACAGATGTGACAGATGCGGAGTGAGTGAAATGACCGATTTGATCAAAAAAAGCGAAAAAGACGTAACCGTGCCGAAACCCGGAATAAAACTCAGCGCACCCAGGATCAGGCGCCTCGTTGCGGCTGCGGCAGACGTAAGAAAAAACTCATATTCACCGTACTCGAATTACAAAGTCGGTGCGGCGCTGCTGGCGTCATCCGGAAAGATATATGCGGGAGCAAACTTTGAAAACGCTTCGTTCGGGGCGGGAACGTGTGCGGAACGCACGGCGCTCGGAGCGGCGCTGAGCGCAGGAGAAAGAGAATTCATTGCCATCTGCGTATGCGGTGCGGACGGAAATATCACGCCGTGCGGAATATGCAGGCAGGCACTGATGGAATTCGGAGATATTGTCGTCATCTGCGCCGCGGCACCGGCGGATGAAGAAAACGGCGAAGGCCTGATTCAGGACCTCAGATGCTTCAGGCTGAAAGGACTTCTGCCCGAAGCGTTCGGCCCGGCCGCGCTCGATAAAGACTGAATAAAAAGCACAAAAGCATAAGGAAAATGCAATGGATTTTATAATTTTAATACCGGCGTACGAACCGGACGATAAACTTACGGCGTTCGCGAAAGAACTGAAAGAAGAAGGACTGGAAGCGCTGATCGTTGACGACGGCAGCGGAGACAAATGCGCGGCATATTTCGAAGAATGCGAAAAGATCGGGTTCAAAGTCGTGCACCACGAAGTGAACAAGGGAAAGGGCGCCGCTCTTCGCACCGGTATGCGCGCGATCGCGGAAACATATCCGGACGCGAAGTGGATAATTACCGCCGATTCTGACGGACAGCATACTCTTGCGAGTCTTAAAAAAGTCGCGAACGCCTGCCGCGAAAATCCGGAAGCGCTCGTCATAGGAGGCCGTTTCCAGGACGAAGATAAAATACCGTTCAAATCAAAACTCGGCAACGGCTTCACGCGCCTGATATTCAAACTTGCCACGGGCCTCTCGATACGCGACACGCAGACCGGACTTCGCGGATTTCCGATGTCATCTGTTCCGGATATGCTGAAAGTAAAAGGAGACCGCTACGAATACGAAATGAATATGCTCCTCTCCATAAAAGGGTGGGGAATGGGGTACGTCGAAGTGCCCATCGAGACCGTATATATAGATAACAATTCAGGCACGCATTTTCATCCTGTGCGCGACTCTTTAAGAGTGCTGAGCCAGATATTCAAATTCATCAGCGCGTCGGTCATATCTTTCCTGGTAGACTACCTGCTGTATATGCTGTTCCTGTATGCGATCTGCCCTCTCATCTGGGGCTCTCCGATTCCGTCATATGCAGTTCCCGCCTCGTACTTCGCGGCACGCGTGATAAGCGGTATCGTAAACTACTTCCTTAACAGCCGCATGGTCTTCAAATCGTCCGGCCCCAGGCAGGCGGCAGGATATGCCGTTCTCTGGCTCGTCATTCTCGGGCTGGGAATGCTCGGCTCGTACCTGATAAAAGACCTGCTGGGCTGGCCGGGGATAATATGCAAGCTGCTCGTCGATATGCCGCTGTTTCTGCTGAGTTATTTCGTGCAGCGCGAGGTGATCTTCAGGAAAAAGAAGAAGGCGGTGAACGACAAATGACCGTTTCCGGGCATTCGTTTCCGTGGGACGGAGGCACCGCAGTTTATCTGTTTACGGGCCATTACGGCAGCGGTAAGACGGAGACGGCGGTGAATTTCGCGCGCTTTTTAAGAGAACGCTACAGCCGCATCGACGCCGGAGGAGAGCATAAGATCGCGCTCCTTGACATGGATATCGTGAATCCGTTTTTCCGCTCCGCCGACGCGCAGGAACTGCTCGAAAAAGCAGACATACGCGTGGAAGTGCCCTTTTACGCAAACACGAACGTTGACATGCCTTCTCTGCCCGCGTCAATGGGCGCGCTCATCCGCGACAGATCATACGACGTCATTGCCGACATCGGCGGGGACGATATGGGGGCAAGAGCCGTGGGCTGCTACTCGGACGATATATTGTCCCGCAGGAACTTCAGATTTTTCGTCATGAACAGGCGCCGTCCGTTTACGGAGACCGCGAAAGCCGCGCTGAAAGTTTACGACGAGATCGACGCGGTATCCAAGGTGCCGTGCGCCGGGATCATCAACAACACAAATCTGCTCGACGAGACGGATGCCTCGCTCATAGCGGAAGGGTATGCGGAAGCGGCCGAACTGGGCCGGCTTCGCGGCGTGCCTGTCGTTTTTTCCACCGCGCCCGAAGGTGTTTACGAAGAACTGATATTATCGGGAGATCCTGCGTTCAGCGCGGACAATGTTATTCCGCTCAGGCGTACGGTCAGGCGTCTTTTCTGATACGGGTCTTCTGCCGCGGCGCGCTGCCGGAGGTTTTATATGGCTGACAAGAAATTAAGAGGGAATATTGACGGCCTTAAGGCGTCCCTTATTAGGTCGCTTGAGGAATATATAGAAAATCCATTCGGCCCGGGGGAGTTCGTGCCTGCCGGAATATGCGAAAAAATGGCAGATTTCACGGGGCAGACGGGAAGAGAGATCGCATTCGTGCTTGACCGCCGGAATTATGTGCTGAAGATCAGCGCGGGAGACTCGGTGCACGTCGACACGGACGCGTCGGACGGAAAAAGCAAGGGACTTTCAGGCACGCGCCTGATCCACACGCACCCGAACGGCACGTATACAGCTTCCGGGCAGGATCTGGAGACGCTTAAGAAATGCAGGTTCGACGCCATGGCGGTGGTCGCCGTAAGGGACGGGACAGTCGCGGCCGTAAGCGTATATATGATCGATCCGGACGACCAGGACAATACTCTTCTCGCCGGTCCTTTCGGCCCCGGGGCGCTCGGGCGGTTCGACGAACTCTGGGAGAGGGTCAATGAAATTGACGGCGCTCTCAGGAAGAAGAGCGCGGAGCAGGACATAAAGGCGTCCGGAAAAGAAAAGGCGGTGCTCGCGGGAGCAGTGCCTGAACGGGCGAATGTTATAGGGGGCGACAATGCCGCGCTGGACGAGCTTGCCGAGCTGGCTGAGACGGCCGGCGCGGTGGCGGTCGACCGCGTTACTCAGAGGCGTGATAAGCCGGATGTCAAGTATTATCTGGGCAGCGGTGCGGTCGAGCGCATCAGGGCCGGGGTGAGGGCAAACAGTGCGGACCTGGTTATATTCGACGATGAATTGTCGCCCTCCCAGATACGCAATCTGGAAGATGCGCTGGATGTAAGGGTCATTGACCGCACGGCGCTCATTCTTGATATCTTTGCCGCCAGAGCGCGTTCTACGGAAGGCAAGCTTCAGGTGGAGCTTGCTCAGCAGAAGTACAGATTGCCGCGGCTTACGGGCAGGGGTACGGAGCTGTCGAGGCTGGGCGGCGGTATCGGTACGCGCGGTCCCGGTGAGACGAAGCTCGAGACCGACCGGCGTCATATAAACCGCAAGATCCACACTCTCGAGGCGCGGCTTCGCGAGATGACCGAGAGGCGCGAGGTGCTCAGGAAAGAACGCAGGAAGAAAAACATACCTGTCGTTGCCGTTGTGGGTTACACGAACGCCGGGAAATCGACGCTCGTTAACGCTTTGTGCGACGCCGACGTTTTCGTGAAGGACGAGCTTTTTGCGACGCTTGACACGTCCGTGCGCAGGCTAAGGTACGGCGGCGACAGGGATCTTTTGATGGTAGATACAGTCGGGTTCATACGTAAATTGCCCCACGACCTTATTGAGAGCTTTAAAGCGACGCTTGAAGAGACGGTGTATGCGGACCTGCTTCTGCACGTTGTCGACGCATCCGCTCCCGATTGCGACGGGTGCATTGACGCAGTCGAAAATATTCTTGACGAGATCGGTGCGGGCGGCCGGCCGAGATACCTCGTGCTTAATAAGTGTGACAAGCTTTCTGATGGTTCGGAGGTTTATATTTCCGACAGGACAAAGCGAACGTACGGAAAGGTCATGCATGTTTCGGCGCTGACGGGAGAGGGTCTCGAAGAGCTTGCTTCGCAGATACAGCGCTTTTTTACGGGTTCGGCGAGGAAGTTCCGCTTTCTTATCCCTTACAGTGACGGTGCGGCAATGGCTGAGCTGAGGCGTGAGGCTAAGATCGAGGGCGAGGAGTATACGGAGCAGGGGACGGTCGTTTCGGGTACCGTTCCGTCGGAATCGTTCTCCAGATATTCAAAATACAGTTTGAATTAACGCTGCCGTCAGGTTTTAACTTTGAAGTTACGCACGAGTATGCAGATCACGCCGGATACTGCGGCAACGCCTGATATGATCAGGAATATCGTGTTCCAGCTTGTGTTTTCGGACAATACCGCCAGCACGTATGCCGAGGCTGAACTTCCTGCGTATGTGGTGAAGTTAAGCAGTCCTGACGCGGTCGATATTTTCCCGGATTCTTTGAAGTACAGCGGCAGCATGCATATCAGCATCAGGTTTACGCCGTGCATCGTTCCGGTCAGCAGGACCGAGAAGAACACGGTGAGCGGCGCCGTGCCGCTTTTTACGACGAACAGTATCAGTGCGGATACGGCTCCGATCCCGAACAGCGCTCCGGCGCATGTGATCGGGTTCGTGATGAGTTTTTTGTTGAGTATGTTGCTCAGTTTCAGGCATATCATCGCGAAGACCGGCAGCAGCACGCCTGTGAGAATCGATGCGGCAGAGTCAATGTTGAATATTTCGGATATGTACGTGGGCATCCATGTCGTTATTCCGTCTTTTATGAATCCCTGCGTCAGTATACAGAGCATTATTGCGATCAGCGACGGCGTGATGAGCGTCACGAACAGGATTTTTTTCTTTTTTTCTACTTCCTGAGGGCCGCGGATCTCTTCGGGTTTTTCTGGTTTTTCAGGATTTTCAGTGTTCACGGCATTCGCTGAAGCGGCTTTAGAGGCTGAGGCCGGTGGCACGTTGGGGAAGAGTACTGTGAAGAATATCATTATGATCAGGCCGGTGATGCCTCCGAACAGGAATGTGCCTCGCCACGACCATAGCCTGACGAACAGAGGCGATAAAAGGTACAGTGAGATCGTGCCGATATTGCCGCCGAACGACAGCCAGACCGTGCCCCGGGCGTAGTCGTCCTGCGAAAGCAGTGCGGAGAGCAGCGCGACGGACGGTGGCCAGATGAACGCCTGGGCAAGGCCGTTGACGCTCCAGATGATGTTTATGAGCCACGTTTCTTTTGCGAACGGTACGGCAATATTTAGCGCTATGCTTGTCATCATGCCGCATATTATCAGTTTTTTGGGGGAAATGCGGTCGCCGAGGACTCCGCTGATGAGCTGCCCGATGCCGTAGCATACGAACAGGCATGTTACCGCCACGGACAATTCGGATTTGAGTTTTCCGGTGCTTCTTACCATTTCCGGCAATACCGCGGCATAGCTGTATCGGCACAGGTAACTCGCCATGTATACGGCGGACAACATCAGCATTATTTTAATCGCTTTTTTCTTTCCTGTATCGATCATTTTTCATTTTGCGCCGTTTCGCGCTGCCCCGGATTTTGCCGCTTTCCGCAGCTTCGCTCATTATATGTTCAAAGGCGCCCTCAGTCAAGTATACGCCCAATGGGACAGGGGACAGGTCTGTGGGACAG
Organism: Clostridia bacterium; assembly: GCA_017613535.1. Taxonomy (GTDB): domain Bacteria; phylum Bacillota; class Clostridia; order UBA1212; family UBA1255; genus UBA1255. The sequence continues at coordinate 12 of JAGADO010000019.1, read as the reverse complement.
GGGACAGGTCCG
>JAGADO010000018.1 GCA_017613535.1 Clostridia bacterium | reverse complement strand
GCGCTGTCGCGGGCCCTCGAAATGTACACAGGCCCGCGGCGCGCAGGCGCCGTTTTAGCATCTGTGCCGGAGGCAGTCTGTGAAGGCTGAGCCTGTCTGGGAGCATTGTCCGAAGGCACGCTTTCTTTGGCTTTAGGAGTGCTTTCCGTTCTAACTTTTGTTTCTTTTTCTTTTTTGGCTTCCCTTGATCCTTCTACCGGTGCGGCTGATTTCGTCGCGGGCGCCGCTGAAGTTTCCGCAGGAGCCGTGTTTGCGGAAGGTTCTTTCGCTTCAGCGGCTGCTTTTTCCTCTTTCTCATCTGCAGCGGGAGCCTCTGCGGCTGAAACCGGAGCGGATTCAGAAGCAGCGGCTGTCGCCGGAGCAGCTTCGTTCTCTGCAGCTTTTTCGGGAGCTGCCTTTTCAGGAGTGCTTTCGGATGGGGCGGTTCCTTCTCCGGAAGCCGCTTTCGTCTCGGTCTTCTCAACGCGCTTGACACGCCTCACGACAGTTTTAGCCTCCGCTGAGCCGTTGTCCGCCTGAGCAGCATCCTTGTTCTCGGCAGGTACCGGCGCGGTCGTCGCAGAAGGCACAGTCCGGGCTGATGCCGGCTGAGCAGTCTGCGGCGCGGGATTTCTGACGATCCTTCTCACTACGCCGGAAGATTTTTGCTCGGGAGCCGCTTCTTTGTTCTCCGCTGCGTTATCTTCGCCTTTTTGAAGGGCAAGTCCCTGCCGAAGTCCTGTCGGAGCCTGCTGTGAATTTCCGCCTGCCTGCTTTCCGCCGGACTGCGTTTCCGTCTTGCCGGAATTATGCACAACGATCTTCCTGATGACGGGCTGTGCCTGCCTCGGGTCTTTGATCGGGTTCACCGTTCCGGTCGAAGTCTGCTGCTGCACCTTTCTGGCCGGCTCGGCTGCCGTCTGCTGTGTGCGTGCGGACTGTTCGGGAGCATCTCCTTCCGTCTTATCGGCGCGTTTGAAATTGATCGACTCATAAAACTGTTCGACCTGCTCCTCGGTAAGCGAACTCGATGCGTTGCTGACCTTGATGCCGATCTTATCCAGCAGTTCTATGACTCTCTTATTTGAAGAATTGATCTCCTGTGCCAATTCACTGATTCTTGTTTTTTTACTCAATATTGCCACCTCCGGAGGCTGATATGATACTCTCAAGTTCGGCCCTGAGCCGCGCGTAAACTTCGTCGGAGATCTGCATTTCGAACTCCCTGTTCAGCTTACGCCCTTTTGCGATCTTGTCGAAGCATGCCATGTCCCTGCAAACGTATGCGCCGCGTCCGTTGACCTTCCCCGTGGCATCCGCCCTGATCTCCCCTTCGGGAGTCCTGCAGATCCTTACGCATTCCGCTTTCGGTTTTGACGTCATGCACCCTATGCACCTGCGCATAGGAACTTTTTTGACCTTCATTCGCATCGATCCTTATTATTCAAAAAGTCCGTTCCCTGCGTCTCCGCCGTTCTGTCCTCCGATAGCCATGTCTTCGGAAAGTCCTTCGCGGAACAACTCTTCTTCAACCGAGTTCCTCAACTGAGATTCGCTCTTTATGTCTATCTTGCAGTCGGTAAGTTTCGCGGCAAGGCGCACATTCTGGCCTTCGCGGCCGATCGCGAGCGAAAGCTGCCTGTCGTCAACGATGACTGTTCCGACCGGTACCTGTTTATCGCCTTTTTCGGACTGTACGTAGTCCATATACACGCTGAGCACTCTTGCGGGGCTGAGGCTGGCGGCAATAAATTCTTCCGGATCGGGGCTCCATTTTACGATGTCGATGCGCTCTCCGCGCAGTTCGTCAACGATCGTCTGGATCCTTGTCCCTTTCTGTCCCACGCATGCGCCGACAGGCTCGATGTTTTCGTCGTTCGAACGTACGGCGATCTTTGTCCTCGATCCGGCTTCTCTGGCTACGCCCATGATCTCAACGATTCCGTTTCCGATCTCGGGGATCTCCATTTCGCAGAGCCTTCTGACGAGTCCGGGGTGCGTTCTGGATATCATGACGCACGGATCCTTGCTCTTGAAGCTCTTTTCTCTCGTCTCTACGACGTATGCCTTGATGCGCTCGTTGAGCCTGTACTGCTCTCCTATGACCTGCTCGGACGGAAGCATGATGCCTTCGATCCTGCCGAGGTCAACGTGCACGATGCGTTCTTTCGTTCCGTCGCGGTTTTCCTTGGTCTCGATGCGCTGCACTGTTCCGGTGACGAGATCGCCTTCTTTTGCTTTGAATTCGCTGTATATGTTCTTTCTCTCTTCTTCTCTGAGTTTCTGAACGATGAGCTGCTTACCCTTCTGAGCGATCAGGCGGCCAATATTGACTTTGGCGAAGTCCGTGTTCGTGACGTCTTCTTCCGCGATGTCTCCAATGGCGAATTCGGGGTCGATTTTCTGCGCTTCTTCGAGTGAGAATTCGGTTTTGGGGTCGGTTACTTTTTCGACGACCGTCTTTTCGGCGTAGACTCTGATGTCTCCGTCGTTGAATTCGACGCGCGTGTTCATGCCGGTCTCGCTTTTTCCGTACGCGGTGTTAAGCGCTTCTTCTATAGCCTGAATGATTACTTCTTTTTTGATTCCTTTTTCTTTTTCCAATGCCAGCAGGGCATCATACAGTTCGCTCATCTTTTTTGAATCCTCCTCTGAATTAGTGCGAAACTACCATACTATGGTTCGTTTTACTTTTGATATGTCTTTCTGCTGAAATTCCAGGGTCTGCCCGCCGCAGTCGATCGACACGACGCCGTCTTTCAGGCCGATAAGCTTTCCGGTGAATTTCTTTTTTCCGTCAATGGCCGCGTACAGCCCGACTTCTACGTCTTCTCCTTCGTACCGCGCGAAATCTCTTTCTGTTTTCAGCGGTCGGTCAAGTCCCGGTGACGATACTTCGAATGTGTATGCTTCGTCAATGAAATCTTCGCTGTCCAGCACCGGTTCCACGCTTCTGCTTACGGCTTCGCAGTCGTCAAGTCCCACACCGCCTTTTTTATCGATGTAGATCCTGAGCACCCTGCGTCCGCCTTCTTTTTTATACTCGCAGTCGATCAGCTCGAGCCCGAGTCCTTCGACTAACGGCAGCGCGATCTCAGCGACCCTTCCTGAAATATTGTCCACAGCGCTCAGCTCCTTTCCACTCCGCGGGCGGTTTTCCCTGCCGCTTCATGCATATCCTGCCGTGCGGCTCATCTCTTTTTCAAAACAAAAGAGTGGGGGTTTCCCACTCTTTCATAAACATGAAAAATTGATCGTGTATATTCTACAATAAAACCGCGCAAAATGCAAGCACTAAATTCGTGTCATCATCCGGTTCGCAGACCGAAATGCTTAACTGTCTATTCGGCTTCGCAAATTGAAAATTGAAAATGGCAAATGGAGGGATCGCCTTCGGCGATGATTTTAAATATAACATTTTCTCCGCCCTGCGAAGCCGGATGGATGACTAAGAATTTCGTTTGACCGAAATGCGGACTTTCAGCTGTGATCGCATAAGACCCGAAATTCGTGTCATAATCCGGTTCGCACCATTTGCAACTTACAATTTACTTCTCCTTATAATCCACAAACAGATTGATCAGGTTCATCGCGTAGAAGCGCACGATGTAATCATTCGGGTGGTTGATACCGTTGCCCGTAACGTCGAGATACTTCTTCGTCTCAAGCATTTTCAGACCCGGCGTGTAGAGGTCAAGCGTATAGAAGCAGTCGTATTCCTCAGCCAGTTCGTCAACAGCTTTCCAGTAGCTCTTGAATTTGGCATCCGGATAAAGGACCGGGTTCGCCGGGAAGCACTTGATGTACAGGAACTCGCACTCCGGAAGCTCCGCAAGCGTGGCGTCAACGACCTTCTTGATATTTGCCTTCAGCTGAGCCGCGGACAGACCGCCCGAATCGTTGATGCCGAAATGGATGAGAACGAGGTCGGAATTAGCCTTCACAAGCTTCGCCGCCACGTTCGTTGACACCGCCTCGTTGGAAGTCGTACCGCCGACAGCATAATTCTTGATCGTCGCCTTGCCCTCGTACGCGGCATTGAGAGCATACGTCAGAAGTGTCGGGAACTGAGGCATCAGAGGCTGGCGGGACAGCTTGCTTGACGCTGAGCAGCCTTCGGCGACGCTGTCGCCAGTGATCGAAATGACGGTCTTCTCGCCCGCCTGAAGTTTGGCAAGGAATTTTGGGGCAACGCTGCCGTACTCTGCCAGTATGCTCGTGTCAACATCGTTTATGTCGTACACGTAGCTGACGCAGATCTGGTGGCCGTGGATCAGCGAGCCTTCGGTGAAGAAGATGTTCTCGGTCCACATCATATAATCTGTTTCGGTGTTGCTGACTTCCGAAAGAGATTTTACGGCGCGGTATTTTTTCGGTATGTTCACGCCGTTAAGGTTCTCTTTAGTGAGGTACGGGCAGGAAGAGCCTTCCGGAAGCACGATCTTGTTTCCGGTGACTGTATAATCTGTGCCTTCGGCATATTCGGTGGTGTACGTGTCGTCGCGCACGGAAATGATCTTCACGGGCTTGTACTGAAGCATTCCGGAGATCTCGCTGCCGTCGTCGATGCACAGCACGGTCTCCTGGTAAATAATGTTTCCGAGCCAGTAAGGCTGATACACAGGAGCGTTATTCCAGACCTTGCCCTTCCCCTTCTCGCCGAAATCGTACACGGCCCCGGCGGGGTCAACATAAAACGGAAAGTTTTTCATATCCAGTTCCTCCTTGGGCTCATTGGTAGGCACTTCGGGCGCCTCGGTGACAATATTGTCCGGCGTTTTTTCTGCATCGGGTTTTTTCGGTTCGACCGCGCACCCCGCGAACAGCAACGTGAACAACATCACTATGGCCAGCAGCATTGCCGTCAACGATGTAAAGATCTTTCTTCTCTTGCCCTGTACGGCTTCCGCGCCGCTTCTTTTAACGGTATCGATCATACTACTCATCCTCCGTCTGATACCGGTATAATATCACGATGCGGGAAGTGCGTCAATAGGTTGCGAAGCCGGGCTCTTTGGACATTTCGCCGCAAAAGATGTAGAATTAGATTGACCGCACGGACAGACCGGCGGGACGGTCACATTGACCGGAACGGAGACAGACATGATCAGGATTGGAAAACTCGAACTCGAAAACAACATAGTCCTTGCCCCGATGGCCGGAGTCACGGATCTGCCGTTCAGGCTCCTGTGTAAGCGGCAGGGGGCGGCGTTTGCGTACACCGAAATGATCAGCGCCAAAGGCGTGCATTACCGCAGCAGAAACAGCTTCGAACTCGCCGAAACGATAGCGGAAGAGCAGCCGGTAGGAGTGCAATTGTTCGGGTCGGAGCCGGAAATAATGGCGGAGGCGGCAAAGATCTTTGCTGACCGCGGGGCGCCGCTGATCGATATAAATATGGGTTGTCCGATGCGTAAAGTGACGGGCAACGGCGAGGGCAGCGCGCTGATGCGTGACCCGGAACTCATAGAAAAGATCGTGGAAGCGATCGTGAAGGCCGTTGACGTGCCGGTGACAGTGAAGCTGAGGAGAGGCTTTGATGACGGTATAGAAACGGCGCCTGAGTGTGCGATCGCAGCTGAGCGCGGAGGTGCTGCGGCCGTTGCCGTACACGGGCGGTTCAGGGGTGAATATTATACGGGCCATTCGGACTGGAGCGCCGTCGGGAGGGTGAAAAAAGCCGTGAGCATTCCGGTCATCCTGAGCGGCGATGTTTGCAGTGCTTCGGACGCGAAAGAGGCGCTCGCGGTAAGCGGAGCTGACGCAGTGATGGTCGGTCGTGCGGCGATGGGCAATCCCTGGATCTTCCGCGAGATCTCCGGTCTGGGCGGCGCGCCTGACAATGCAGAGCGTTTTTCCGTGATCAAGGAGCACCTTTCACTTCTTCGCGAGTTTAAAGGAGAACAGACGGCTTCGTCCGAATTTCGCAAGCACGCCATATGGTACCTTAAAGGGCTGCGCGGCTCGGCGGCAGTGCGGGCACAGATATGCAGGACGGAAGACGCGGACAAGGTCGCTGAAATAATTGACGCGTACTTTGAAGAGCTCGAGCGAAATTGACACTGTACATACATGATAGTATAATAAACGAACCATCTTTAAGGAGGATGAGAAAAATGAAAAAATACAGAATAATTGCCGCAGTACTTTCGCTGCTGTTAGTTTTCGCATTCGCGGCGTGCAGCAAAACGCCGGACGATGCAGGCAGCGAAACTGCGAAGCCGGACGATAAACCCACCGAAGCGGTAGTCACCCAGGCTCCGACGGACGCCCCCACGCAGGCTCCGACCGAAGCACCGACCGAAGCTCCCACGCAGGCACCCACCGAAGCACCAACCGAAGTACCCGACACGAAACTGCTGATCCCGTACGTGACCAAAGGCCTGTACGCGCTCTATGAGGGCAACTACAACACCGAAGACGGGCAGGACAAGGAAAGCACCGTATGGTACGACCTTTCGGGCAACGGCAACGACCTCACCGGCATAAAGCTTGGCGACAAATGCAGCTGGAACGACCAGGGACTTTACGTTGATAACCAGAAGATCATATTCCCCGACACGATCCCCGAACTGATCAACAGCGACGAATATACCGTCGAATTCTGCATCACCGGGCTCGTCGTCGACGGCTCGAATTTCGCCACGTTCCTTAACAGCGACGCGAACGATAACTTCGCGCTGTTTATCCGCCAGGGCAACAACGCGCTCGAATTCAAGTGCAACAACGCTGTCGGAACGCGTCCGAATATGGTCGGTAATGCCAGGGAACTTTGCGAGACGTGCACGATGGCCGTCACGTTCTCGTCAAACGATGAGATCGCGCTTTACCTGAACGGAGAGTTCATCGAGTCGAGAGAGGCTCCCGAGAACACTAACATGGCTGGCAATTTCTTCATCGGTCACCCCGCGTCGGATAAGGCTTACCACGGCACGATCACCGGTATAAGGTTCTACAGCAGAGTGCTTTCCGAGAAAGAGCTTGCGGCTAACTACGCGGCTCTGGGTACCGTGCAGGCGAATCCCAACTACGCGGGCTGATAACTACTCTAAGCAGTTCTGAGATCTTGAAGAGAAACTGATCCGGGCCGCATCCGCGAAAGCGGTGCGGCCTGATTTTTGAAAGTATGGAAGGCGGAGGACCGGTCATGGCGGACAAGCTTTTTTATGAATCTGACAGGGAGTTTATAAACGCGGACAACGTTTTTTGCTTCTGCAATACGAATATCGGGCTGTCCGGCGCCGCGCCGCGGGGCATCGTGCTGGAGTTTCCGGGGCTCGGCGGCGGGTCGTGCCTGGGCGGTTCAATGGAGCTCGGACAATACTCGGGCGATTATGCTATGGCGCTTGCGGACAACGGACTCGTGCTTGCTTATGTTTTTCCCGGTCCGTGGAGCTGGATGAACAAAGGCGCCGTGAGGATTAGCGATATGGTCGTTGACGCGCTGCGGGACAGGTGCGGGCTGCCGCCCGTGTTCCCTCTGATAGCCACGGGCGGCAGCATGGGCGGTCTCGGCGGCCTCGTTTTTTCGGCTGATACGAGGCACCGTCTGGCAGCATGCGCCGTGACCTGCCCATGCATCGACGCGCGCGCTTCTATGGGCGCGGATCCGGCTTTCCCGCGCACCTTTCTGAGCGCTGTGGCAGCCTACGATATTCCTTTTGAGGCTGCCCTCGCGTCGATCTCGCCCGCATCGCGCATCCCTGATATGCAGGACGTCCCGTACCTTATTTTAGCAGACTGTGACGACGAGATATTCCCTCTTAAGGATACCGACGATTATGTAAACGCGCTGCGTTCCTCCGGAAAAAATGTGGAATATATTCATATGGAAGGCTGCACGCACGGCGGATTTACAGAAAAAGCCAGGAACAGATTCACCGAATTCATAATAGAAAAAGCGGCAGAATTTGACCGCCGCTGACGCTGAAAAATGCAAAAAAACTACCGGCCGCGGCACTGATGTACGTTAATAAAAGCCGCAGCCGGTATTTATTTTATCATTTTCCCTGACATTGCCGGGACGTCTTTTGAATAATTGCACCCGTTTATGCGCTCTTACCTTCGTCTCTCGCCTGTACCCTCGGGCCAGACGCCGCGCCTGATCGCCCCGAAAATATTGATCCGGAGCATTTCGTTGTCTATCGGCAGCTCGCGCAGAAGCTTCTTCATATTGGCACGCTCGCTCGTCTTGTCCGAAGGACATGGATTGAACAGGGACGGCACGGCCGCGAGTTTTTCGTATTGTTTTATGAGTTTTTCGTCAACGTACAGGAACGGTCTTATGACGTGTACTCCGGCGCGTTCGAGGTACGTATCGGGCTCGAAGCAGAAAAATCTGCCTTCATAAAACAGGCTGAGCATCGCAGTCTCTATAATGTCATCTTTGTGGTGCGCGAGCGCCACGACGTTTGCTCCCAGCCTTTTTGCCTCATTATTAAGCGCTCCGCGCCTCAGATTCGCGCACAGCGCACACGGGTTGGGTTCTTTCCTTACGTCGAAAACGATCTCCGCTATGCGCGTTTCAACGATGCTGAGGGGCACGCCGAGTTCTTCGCAGTAGCGGATCATCGGTGCGGTGTCAACGCCTTCGAATCCGAGTGATATATGCGCTGCCTGAAGCTCGAATTTTTTGGGATAAAAGCGTTTTAACTGTGCCATAACGGCCAGGAGCGCCATACTGTCCTTGCCCCCGGAAAGGCCGACACAGACATTGTCCCCCTCCCGTATCATCTCATATTCCTGCACCGCCCGTCTCGTGAGACTCAGCAGGCGCTTCATCAGATCTTTGTCAGTCATTTTTTTCGCTCCCGGTAGTGTATGTGATCGTCCTGCCTGCGACGTGTATCTCGATCTCGGCCCGGATGTCCCCTTCTATCTCGAATTCCGGCACCGTTTCGGCATCGGGCCGCGCAGATGCAAGCAGCGTGAACGTGCCTCCCCTGAAAGGATAGCGTCTGATGCCGTGCGCTTCGGTGAGGTTTACGTCCCACACGATCTTGTTTTCGAGTGCTTTGGGTTTGATGCCGAAAACGTATTCGAACATTACGGAGATAGGGGCAAGGCCGGTCCAGCCTACGAATTCGTCTTTGGCCGGGTTTCCGCGCCCTCCCGATTCGGGCGAGTAATTTTCGTAAAGCGTTCCTGTTTCTCTGAACGTGCGGACAACGTTTCTGAGGTAGTCTGACGCGATCTCAAATGCGAGTCTGCTGCTTAGCTCTCCTCCCGCGCGCTCAAGTCCTTTCAGTATCATATAGTTCGTCGGTGCCCAGACTGAGCCTAGCCAGTATCCGCCGTCCGGCCGGTAATGGGGGTCGTCCGCGGACAATGTCGGTACGCGGTTCGGTCTTTTGAATTCTGCCGGGTCGTCAAGGTGGGCTATGAACCGCCCGATCCGCTCTTCCGGAACGATCCCGGCCAGCAGCGTCCAGTACGCCCCCGCGGTCTTTACTCCGGACAACGTCCCGTCGCGTTTTCTGTCGAAGTAAAATGCCTGCTTTTCGTCCCACATCGTGCTGTTTATGACTTTTTTGAGGAATTCGGCTTCTTTTTTCAGTTCGGCCGTTTCATCCTCCCTGCCGAGTTTTTTCGCGATCATCGTCAAAATCCTTGCCGACAGATATTGCTGTGCGCATGCGTCGATCCAGCTAAGAAAGCCATGTGAGGAGCCCGGATCATACTGTGCATCCGCCCGGGGCTGGTTGTCCATTCCGCACGCGAGTCCGCAGCTCCAGTACGTGCCGTCCTGCCACGAGCGGTGCAGCCTGAGCCAGTTGTGGTATGCCATGAGCGGGTCAAAAACATACTTCAAACGCGTGTCGCTCCCGGTGGTCTGATAGTATTCCCACTCGGCCCACGGAAGCACATTAGGACCCGTTGACGCCGGATCGTCGCGGGAAAACTGCTCTCTGCCGCTTTCTTCGCTGATCTCGCGGCTTATAAAACCGTCTCTGTGCTGATGGCCGTAAAAATTATCGAGCGTCTTCTGGAAATCGAACGCCGCCGAACCGTATTTTCCGAACATGACAATAAATGACGAGTCCCACATGAACAGGAATCCGTTGAACGCGGTGTCAATAAAGTCCGATACGAATCCTGCTTCTTTCCTTGCCTTTCTCAGGTTCCCGAACGCGATCTGCCACGCTCTGTCGTACGTTCTGAGCGCATCGCTGTGGCCTTCCCAGACAGGCTCGGGCAATAAATTTCTTACATTTTCGTACAGCGGCAGTTCTCCGTCATCCGGCGTCTTCGATAAAAAAACGTTGTTCCGAACGTGCGGGTCAGGCACATAAAAAAGATTTCCGTCGCGTGTGAAAATGTCTGACATTGTCCAAAACCTCCGGTAGCATCAAGTGTATGTGTATTTTACAATCCGCGCGGATTTCTTGTCAATCAAAACGCGAAAAGAACCGCAAAAAGGCCTTCCGCCATTAAACGGAAAGCCTTTTGTTAAACGTATTGTCAAATGCTGATCGCGTTTGCGTCAGGCAAGTTCGATGATCGCCATCGGAGCAGCGTCGCCGCGGCGTGCGCCGGTCTTGTAGATGCGGGTATATCCGCCCTTGCGGTCTTTATACTTCGGTCCGATCTCATCGAAAAGCTTGTTGATAACAAGATTATTCTCGCCGTCAGCGTTCCTGGTCTTGTAGATCCAGGCGGCAGCCTGCTTCCTGGCAGCAAGGCGGGAAGGCTTGTCAACTCTTACGAGCTCGGTGGTAACTTCGCGGTCCGCGAATTTCGTGAATTTGCGGCCGTTTTTGGAAGTTACGACTACGGTGAGCTTTCTTCCCTTGGAATCAACGGGAACTTTGCTGACTTTGACCTGCTTCGTCTCGAAGTTATCAGCTTCTTTAACAGCAGAAGTGATGAGTTTCTCGGCGATGCTCTGTACCTCTTTGGCGCGGGTCTCGGTCGTAACGATCCTTCCGTTTTCCAGAAGCGCCGTGGTAAGGCCTCTTAAAATAGCTTTTCTCTGATCAGCTTTGCGGCCTAATTTCCTATATCCCATGGTTATTTACCTCCAAAATTATTCTTCACTCGATTTGAGAGAAAGACCCAGAGAACTAAGTTTGAGTATAACTTCTTCCAGAGACTTTCTGCCCAGGTTACGGACCTTGATCATCTCTTCCTCGGTCTTGTTTACCAGATCGCCTACGGTATTCACGCCGGCTCTCTTAAGGCAGTTAAAGGAACGTACGGAGAGGTCAAGATCTTCGATGCTCATATCCAGGTTCGTGCCGTCGATGTCGGGGGCAACATTCTCCACTGCGCTTTTGCGTTTCGGAATGGGAGAATTGAAGTCCATAAACAACTGCAGCTGGTCAACAAGTATCTGAGCACTCTGCCCGATCGCTTCCTTCGGCGTAAGAGCGCCGTTGGTCCATACTTCAAGGGTAAGTTTGTCGTAGTCGATCATGTTTCCTACACGGGTATTCTCGACGTAGTAATTTACCTTCTTAACCGGTGAGAATATGGAATCGATGGGGATAACGCCGATGGCCATATTGTCCGTCTTGTTTTTATCGGACGAACGCCAGCCCGTTGACGTACCGACTTCCATCTGGATGTCAAGCACACCGTCGCCGTTCATGGTGCAGATATACTGGTCGGGATTGAGGATCTCGACGTCAGCGTCGCAGACGATATCGCCTGCGGTGACAACGCCGCGCTCGCTCGCCTTCAGATAGACCATTTTATTGCCTTCGGAGTAGAGTTTGAATCCAACGCTCTTTATATTCAGCACGATCTCCGTGACGTCTTCGACAACGCCGGGGATAGTAGAGAACTCGTGGCTCACACCTTCAATTTTTACGTTCAGAGCAGCCGATCCCGGAAGCGACGACAAGAGTATTCTTCTCAATGAGTTACCCAGAGTGATGCCATAGCCTCTCTCGAGAGGTTCCACGACAAACTTGCCGTAAGTTTCCAGTTCATCGGTTTCCACACATTCAATGTTTGGCTGTACCTTATCGCTCACAGATTACTCCTCCTTTTGTAATGAATATGAAGATGGTTATTATTTGCTGTACAACTCGACGATCAGATGCTCCTGTACAGGGAAGTCAATGTCTTCCCTCTTAGGCAGGCATGTAACCTTTCCTTCGAGCGCTTCGGCGTCAAAAGTGAGCCACTGAGGAAGCAGGCGGCCGGAAGTCTCGCTGAGGATGACTTTAAGCGCGTCGTTGCTTCTGTACTTTTCTCTGACGGCGATAACGTTTCCGGCACTTACAAGGTAAGACGGAATGTTTACAGCTTTGCCGTTAACCGAAAAGAATCCGTGAGTGACAAGCTGGCGGGCTTCTCTGCGCGTGCGGGCAAGTCCGAGACGGAAGATGACGTTATCAAGACGGCGCTCGATCGTGGTAAGAAGGATCTCACCGGTGATGCCGCGGGTCTTCGCTGCCTTCTCGTAGTACATTCTGAACTGTTTCTCAAGAATGCCGTATACGAACTTTACCTTCTGCTTTTCATTGAGCTGGTTTGCGTACTCGCTCTTTTTATGTCTGCGCTGTCCGTCGGGATTGCGCTTGGTGGAACCTGTTTTGGATTTTTTAGTATAGCCCATTACTGCGGGGGAAATATCCAGCGCTCTGCAGCGTTTAACAATGGGCTGCATATTCTTTGCCATAATTGTTTTCCTCCTTTACCTGATCAAACTCTGCGTCTCTTGGGCGGTCTGCAGCCATTATGAGGAATGGGAGTCTCGTCCTTGATCATCGTCACGTCCAGACCGGCGACCTGCAGTGCGCG
>JAGADO010000017.1 GCA_017613535.1 Clostridia bacterium | reverse complement strand
ATGCGCGAATGCTACGGGCAGACCGAAGTGGTTGCCCTCGTGTGCACCTTCCCATGGATGAAGAAGAAGCCCGGGTCAATGGGCAAGCCATCGCCCTGCTACGACGTGGATATCGTTGACAACGACATGCGTTCCTGCTATCCCGGCGAGGTCGGTGAGATCGTTATCAACACTTCCAAAGGCCGCCCGATCGGCATGTTCAAGGGTTATTACAAGGATGAGGAGCTCACGCGCGAGGTCTGGCACGACGGCTACTATCACACGTGCGATCTGGCGTACCGCGACGAGGAAGGGTACTACTGGTACGTTGGCCGCAAGGACGACGTCATCAAGAGTTCCGGCTACCGCATCGGTCCGTTCGAGGTCGAATCCGCGCTGATGACGCACCCGGCGGTGCTGGAATGTGCGATCACAGGCGTACCGGATGAGATCCGCGGCCAGGTCGTGAAGGCAACGATCGTGCTTGCGCGCGGCTGGACCGCTTCCGACGAGCTGAAGAAGGAGCTGCAGAATCACGTTAAAAAGACGACCGCGCCGTACAAATATCCGAGGGTCGTGGAGTTTGTTACCGAGCTGCCCAAGACGATCAGCGGAAAGATCCGCCGCGTCGAGATCCGCGAGAAGGATAAAAAATAAGCCGCGTTACGCGTTTTCGGCTATTTCCAGTTTTACCGGCCCGAGGAGCCCGGAAGCACTCACCATAAGCTCGACCGAGAACTTGTCGCGCTGGAGGTAAGCCATGGAGTTCGCCACTTCGATCGTGAGCGCGTTTGTGCCGCCTTTAAGCGCGATTCCGGGGGCGGAGGTATAGGAAGATGCATTGACGGGCCTGATGCGGTAAGGAGGGCAAATAACGCTTCCTGCGCCGATCCCGTTTATTTTAACTAGCGCCGTTTCTCCCACATATCCGATGTCGATCCCGGTCAGTCTTTCTCCTTCTTTTGCTTCGAATTTTGCTTCGTAGCGGATGTAGCCGCAGAAGCGCGTGTCGCATTCCGGTCCGGTGATATCGAACAGCGGACTGCCTTTAGCGACAGGCGTGAATTCGGGGTAATCCGGCGCGGTGCAGCGCGATATGTCGAAGCGTTCGATCCCGAGCGTTCTGTTTCCGGCAGCTTTTTCGTTTGAAGCTGAGCTTTCCTGATCCAGCAGCGAGCCATCTGCTTCGATCGCTTTTATGACGTCTTCGCCGAATGCAAGCACGCACGATTCGTAAGGTGAGAGTTCGAGACTGATCTGATCACCGCACGCTTCTATCCCGGCGTATTTCATATAAAGAAAATCGATTTTTGCGCCGCGTTTCACACCGGTTAACGGGAGCGTCAGAGTGCCGCTGAACGGCCGCATATCTTCATTGAACACCATGAAATAGATGCAGCCGCCGCGCTCGTAGCGGAACACGCGCAGAAGCGGGAAAGCGGGAGAAATATTGACCGTGCCGTGTCTGGAAGCGCCGCGCACGAACTCCGGAAGTTCCGCGAGGGCAAAAGCTTTGACCGATGCCGGAAGTGCGGCGGGGCCCTGATCGGAGCGGGAAGTGACGCTGTCAACGAATGCGACAGGGAAGCCTGCCGCGGCCAATTCACTCAGTTTTTTCATTACTGCTTCGGGCAGCGTTCCGGCTTCGGGCATTACGAGGCAAGGCACCGTTATTTTTCCATACGGCTCGCCGTATCCGTTTTCAAGCGTTCCGCTCGCTCCGGTCAGCCCAAGCTCCAGTTCGCCTGAGGCGTTCAGTTTCGCGCTCTCAAGCGCGTCGGCGGGTACGAATACGTAGTCGAGCTGCGCGTCCAGAAGTGCCTTTGCGGGCACCTCTGAGAGCATATAATTGTCCCCGGTCCACTCGGCCTCGGCGTGGTAGAACACACCCGCGTCAGGCATTGGCAGCCCGTCGGTAAGCAGGTGGCTCATGCGGTTCGTGTAGCGCATCAAAGTAGCGAAATCGCGGAACTGTGGATTGTTTCCGCGCGCGTAAAAGTGCGGCGGGCAGTCCTTGAGCGGGTAGTGGGTATCAAAAGCGTGAGGAACGAAATGATTGACGCCGCGCACAAGCATATGGTCGATCAGCCACTTCATCATCGGCACGCCCTCGGCCCAGCCGTACGCACCGAAGATCTCGCACATTGTCCTGCCCTTCATATGCGGAGTCATGTACGCGAGCGACGCGCCGAGCTTGCCCAGCATGTAGTGGTAGAACGTGCTGTCAACGCTTCCGTACCCCGCTCTGGAGTTATGGTCGAAATGTGCCTTTCCGGGCTCGATCTGGTGGAGCACAACGTCGATCCCCGCCATGTCCTGTCCTTCGAGCGCCCTGAAATAATGTCCGGTGCCCATACCCATGCGGCCGTGGCAGTTCATATCTTCGATCACGTGGCCGATGTATTCCACGCCACGCTCGCGGCACCAGTTTCCGATGCGCATTGCGAAGCAGTCGCGGTAGAGCCCCGTCATAATATCCATATATGCCAGCCGAACTTTCGCCGTGATGCCCTCAAGGGGACGCCAGAGTCCCGGCAGCATGAGCTTCCAGTCAGGGCCAAGTCTCGCTTCGAACATTTCGGGCATATCGTCGCGCCAGGGGAGTGCAAGCAGCTGAAGGCCTATCGCGTAATCGTAGCCGCCCACAGGTACGCCGCGCAGGAACGAGTTACCAAGCGCAGGTTCGTCCGAGAAAAAGCCGGCGAATGTTTTACCGAATTCGGCGCCGTAATGCTCAAAATGCGGTTCGTACACTTCGTTTATAAGCACGTCAACGGATTCGGGGTCGATCATGTGGATGAAGTCCGCCATATGGCCGGCGGCGCCCTCGCGGCTGATGAAGATCAGATACACGCGCCAGCAGCCTTCGGGCACGTCCCAGTACAGGAAATCGCCTTTCACGTTCTGCGTGAGGTCAATGGCCGGGCCGGTCATTTTTTCTTCCGGTCCGTCGCGCCTGCATGCCACAGCCGCCAGCAGTCTGCGCGCTTTTTCTATCTGGTTCTCTTCGTCGCCGTGGACAATTATCGCGCCTCTCTGCGGCCCTACGACGTCAACATGCTTTTCGATCATGTGCCATTTCCGGCGCTCGGGGTACTTCTTCGCCACCATGCCGTTGGCAATGCCCGTGGGGTAGTGCCGGTCGTCCAGCACCCACACTTTCATGCCGCGCTTCTTCGCCTCTGCCATGATGATGTCGCAGTCTGCCCACCAGCGCTCGCCGCAGAAATCCGGGTGAGGCCTTGACTCTATGCAGATTGCATGGATGCCTGCCTCTTCGACCTTATCGAGCTCGGACGCGAATTTGTCCTGATCGTCTCCGTGCAGCCAGAAAAACGGCAGAATGCGGTTATCCTCCGCGCCGCGCGTGATATCGTACAGTTTTTTATCCATTGTGCACGCTCCTGTAAAAATGGAACGCCCCCGCCGCTCTGGGCAGAAGCGTTCCGGATCAGTCAGATTATACCAAATCTTTTCATATTATGAAACTTTCTTTTTCTTTTTGATCACCGCCGCGGCAGCCACCGCACCGATGCCGAGCGCGGCCGCACCTGCGATCGCACCGATCTGGAGGCCAAGTTTGCTGTTCCCGGAAGGCTCGCCTGTCGCTATAACGCCGGTAGTGTCGTAGCAGAACTTGAACCTGCCGCCGGGGGCAACGTCGCCGGACACATAGAATTCCATTATGTCGCCGGAGAACGTGTTGTACACGTATTTTCCGTCATCCGTCTGCGTGCCGGTATCGTCAACGTCGTGAACATTGTCCGTCCACGCGAAGTTCACTGTGAACCGGTCGCTGTCAATGCCCAGATCGGCCTTGCGGATCTTCACTGTCATGTACCGGCCGTCGACCTCATATTCGCAGTCGGCAACTTTTTCGGACGCGTACCCTTCGCCCGTGAACCGCTCGAGCACGACCGTGGACGCAGAGGCGGAGGATTTGTTTACGACGTAATTGAACGTGTTCCAGCCGCTGTCGGCCTTGCTGCAGTCGATCAGCAGGTTCATCCAGAGTTTGTCCGTGTACGGCGTGATATTGTCATAGCACTCCACGTGGAAGTACAGGTACTCGCTGTCGCGGGAGATCTTCGCGCCGATGATGTCGTTGCGGCCGGAGAATTCAGTGTAGTTCACGTTGCCGTAGCCGAGGGCATCGCGGTCGCCGGTATTGCCGATGTACGCCGCATAATACGGCTCAACATTGTCCCACTGCGCCTCTCCCGCACCGAGCGTGATCGTCTTCTCCGCGCCCGGCTTCGGAATTGGATGCGCACCCTTATACCGGCGGACGAAATTGACCAGCTGGTAGTAATAATTGTCCTTGAGAGCACCTCTGGACGGTTCCAGATCGCGGCTGTACTCGTCGTCAAACTCGTCCGGGAACGCGTTCTTTACGCCCTGCCACTCCTGCTCGCGTCCGACGTTCCATTCGTTCCAGCCGGTGATGAAAATGACGCGCGGGTCAACTTTCAGTGCATACTCGAACTGCTCTTCGAAGTTGTACCCCCAAAGCGTCGCACCGGGCTCGTCAATATGCGAAAGGTCCGACGTGTATGAGCGGCCGGCAACGTTTTCGCCGTTCATTGCTGTTATCTT
>JAGADO010000001.1 GCA_017613535.1 Clostridia bacterium | reverse complement strand
GTTGATTGCTTTATCAACTATTGGTTGAACGGAGACCGCAAGAACAGCAAAAGGCGAGGAACGTTCCCCCGCCTCGTTATGTATGATGATTGTTATTTCACTCGGTACTTTAACTCGCAATCTTATTTTTCATTTTGTTCTCCTTTCCGTTTCGCCCACTGATAGGCGATGCACGGCGAGTCGTTTAGCAGGTATATCACGCCGCATTTTATAAACCTGTTTTTATCATGCAATTTCTGCATCGTTTTATTGTCTTTCTCCTCATTAAATCCCAGTTTGTCGAGATCTTTTACTTAAGAAAAACCGCCCCGGATTACCATCCGAAGCGGTCATTTTTAGCGGAGAGGATGGGATTCGAACCCATGTGGCTGACGCCAAACGGTTTTCAAGACCGCCTCGTTATGACCCCTTCGATACCTCTCCGTATGTGTTTTCAAGCCTGTTTTGGCTCGAAAAGTTTTTGTCAGCTCATTAGATAACTCATTAGAATTGAGCTTTTTTAGAAGATTTGCGAGCTTTTCAAATCTCCGTTTTCCTCGCGTTTTCGGCGTTTTTCGCCGTTTTTCGCCGTTTTTCACGAGAGGCACTTCCACTCAAATGAACGGTTTTCAAGACCGCCTCGTTATGACCGCTTCGATACCTCTCCACGGAGCGAAACGCATTGTATAATAACGAAGACAGGGTTGTCAAGAGCTGACCGACAGAAAAGCAGAACGGGGGCAGAAGCTATTTGGCCCGGGACGCGCCGCGGCCGATCGAGCGCTTGATCGCCTCAAAAGTCTCGTCGCTGATATAGTGCTCCACCCGGCAGGCATCCTCCACCGCAGTCTTCTCGCTCACACCGATCGAAACAAGCAGACGCGTGATCGTCTCATGCCTCTCAAGGATGTTCTCGGCGATCGACCTCCCGCTCGGATTCAAAGTGATGTAGCCATTCTTATCGATCTCGACGAAACCGTTGTTGCTCAAAATATGAAGCGCGCGGCTGACCGAAGGCTTGGAATAATTCATATGCTCAGCAACGTCGATTGCCCTGACGGCAGACGACTTTTTAGACAGCACCAATATAGTTTCGAGATACATCTGGCCGGATTCTTTCATTGCCACGATCGCGCTCCCTTTAGAAAAGTATGTGCAGCCGTACGCAAACCCGCCAGCTGCAGCAGAAATCACGCCTGAATTATATGAAATCGCGGCGTATTTGTCAAATTCCGGCCACATTCAGGCATGCGGAGGCAGCTGCGCAGGGCGCCCGGGAGCGAACTTCAGGGACCGCCACAGCTTGAAGCAGGCTTCGATTTATGGTAAAATCAGGCAGGATAAAACCACTTTTCGCAGTTGCGGATGAGACAGGTGAAACATATGAATAAAAACGGATTTGGATTCAACGGAGCACACAGCGTAAGCGGCACAGGAAAAGGCCGCGTAAAAGCATTTGCGGCAGCGTGGATGGCGCTGGTCTTAATATGCGTTTGCCTTGCCGGCGGGTGTGCGACATCGAACGGCAGGACGGGTGAAAGCACTCCGGAGGGCGGGGCAACGGACGCACAGACTGAGGTCACGCCGGCTCCTGCCACGCCTACGCAGGAGCCGGAACCCACGATCGAGCGCACTCTCGGACCGGGACAATACTTCGCCGAAAACGGTGTTATTTTCGCCCCGGAAGGATACACTTCATCCGAGGGCAGCAGATTCACGTTCAAAAAAGGCTTCTCCGCCGCGATAATCGACTACACCGGAAAAGCGTTCAACCGCATAACGTTCAGATACACCTCCACCAAACCGCTGAAACTGAACATAAAATACAACGTCGGAGGAAAAGCCGTTGACGACAGATTTTACCTCGAAGCGGGCGAAAATATGACGTTCCACGGGCTCATCCTCGGATACCTGAACGGAGACACGGCGGACAGCATTGACAGCATCGCGATCGACAGCCTCAAATCAAGCACGGACTTCAGCCTGCTCGAACTCAGCACGTCGAGGGTAGACGTTCACAACGATAAATCGTACTTCATCCGGAACGACCGCTTCAAGGTAGGCATCCGGCTCAACTGGGGCGGCGGCATCAACTACATCGAAGACCTGACCGCGAAAGTCAGCGGCCTCACAAATCTGATAAACTCGCACGATACCGGGCGTCTCGTCCAGCAGTCGTACTACGGCGGCGCCGATGCGTCGTACACCCCCGGAACGTTCAACGGCTCCACATGGCCCTACAACCCCGTTCAGGGCGGCGACCAGTACGGAAACAGCAGCAGACTCATCGATATCGAGATCGGGGCGAATTACGTCTACATCAAATCGCAGCCGCAGGACTGGGCGCAGAATAATCTGATCACACCGTCCTATATGGAGAACAGATACACTGTCGAAAAAGACTACATACGCGTCGATAACCGCTTCGTAGATTTCTCCGGCTACCCGCACGGACAGTCGAACCAGGAACTCCCCGCCTTCTACACCGTGAGCTACCTTGACTGCTTCAGCTGGTATAACGGAGTTAATTCATGGACGGATGAAAGCCTGGCACACCGCGCGTCGCTGAATTTCTGGGGAGATCAAAAATACGCGGACAGCTGCCGTTTCCACATGAAGGGCGACAATACCGAAACGTGGTGCGCATGGACGAACCGCGGCGACGACTTCGGAATAGGACTGTACGTGCCTAATATTGACCTCTTCTACGCGGGACGGTACAAGTACAACGGATCGAAAGACGCCTCGAACGACGCCACGAACTACGTTGCCCCGCTGCTGACGCTTAAATTGCCGAACTACACGGCGCTCGAATACAGCTACCTTATCACGACAGGTTCGCTTGACAATATCCGCGCCACATTCAAGGCTAACAAGGATTTTGTCACGAATGAATCGCTGCACAAAAACTACACGCCAGAGCGCGATATCTACGCCGATTACACGAACCTTGATTTTTCGAAGAAGGACAATAGCTACGCTCTCGAGGCGGCTAATAACGCCGTTGTTACGTACAGTTCTTCTGCCAAAGCGCTGAAGCTTCGCGTTAAGGGCGGCACAGATCCGCAAACTACGCTGAATTTCCTTGACTTCGCGCCGGAACAGACGGCGGAAAAATTCACGAAACTGACGATCGAGTATATGATCCCCACGTCGAACGCGAAGAGTTCGTATTCGTGCGATTTCTTCCTCTGCACGGGCGAAAAGACCGCTCCGGACGGTTCCGAGATGGTACGCTGCGAGCTGATCTGTGACGGAGATTATCACACGCTGGAGGTCGATTTGAGCGCGCTTTCGTTCTGGAAAGGAAAGATAAACCTCATACGCTTCGACTTCTTTGACGATTGCTCCTCGGGAGACGTGATGAACCTGAGATCGTTTAAACTGTCGTAAGCAGCAAAAACAGCGCATTACAGAAAAGAACGTGATTGTTTAAATGATTGCCAACTACCACACACACTCATATCATTGCCGCCACGCCGGCGGAAAACCTGAAGAATACGTGCTTACCGCTATTAAGAACGGCCTTTCGGAACTGGGCTTTTCGGACCACGTCCCCTGCCCTTTTTCGAACGGCCACACTTCGGGATTTCGCATGTACGTTAACGAAACAGAAACGTACGTGAACGAAATACTCGAACTGCGCGAAAAATATGAGGACAAAATAAAGATCTACGTAGGGTACGAGGCGGAGTATTACCCGAAAGAATTTGAAGGTATGCTCGGCAATATCCGCAAATACCCGCTTGATTTCATCATCTGCGGCCAGCATTTCCTGCGAAACGAATATGACGGGCCTTACTCGGGTGCGCCGGACAACAGCCCCGAAAAGCTTGCGGAGTACGTCGATCAGGTGTCCGAAGCGATGTCGACAGGCGTTTTCACGTACGTTTGCCACCCGGATCTGATCAATTTCACGGGGGAAGAAAGCGTATACAGAAAAGAGATCGTACGCCTCTGCGAAGCGTCTGTCAGGTACGGTGTTCCGCTCGAATATAACTGCCTCGGGCTCGAGGGGCACAGGCATTATCCGCGTGATCTGTTCTGGAAAATCGTGGCGGAAAGCGGGGCGGATACGGTGATCGGTTCAGACGCACACGTGCCGGACAGAGTCGCACACCCGGAGGTCACTGCCCTTGCCGAAGATAAAATGAGGAGGTTCGGTCTCGTGCCGCTCCAGCGCGTCAGCTTTAAGGACCCCAATTAAGCTGCGTTTTCGATCAATATAGCTCATATGTCGGAATTGAACATAAGCATTAAAATGGCAGAACTTACAGGGACCGGCGGAGATTTTTCCGTCGGAAATCCTGCTTTTTTCAAGGTTCTTTCGGACAAGCTTCGCGCGTCTTCCGCGACCAGGCGTGCCGCCGTGAGTGCTGCGCCGGAAAACATCAGAGTTCTTAAGCGGTCAATGGATTTCAGAAAAGGCAGAGAACCGACTCTCGATCTCAGGATCGCGCTCGGGAAAGACACGGTAAGGCCGGCTGTCGGGGCCGGAAGTACGCCATCGGTGAGCATATCGAACAGCAGCGAAAGGCCTGTCGTCGTCGGATTCGGACCGGCAGGAATTTTCTGCGCCCTCACACTAGCGAGAGCAGGAATGAGACCCGTTGTCATAGAGCGCGGGAAAGATATTGACAGCCGCACGAAAGACGTGCAGAAATTCTGGAACGGAGAAGATATTGACCCCGACAGCAACGTTCAGTTCGGTGAGGGAGGCGCGGGTGCGTATTCCGACGGAAAGCTTACGACGCTCGTGAAAGAAAAGAACAATATCGGGCGCCAGGTCCTCGAAACTTTTGTTGAGTTCGGAGCTCCGGAGGATATTCTGATCGATTCACATCCGCATATCGGCACGGATCTTTTGCGCGATATCGTTAAAAATATCAGGCTCGCAATAATCGAACTGGGCGGTGACGTTCATTTCAGTACTAAATTCGCGGGTATCGAGCAGGCAGGTGGCAGGGTCTCAGGGGCAATTTGCGAGTCTGCCGGAGAGAGATTTACGATTCCGTCAAACGCTATTTTTCTCGCAACGGGCCACGCGGCGAGGGATACTTTCGAGATGCTCCGTAAGAGCGGCATCCGGCTTTCGCCCAAGCCGTCGGCAATCGGTTTCAGGATCGAGCACCCTCAGGCGCTCATCAACGACGTCCAGTACGGTCAATACTCCTCCCTTTTATCGGAGCGTTATCCGGCGATCTACAAGCTCGTGAGCCACGGCGAGGGCAAAGGCGAAGCTGCTGCCGTCAATATCCGCAGTGTTTACACTTTCTGCATGTGCCCCGGCGGGTACGTCGTAAACTCTTCCTTCGAACGCGGAGGGCTTGTCACGAACGGCATGAGTTTCAGTTTGCGGGACGGAAAAAACGCCAACAGCGCAGTCCTTATCGGAGTCTCCCCTGCCGATTACGCTCCTTTCGCAGACAGCCCCGACGATCCTCTGTCCGGAGTCCGTTTCCAGCGTGCTATCGAGCGAAAAGCGTACGAAGCGACAGGCGGAACAGGCGCGCTGCCGTTTGAAAAGCTGGGCAGTTTCGCCGAATCATTAAAAAACAGACCGGGTCTTGAAAAAGCGGTGCAAAAAATAACCGAAGCCCGTCCGGCTGAGATCAACGCTTATTTCAGCGGTTTCAGCGGACAGGCATTCGGCAGCACACGCGAATCCGGGCTCGCGGAAATATTCCCTGAATACGTGCCCGAAGCGATACTCGCAGGGCTCGCGGGATTTGACAGGATAATACCTGGCTTCGCACACCCGGAAGCCGTATTGACCGCGCCCGAAACACTCTCATCAAGCCCGGTGCGTATTGACCGCGACCCCGTAAGCGCACAAAGCGTCAGTCTTTCCGGGCTCTACCCCATCGGAGAAGGCGCAGGATACGCCGGAGGAATAACGTCATCGGCCATTGACGGAATAAAAGCCGCAAACAGGCTTATTCAATGACCGGTCTTCATTGATCGATTCAAAATGATCAGTCCTCAATTATCAGTCTGTCACCCGCTACTCTGTCAAGGTGCTGGTTCTCTGACAGGAATTCTTCGATGACTTCGCGGCTCGACGTAGATAATGTGCGGCGCGGCGCATTTGCAAGGATCTCTTTATGGGTTATCCCGAACGAATTTTCCATGTTGTTGTAGTGGAACAGCTGAAGTCCGACGGTGAACATACGGTCGTCCGCGACTTCTTCCCCTTTAAACTTAAACTCCCTGAATTCATGCTCCGACTTCGAATAAACCATATGAAGACCTTCCGAATACTGATAAAACTCGGAATGCGCGCCTTCCCAGACCTCATCGCGAAGTGTGTGCTTGATCATGCGCTTCAGCTGATCGCCTCTGACGTGAACCATAAATACCTCATCGTCGTACGGAAACGCCTCGGTAAGGTCGCCCAGCATGACGATCGGTCCGAGCTCCTCGGTACGCACGCTGCCTGAACCGAGCAGCATTATATCGAGCCCCAGACTCTCCTTAAGAGCATCTGCCATAAGGTCGCCCAAAGCCGTCTCCTGCGTCCTGCACGGATGAGTTAATTTTCTGTTGAAGCGCGTGACGACACGGCCGTATTTAGCATCGGTCTTCGATTTGTACGCATCGATCAGCTTTTCGATGTCGTGGTCAACGGGGCAATGCTCCGCATCGATCGGCACGCTCTGCCATTTGTATTCCGCCACGCAGTTCTTTTCGGTGTCAATGATAATGTCGAAACGCCCTATCTGGTCTGTACCGGTACCCGCCTGAACGATCAGAATGTCGTTGACCTTCTCCGCCTCTTTCAGGAACGTGTGCGAATGGCCTCCGATGATGACGTCAACGCCCCACGCCGGATCGAGCAGCGCAGCCAGTTTTTTGTCCTCCTCGAACCCGATATGCGTAAGCAGCACGGTGAAATCGATATCGAGAGAGTTATGCGCGTTGCAGATACGGCCGATCTCTTCCGCCGCTTCGGTGATGTTTACGAACGTTCCGACCATGCCGTCATTCTTCGCCTGCGCCACGACGAGCTCCGTCAGAATTCCGATAAACAGTATCTTAATTCCGCCGATCTCTTTGATCAGATACGGCTTGAACAGGCGCGCCCCGTTCGTCTTAATGTGGAAGTTCGCGTTAATGATCGGGAATTTTGCGCATTTCTCCAGGAAAAGCAGGTGCGCGACGCCGTAATCCACCTCGTGGTTTCCGAGCGTGACAACATCGGGAGAGATCATATTCATTATCTCGATCGTTGACATTCCGTGGAATTCGGAGTCAATGACAGAGCCGCGGAACATATCGCCGGCAATGCAGTAAAGCGTGTTCGGCTCCTCTTCCTTGACCTTATTGATATACCCCGAGAGCATTCCCACGCCTCCCACGAGCTTCCTGTCAACATTTTCAGCGAGGAAGTCTCCGTGCATGTCGTTCGAGTGAAGCAGTACGAGTTTTCTGAAGCGTTCGCCGTCCGCTGCGATTCCGTTCTCCGCAGGAGCGCTACTGTAGTTTTCCATAATAAACCTCCTTAATATTATGCAAACGTTACTTCTAAAGCTAGTTTATGATAACACAAACGCGTCCGGATTGCAAATAAACACAGCGGTCCCGGGCGCGTATCAGGCAGCCGGAAACCGGTACGGAGATTGACTTTCTGACAGTTTTTTGCTAAACTCACGCCGATGAAACACCGGAGGTGGAAACGTCAAATGAGCATAAAAATTCGCAGGTCAACTGTTAAATTTCTGATCATATCCGCGGTCGCATTTATCGTCCTTCTGTCCTTTGCGGCGCATACAGGCGCAAATGGCACGGTGCGGGCTTCGGGCGGAAAAGGCATGGTGACAGGCAGAAAAATATACAGTGAGAATTTTGACAATGTCGAGAACGGAAAGCTGCCCGAAGGCTGGAAGATGAACGCGGATCTTGCGAGCGGAGGCAGCGCGGCGGTGAATAACGGAGAGCTCGTTATCGACGCCACGGACGTTAATCTCGGAAAAGTGCTGCTGCCCGAGTTTCTGTCGGAATACGGAAACTGCACGTTCGAGGCGGATATTTATTTCACGTGGACGAAAGACGCAAACAGATGGATGTCGCTCGTTGTGCGTCAGCAGGCGGAAGACCAGGATTATTACCAGATGTGCGTCAGAAAAACGACGACAGCTTCGAACGGCGTCGAGTTTGCCGTCAGAAGCGCGCCGGGCGAATGGAACGTGATGAATACGGCACCGGCGCACATAAATGTAGGGTTGAACAATCCGGTACATATAAGGATATCGGTCGTTGACGACCTCGCTTACGAATATGTTGACGGCAAACTCATTATTGCTACCGATTCGATGGCGTCGCTAAGGAATTATTACAAAAGCGGACTTTTGGGGATACAGGCGAACTATTCGGTGCTGAAGGTCGACAACGTAAAGGTCTCCGAGTGCACGTTTGTTGACGATCCGGAAACACCGGCGGACGAAAAATACATGTCACACAAATTCCTTGTCACACCCGTCGTTTCTCAGGCGGCGACAATATCCGTCGCCAATTCGTCCGGGGCGATCGACAGGCTCACATCGCTTGCACAGAAGCCTGAGGGCATCATTTTGTACTTAGACGGTTCGGGAAATATCGTCAGCCCCGACGGCGCAGTGACGATCGGTTCGATAGAAGATACGACCGCAAGGATATTGCGCAAAATGATCCCTGTTTATTACGTCCGCACCGAGGATGCCGCGGATGCTCTTACTGATTACCTGAAGTCAAGCAAATTGATCGACTGCATGGTGATCTCGGACGATCCCGCGCTCGTTCAGAAGGTCCGAAAGAGGAATAAAAAGGTCAGCGGAGCGATCGATTTCCGCTCCGTGACCGCGGAAGAACTGACGCAGGAAAAGCTGGACGAGATCATTTACACGACGAATATGAACAGCGCTAAAACAGCGCTGATATCAGAAGATATCGCGCTGAAGGCGAATGTTGAATATATGCAGCACAGGCTGATAACGGTCTGGGTAGCTGAGACCGCTGCCGAAAACGACGGTGCGATGCTGCATAACTCGATCCAGAGCGGCGCAAACGGAATCGTCACCGACACGCCCGAAAAGCTGATCGATGCGTACGCTTTGTACAGACTCGAACCGGCGGTGCTTGTCCGGAATCCGATGGTGATAGGCCACAGAGGATTGCCCTCCTCCGCACCTGAAAACACAGTCGAGAGCGCAAAAGAAGCGATAGCCGCGGGCGTTGACTGCATCGAACTGGACGTGCGCCTTTCCTCGGACGGAAAGCTTTACATCTACCACGACGATAATCTCAATACAATGACGACCGGAAGCGGCACGGTCGGCAGCCACACGTCTGCGGAACTTGACACTTATTATGTGACAAAATCGAGCGCGTACGGCACGTTTTCAAAATACAAGAAAGTGAAGCTGCCATCCCTTGACGACTACTTTGCGGAGCTTAAGGACGAAGACGTGATGTTCTTCATTGAGATAAAGGAAGCGAACCTTGAAAAGAAAGTCGCGGAACTCGTCGAAAAGTACGGACTGAAAAACAGATGCTGCATGATTTCGTTCGTTACTTCCGCGGTAACGGCATTCCCTTCAGCCGAACCGGGCATGTCTGTCGGGCAGCTCATGGGCACACCGGCCGGGGCAACGTATGAAACGAAGGTCAACAGCATCATCGCCACTGTCGTGCCTGAGAATGCCACATTCAATGCGAGCGGCGTCAATGACATTAAAATGATCCGTGCGCTTATGTACCGGGGCGTGACCTGCTGGCCGTGGACGTACAATAACGCTACGACAAGAGATGCTTACCTGCTCGGAGTCGGAGGAATCACGACCGATTTCTGTAACACCGTTTCGAACGTGCCTGTAAGCATCGACATCGGAGACGAGCGCACGTTCACGCTTAATCCGGGTAATAAAGAGACCTCTTCGCTCACGTTCTCCCCTGCCGTTTACAGCCGCATGGGAAAGGTGGATCTGACGGCGAAATACGCAGACGGAAAGCCGGTAAGCGTACCTGAGATAGTTGTTATCGAAGGGGCTGAGCACGTTAAAATTGAGGGCAATACCGTTACGGCGCTCTCGGACGGACAGGTCAGGTTGATGTACAGATTGCTCGCGTCAACGGACCCGGATAAGGTTCCGGATTCTCTGGCGGCGGATTCGTTTGCGATCTACACACAGGTGATAACGGTAAATATAGATTCAGGAGCGGATGTTGACCCCGAAAAACTTCCCACACCGACTCCTGCCGGCGAAAAAACGGCGAATAGATCAGCTGTTAAGATCGCTGTGATCTGCGGGATCAGCGCTTTCGTGATCGCCCTCTGCTGTATCCTTCTTGCCATATCCGGAAAGAAGAAAAACGCCCGCGGTGAGCAATAACGCCATAGCGGTAAATACGATGCCGTGAACCAGCGCCTTGTCTTCGGCAAACAGACGGGCGAAGAACATTTCAAGCAGCCACGCGCTGTTGAACCCTGCGTGAACAAGGATCGGGCTCCAGATGGACCCGGTCCTTTCGTATATTAAAACGAGCAGGATCGAGAACAGAAACGTGTACAGACCCTGAAGGATGTTGCCGTGGTACACGCCGAAAACGATCGATACGATGAGGCACGAAATGAGTACGGCAATGCGCCTCCTGACCGGCAGCGCGTCTCTGAACATTGTGTAGAATACGCCGCGGAAAATTATTTCCTCCGCGACAGGCGCCATCAGCGATGTGGCAAGAAGTGCCGCCACGAGGTTCCCGGACAATATCGCTCCTACAGATTCGTTATTGGCTTCTATCCACGATTCAGGGAACGGTATGAATCCCATGAGGTTCACGAAACCTACGTTGAAAATGATGCCCAGGAGGAAGCAGGCGATTCCGAGGAACAGGGCATTTGGAAATTTATGCGGGATATTGAATATTTTCGCCATATCCCACTTGTTCTTTTTCTTCAGGAGAAGTATCACGAGCAGCATTATGGCAATCGATATAAGGCCGGATATCAGCACAATCAGCCCCGTCTGTCCGAGCGTCTTCTGCTGAACATAATACATGATCTTTTCGATCCTGCCTGAACCGTGAACATCAGTCAGATCCGCGCCCGCCGCGGTCACCGAATAGTACAGCATGAACGCGAGCGTAAAGAGGAGCTGCATCAGCGAATAGCCGAGCATAAAGGCGAGAGAAACGCCCAGCGCTATAAGGATCTTTTTAAAAGTTTTATTCATTGCCCTTGCTCCTGCCGCCGAGCCTGGAAGAGAAGAACGCGATCGCCGCACCTGCAGCAAGCGCGACCACAGCTGCCAGAATGCCCGGAACGGAATAAGTAATATTGTATTGACCGAGATTGATCAGAAGCGCAAGTACCGAGCCGCACAAAAGCCCGAGTATGCCGTAATATGTGCCTGTCTTTGCTCTTTTGAACAGAATACTGATTATTTTAGCTATCGTGAATATTCCGGCAATGATGCCCAGAGCCAGCGGTACGGCCAGCAGCGCGGCGGACAATACCGTTTTCATGTCGTGGAACGAGACGAGGCCGGAAATCATCGCCAGCACGTCATCGTAGATACCGATCAGCATCATCACGAGCGAACCGCTTACGCCCGGCACTACCATCGCGCCTGCGCTCAGCATTCCGCCGAAGAAGAGCTTGATTACAAGACCGAAAGATATCGCCGGAAGCGCGCCTGCGGAAACCGTTTCGGTGCCTGCGGAAAAGTACGTCTGGTAGACTGCCATCGCAACGACGACCATAGCGCAGAGTGCGAACGGCACGAGGTACACGGTCCTGAATCTGCTGCCCTCTCCCGCTTTTTTCAGGATGAGCGGCACTGAGCCGATCACGAGGCCGGCAAAGAACAGACCGGTCTGGAGCGGGAATTTATCGAGCGACAGTCCGATGAGCTTACTGAAGGCTACGACGCCGACGACGAGGCCAAGTCCCACAGGAAGCAGGAATTTTATGTTCTTTTTGAATTTCTTGAAGAGAGTGTTTATGGCATTGATGAGCGGGTCAAATATTCCGGTGACAACGGCTATCGTTCCGCCGCTGACGCCCGGAATTATGTTTGCCATTCCGACGACAATGCCTTTTATGAACAGTATAAGCGCGCCGATGATTCCCCCGCGGCCCCCTGCGGCCTCTTTCTGCGCCGCATCCGCAGGATCTTCTATTTCATTTTGAACTTTATTCGTTTCGTCCATATCGCATCATACCTGATCGGCTTTAACGCTTCCGGCAGCCTCGCGAAGCTCTTTACGGTCTTCCTGCGTGACAGCGTTTCCGCCCGCTTCAAGGAGTTCTATCTTAGAAACAGACACTTCATAGGCCGTGCGTTCGGTCTGTGTACCGTCGGGAAGTTTTTTCTGATACACGCGGCTCTGCATACGTCCGACGACTCTTACGTGATCGCCCACGCTGCGTTTTCCGCAGAAGCGGGCATTGCGGCCCCAGCAGATGCAGGGCAGATAGTCGGATTTATTATACGATCTGTTTACGGCAAGCAGGAAGTCTGAAATCTCACGGTTAAACGGAGTCGTGCGGTATACGGGGGGCTTGCAGATGTAGCCGTTCATTTCGACGCTGTCAATATCTGTTTCCGGCACCGTCTCCGGGAAGCTGATCTCCTGCGCAAATAACGTCAGCGTTAATTTCACCTGGCCTCCGTTCAGCACGGAATTATACGAGCGGAACTGCCCCTCGAGCATCGTGAAGCGTCCCTTTTTAAGTCCGGCAATATCCGTAAGCCTGTCGGATACGGTAACCGGGATAAGATCGAAGCTATCGCTCAGTCTGCGGGTGCGGACAATAAAAACGTAAAATCCTTCTCCATATACCTCGTGACTGAATATCGGTTCTTTTTCAATGCAGCCGGTCAGCCTGGCTATATTGTTTTCACTTTGGTTCGCGGTCATATTAAAACTCCCTTCGCCGGTCTGTGTGCACAAACCGACAAACTATATTATATACGCAAATACCGCGATTTTCAACAAAAAACTATCTTTCCGTCAATAACTCCGATGTCGAATCCTGCAGTCTTTACAGGTCTTTCGTACGTATAAAACGAACTGTGAGGATAAAGGAGGAAATCACTCATGTTCAGCTTCAGGCAGCCGTTGTCATCACACGAAAATAGAAAATATGAGTAACCGCGTACATTGAATTCAGAAAGATACACTTTCTCCCCGCCGCGAAAAGCAACGACTGAAAGCAAAGACTTACCGGAGGCCGGGACGACACCCAGAATAAGAACCTCGCGGCTGCCGTCGTTGTCAACATCCGCCGATACCAGCGTGGGAGATGAAGGATGTGCCTCCGCCCATATCAATCTGCCGTCGTAAATGTAATACAGCATTGGCCGCCTCAGATCGACATCAGCGCCACGTTCTTTATCGAAGAAAGCAGTATACCACCCCTGCCCCATGAACACCTGTATGCCTGTTTCCTCGTAAAAGCCCTCGGGAGTGACGTCTATCGGCCTGTATTCGAACTCCGGCAGCATATTCTGAACTTCCTCTTCCGTGATCCCGCCGCGTGACTCGGGAGAACGCTCAAAATAAGTTAATCTGATCAGTGTTTTATCGGATTCTTTTGCATTATTCTGAGCAGTATCTGACTGAAAAACAAAAGCGTCGTCCGAATAAAAAAATGCATCGTATTTCGTGGTTATACATTCAAAACCGGCGGCTTTTAGTTTTGCGTGATATGCCGCTTCTTCAGACCTGCTCATTTTATATTCGTAATTTTTGTATACGTAATCAGCCCATGAAACGGGCTCCATATCGGGCATGACGCGTTTTCCGGAGTCGTAAATATAATATCCGTTCCATAATGAAAAGTCTGTGATCTCGGGCAAAGGCTGAGTTAACGGAGTATACGGTTCCAGGATCCCGCGCCGGGATTTTTTTATGTTTCTGACGATGACAACTGTTATTATTATGCTCATTGCGATAAGCACGGCTGAACAGATCACGCCAATGCGTGCGGTTTTGGCTGATTTACCTGATCGCATTTTGCTGAGTCCCCCTCACTGATTTAAACGGCAATGATAATATATCATAACTTGCCGGCTGATGCAATGTTTGCCGGAAGCAGGCTTTTTTTTGATTCCGTAAACGATTTACCCGTTTTTTTATAATATTGTCGCAGTTTTGACACAAACCGGATCCTGAACAAGCTATAATTATACCATCGCAGGCAGGCAGAAACCTGAAACACCAAAGCCGGTCGAGCGAGCGACAATAACATACGAATTTAAGCAGAAATGCAGGAGCGGAGTCATGGAAGAACTTAATGAAAATAATGAGATCAATGAGATCAATGAGATCAATGAGATCGATGATATTAACGGAAACAGCGGCGCGCTTAATAGCGAAAGCGCTGATATTGACACTGCCGAAAGCGCCATAGCAAGCGAGACGGCAGAAAGCTCGACGGTCGAATGCACTGCGGCCGAAAGCTACGATACTATCGGGCAGGTCAGCGAGCCGGAGAGCAGCATCCGGTACAGAGTTCCGATGACGTACGTCGCGACGGAAACGCAGTATAACCACGCAAATGTGTACACGGGCCAGGCCACGCGCGACCAGCACGCATCGCAGAACGCCGAAACGAATAAAAACACAGGCTTCAGGATGAGCGCGCTGAAACTCGTTGCCATCTGCCTCGTATGCAGCATACTCGGAGCGATCGTGAGCATTGCAGGATATAAACTCCTCTCAAAAAACGATAAAAGCACGACGTCATTGACCGCCACCGCAACGGACAAAGCAGGGCTCGGGAACACGGGATTGTCCGCCTCGGATAACACATCGGCGACGACACCTCAGCAGGTCGTGATAAATGTTGACACCGAAAACGCCTCCCCCGCCGCGGCCGTCGCAGCTAAAGTTCTGCCTTCGATCGTAGGAATACAGGTTACGGTCACCTCGACATCGTACTGGTACGGCACGACCACGAGCGCATCGGAAGGCTCGGGCGTCATCCTCTCCGATGACGGATACATCGTAACGAACTACCACGTTATAAGCTCGATGCTCACGTCGGCAGGAGAAGCAAATCCGAACGCCGAACTCAGCATTTACCTCTACACCGACCCGGACAACGCAATTCAAGGAAGCGTGATCGGCTACGATCAGGGCGCGGACCTGGCGGTCGTAAAAATCGAAAAAACAGGTCTGTCGGCAATAGAGATAGGCGATTCCGACACGATCAACGTCGGTGATACGGCGATTGCAATCGGTAACCCGGGCGGCCTTCAGTTCCTCGGTTCGGTGAGCCAGGGCATCATAAGCGGCCTCAACAGATCGATACAGGTAGATACGACGTATCAGTCCATTAAACTGATCCAGACGGACGCTGCGATAAACCCGGGCAATTCCGGCGGCGCTCTTACCGACATAAACGGCAGGCTTATCGGCATCAACAGCGCGAAGATCGCTGACGAAAACTATGAAGGAATGGGTTTCGCGATCCCGGTCAATGACATGGTCCGCATCTGCACCGATATAATCAAGAACGGCAACGTAAAGTCCGCTTATCTCGGTGTCGAGCTCAACAGCCAGTACTCCGCGTCGTACCTCGAGCAGCTCGGATATCCCGGAGGCCTCCTCGTTAAATCAGTCATCAGCGGAAGCCCGGCCCAGAAAGCAGGGATCGAAGCAGACGATATTATTGTGAGTTTCAACGGTTCTGAAGTGAGGACCGCGGAAGATCTCGCGACACTTAAGAGCCAGTGCGCGTCCGGTGACAAGGTCACTATAAGGATCTACAGACTGACGAGTTCCAGATTCGGACGCTGGACCGGTGATTATTACGACGTTGAAGTTACACTCGGCTGATCTCGCCGAGGATCTCTGAAGCAGTGAGCCATTCGACCCATTTGCAGCGTCTGAACCATGTGAGCTGACGTTTGGCGTAGTTCCTGGTGTTTTGCCTGATCTGGTCCGCCGCTGCTTCGAGCGAGACTTCACCTGAGAAGTACGGGACAAGTTCTTTATAACCTATTGCCTGAGACGCGGTGCGGCCCGGATCCATTCCGAGAACGCGCCGCGCTTCGTCTATCAGACCGTTTTCGAGCATGGCGTCTACGCGCCTGTCTATCCTTTCGTACAGTTCCGCGCGGTCAATGCTTATCCCGAATACTCTGTAGCGTGCAAAAACGGGCCTTAAACGCGATTTCTCGTTGCGGGCGGATAATGTAAGCCCCGTAAGCTTTCTCATCTCTACGGCCCTCAGAACGCGCTTTAAATTGTTCTCGTGAATATTAGCCGCGGCCTCCGGATCGATCTCACGAAGCATCTCGTGAAGAGCATGAGGGCCGTTGTCCCTCGCAAACTGTTCAAGCTCGGCGTGAAGCACGGGATCGGACTCCGTCTCGTCGAAAGAGATGTTGTCAACAAGCGCGCTGACGTATTGACCCGTTCCTCCGACGAGGACAGGCGTCTTTCCCCTTTTACTGATATCCGTGATCGTTTTGCGCGCGTCGGAAGCGTACTGAACAACGCTGTAATCTTCGTGCGGGTCAAGGAAGTCGATTAGATGGTGCCGGATTCCCCTCATCTCCGTCGCAGTCGGTTTAGCGGTGCCGATATCCATATACTTGTAGATCTGCATGGAGTCGGCGGAAATCACTTCCCCGCCGGTCATCTCCGAAGCGGCGACACCGAGCCCAGTCTTACCGCTGGCCGTCGGTCCTACTATGCATATGACGTTCGGAAGTTTTCCGGTTTCGTGCGACCTGATTATCAAAGGCATCTGCGGAACCTCTTCTCCATCTCGTGCGACGTGATCTTTACGGCGATCGGTCTTCCGTGCGGGCAGGTGGACGAGTTTTTAAGCGACGCGAGCGATGCGAGCAGCCCTTTTATTTCATCGACGGAAAGCGCCTGGTTCGCCTTCACCGCTGCCTTGCACTCCATCGTGTCGACGGCCTCCGTCCTGAACACGGATTTCGCGCTGCCCCTGGCGGACATTGCCGCCCTTATTCCGCTGAGCAGCAGGTCTTCGGGGTCTGCTTCGGAAAGCGCGGACGGAACGGCCCTGATCAGCACCGTATCGTGTCCGAAATCGTCTATTTCGAATCCGATCGACGTGAATTCCGCCATGTTTTCGTCAAGCCAGAGTTTTTCTGCGGCGCTCATTCTGACACTGACGGGTATCAGCACCGGGCTTACGGGCAGCGATGCATCGGCGCGGTCAAGCGCGTCGCATATAGATTCGTATTTTATACGCTCGTGTGCAGCATGCTGGTCAATGACGATGAGCTCGCCTTCGTGTTCGAGCAATATGTACGTTTTCAGATACTGGCCTATTATACGGCTGTTCGTGTAAATGTCCGTGTCATTGTACGTTCCGGCCGTCTGCTCCTCGCTTACGGAGGGCAATGTTACAGCTTCGGCGGGGTATTCCGCGGCGTGTGCATACGCGATTTCAGTGCCGGAAATTTCATTGTCAGCAGAAATGTTCGTTTCAGGCACCTCGGGCACCTTTTGTTCCGCCGTACGGTCAATGACTTCGAGCGTCATCGGCTTGTTTTCGCCTGTTTCTATGCGGGATTTCCACATCTGACGGGAGTTTTCCACAGGTTTTTCCACAAGTGAAACACCGACAGGCCTGGAATTCTGCTGTTCCGGTGTCGAAAAAACGCGATCCTGTATGTGCTCATTTTCCGAAACATGATTGGCCGGAGTTCTGTTTTCCTCCAGGAGAGCGTTCTTTACGCCGCTCATCACAGCCGAAAAAACAGCCCGCTCGGAAGCAAAACGCACCTCGGTCTTAGCCGGATGGACGTTGACGTCGAGTCTGGAGGCGGGCACGTCGACCGTAAGGATGCACATCGGGAACTGGTGCTTCATTGTCACCGTGCGGTATGCCTCATCAACGGCCGATGCGATCACCGCGCTTTTTACCGGCCTGCCGTTTACGAAGAAAAACTGCCTTGAGCGCGTGCCGAAAATATTGTTCCTGACGCCTGTGAATCCGGAGACGCTGTTTTCTCCGTCGGAGTAAGCGACGGGCAGGAGGTCTTTCATGCAGTCTTTCCCGAATATGCTGAACACAGCTGATTCAAGGCCGCTGCCAGGCGTCCTGAGCACTTCCTGGCCGTTTGATATAAGCCTGAAAGATACGTTCGGATTTGCGAGGGCAAGTTTTTCTACCGTTTCGGCTACGTACCCTGCTTCAGTCTGGTCTTTTTTCAGGAATTTATACCTTGCGGGCACGTTAAAGAACAGGTCTTTTATAGTGAGCACGGTGCCTTTAGGGCTTCCGCGGCCCGAACATTCGAGCACGTCTCCCCCGCGCACGTGAACGTATACGCCCTGCTCGCTTTCGGCAGTCCTGCTGAGGAGTTCGACGTCAGCCACGGCTGCGATCGACGCGAGCGCCTCTCCCCTGAACCCGAGCGTGCGCACACCCATAAGGTCTTCTCCGCTGCGGATCTTGCTCGTAGCGTGCTTATCGAAAGCGATCACAGCATCATCGGCCTCGAAACCGGAGCCGTTGTCCGTGACCCTTATATACTTGATACCGCCCGAGCGTATCTCGATAACGACGCTCGTTGCCCCGGCATCTATCGAATTTTCGACCGTTTCTTTTACCACAGATGACGGCCTTTCGATAACTTCTCCGGCGGCGATCTGCGACGCGGTCAATTCGTCAAGTACGATTATTTTTCCCATATCACTCCTGCACGCCCTTCTTTTTCTTCCTTGCTGTCACGATGATCGCCGCAGATGCTCCGATCGCCGCTACTATCGCGATACCTGCTATTATAGCCGCGGCCGCCGCGTTTCTGCTCTTTTTCTCCGGTGCGGGCTCATCGTCAATGTTCCCCGGCTTCACCGTCGGAACGACCGTGTCATCTACCGTCTCGAGCGGGTTCTTTTCGATCACGAAATTGTAATCCGCTTTCTCGCTTTCACGCCTGACTTTTTCGGGAATATCTTTTCCGACCGATACGAGCATCGCTTTCATAGCGACGTCGAGCTGCGTCTGAGTTGCGTTCGGGTCATCGAGCAGCGTTTTGACTTTAGTGTAAAGATCGTCAGATTCCTTCCCGCCCGCAGCGATGTACTCGCTCATAAGCGTTTCCGCCTCGCCCGCATCTTTGTACGGCACGCCGTAAACTTCGATATCTCCAAGCTGAAGCATATATCCGTCAGCCGCGGTATTCGTAAGCTTTGTTGCCCTGAACATCAGATACCTGGCAGGAGCGCTGCCTGTCGTATCTACAGTGTAATTATCGGCCGGTTTTTTGCTGTTCTTCTCGGAAGCGACCGTTGTCCACTTTTCGCAATCCGCGGACAATGATATCTCGAAATCCTTCGGCCAGCATCCGAGCGGCGTTACAACGATACTTCCTACGCTGAACGTGTCGCCGAGGTCAATTATAGCGTACTCGGTGCTGTTTGCGTTGTCCATATGGATCTTAACGTTCGACGTCCAGCCCTTGGCATAATCACCGTCGACAAGGAAGTCGGGCCACCATCCCCACGATTTATAGCTGCCGTCAGCAGGGTACGAAGAGGCTTTTACCGACTTGTTCTTCGCGATATTACTGCCCTTCTTATACTTAACTTCATACGCGCCTCTCTCTTCGTGCGAGTTCTCGTAGATCGTCTCGGGATCGCCGACCCCGCCGCCATCGTTGTAGACTTCGATCTCGGCTATCTGAAGTTTTCCGCCGTTAAATGCGCTTACGATGAAACGGATGTACCTGGCTTTTATTTTGGCGAATTTTATAGATGGAACCGCCACGCCTTCGAGCTTAAAGCCTTCGGCGGAGGCAAGTTTAAACCAGTTTTCTCCGTCGTTCGACACGGAAATCGTGAAATCGGACGGCATGTGTGTTCCGTAATCGAATCTGTCGCCTGCAGGGTAGATATCGATGCGGTTGAATTCGACTTCCTGCTCAAAATCCATTATGATCACTGCGCTTTTCGCCTTCTCGACAGGCTGCCAGCCGTTCGAATCTCCGGCGGAGAAACGCGTTCCGTCGTTCAGGTATCTCATATACCATCCGCTCGAGCCGAGCGAAGTGTCGCAGCAGACCTGCGCTTTGAGGGCAATATTTTCGTTGACCGCCGGTACCCATTTGCGGCGTGCGGCGAAGTCGTAACCCTCGGGCAAAACGAACAGCCTTGCCGCTCCTGCTTCGAGCGTGAGGGAGACAATATTGTCCGCGCCGATCTCCTGGCTGTACACTTTTCCGTCTTTCTCGGAAATATACTCGAGCGAACCGATCCCGCTCTCAAACTTCAGTTCAAAATCCTTGGCCTTTGAGAAATTATTGTTAACGACCATGCAGTAGTTCCGGCCGTTTTCCCTGTTCCTGAGATAAGCGACGGTGAAATCGCCCTTGTTCGCGTTCTGCACGAAGAAATCCTCTGGAATGAGTTCCATCGCGCTGTAGTTATTGCGGCCCTGGTAGACTTCGAGGCTGTCGCATTTTACGAGCGTGGGGCCAAGCATCTTGACCTCTCCGTTCACTCGGCAGATGAATTCGTATTTGGGGTTCGGCACGCCGTCGTAGTTTATAATACCGTCTTCGAACGGCTCGCTGCGGTTATACGGAGTGAACCACGTAAAGTACGAGAGCTGCTTAAATCCGAACGCAAGCGCCATATTTATCTCGTAGCGCGTTTCGGATTCTGTGGGAGAACGGAATGCGACGCTCTGTGTAACAGACTGGATGTACGTGCCTGTTTTCACGCCGTTTTTAAGACCGACTTCGCGCGCGGCATTAAGGTTGATCAGGAATCCGGTGCGGTTCATGCTGCCTTTTTCGAGGCCGAACGGGTAAAGGTCGTACATCAGGTAGTCCTGCTTGTAGCCCGTCTGAGCGCAGAGCTTGAGCCAGTCATCCATCTGGGCTTTGTAAGTTTCAACCGAACTGTACGAACCGTACGGCAGGAAATTAAGGTGCATGTACGAGTTGGGGTCAATGCTTTTGAGCGTCCTGTACGCATCAATAAACGAGTTCGCGTTATACGGTTCGTCGAGCATATAATACCCGTTCGCTCCCGGCACGTTCCTGTATTCATCGACTACCTTTTTGATCGCCTTCTCGCTCATATTGAGGAGGTTTCCGCCCAGCCTGCTGTCGCCCACCGTCATACGTATGCCGTACTTATAGCACAGTTCGAGCATTTTCAGCTGATCTTCCTTGCTTCCGAGATTATCTCCCGAACCCATGACGTACGTTATGCCCGCGTCCGCCATGTATTTGTACTGCTCATCGTTGATGTACTGGCTCGTAGGAGGCCAGAAGATCGAGATCATGATATCGTCGTCAAAGCTGTATTCTTTTTCGACCACAAACACTTTGCAAACTGCGGATGTTTCTCCGTCCGACGCGGTAATTTCGGCCTGGCCGACGGCAATTCCCTTGACGTTTCCGTCTTTATCTACCGTGACAATGCTGCTGTCCGACGTCGTCCAGCTCACGTTTTCGCTGCTCTTTTTAAGCGTAAGCGTGTCGGTCTCGCCAATAAACAGTTCCAGCGCGTTTCTCGTCATCGTGAGCGTCCCGCTGGCGCCCACTCTGCTTCCGAGGCCCGCCGCAGTTATTAGTAAAACTGCCAATAATACAACGATTATTAAACAGATCCTTACTGTCATATTCATTCGGTATCACCATCCGATTTTTATTATTTTTACAGTTTTATCGTTCGTACGCTTATCACCGCGCCGAAGTTATCAAAAGGCTCGGCGACAACTACCTTATTGCTCCCCGGGGCATGGATCGTCATAAACACTCCGTCTTTTTGACCGAGATACAATCTGACGTGCCCTTTGAGGTAGATCGCCACGGGAGCGGAAGCACCCTCTGACACGATAAGGTCCCTTATTTCATTGCCGCTCAAGCCGGTAATATCTGCCCCGATGCCCGCGGTACAGTTCTGATCTTTAGTGTCTCTCGGAATGTAAATGCCGAACGGACGCAGCACAGATGCGACGAACGACGAGCAGTCAATGCCGCCTTTAAGGCCTCCCCACTGGTATTCCGTACCTTCGTATTTGAACGCCTGTGTTATGAAATTCGCGTAAGTGTACGCGAGATACCCTTTATGTGCGCTGTATACGGACAATTTCGTTTCTTCTTCTCCGAGGCTTCCGTCACTGTTTCTGACAGGTTTTTTAACGCTGAAGTTAAGTCCGTCCGCGTCGATTCCGGCGTACGGCAGTTTCACTCCCATATCCGCCTGTTCTCCGCAGACAGTCAGTTTCGCATCGGTAACAACGACGAATTCCTGCGGGTCCGCGTATTTCAGCCACTCTTCAGCATCTTTCGCTATGGCTACGTTTTCCGCCTTTGTCCAGCCGCTGTAATAATAAGAACGCACGAACACGAACTCTCCGTCGCTGCTCTTCCACAGCACCCACACGGGCATGCCCATATAAAGTTCCGTATCCTGGATCTTATCCACATTGCTGCCTTTAGACGAATGGAATTCGAGCGCCGTCGCGAATCTTTTAAGGTCGCTGCGCCTCACAATTATCCCCAGGAGCACCGGATTTTCGGCCGCGATCGCGTCAGTACCGGCGTTCGCAATTATTCCGGCAAGCCCCGCTTCGTCAATATCTTTTCCTTCCGCGTCATACAGCGGAAGTTCCGGAACGCTAACGCCCGTTATCATATTGCGGAGCGTTTCTCCGTCAATGCTTCCGGGTATCGACAATATGTCTTCCAGCGCCGCGCATTCTGCCGTCATTCTCGAGTTCGAGGCGGCAATTTCTTCGGCGGTCAGTATTATTTTTTCAGGTTCGGCGAGCGCTTCGATATATCCGGCGGCAGCGGCAGAACCGGAACCGATGTTATTCTCATTCATAGGAAAAACGGGTGAGGCTTCAGGCCCGGGAGTCGGAGAAGGAGCCGCAGTCTCCGTCGCGGCCGCCTCCGTTTCGCTTACGGGAGCATCTGTCTTCGCAGCGTCAGTAATTTGGGCAGAAACAGCTTCGGCAGGATCCGGGGTAATTGTCCCCTCGCCGTGACCGCGATCCGCGTCGCAGCCGCATAAAAAGAGAACGGACGCCGCCATGACCGCAAGCATTGCCGCGGCGAAAGAGCATTTCTTTTTACGTCCGTTTTCCAAGCAGGAATCCTTCATTTTCCCTCCGGATCTCAGCTTATATCCGCACCTTCGGGTATATCGCCGTCCACCGTAACGAGCACAAGCTTTTTCCCTTTTGTGGCGGCAAGGATCATTCCTTCGGATGTCACGCCTCTCAGTACGGCAGGCTTCAGGTTAGTTATCAGTATAACTTTTTTATCCTTCATCTCTTCGGGAGAATACTGTTTGGCAATGCCCGATACCACCTGTCTGATCTCTCCTCCCGCGTCAAGTTTCAGTATCAGAAGCTTATCGCTGCCCTCTACCCTTCCGGCCTCGAGAACGCGCGCCACCTTCATGTGTACCTTCGCGAAATCATCGATCGTGATGAGGTTCGCACCGTCCTCAGCTTTAGCGGCTTCGTCGGCGTTTTTCTTCTCTTCCGGCTTCCCGGCTGCTGCGTCTGCTTTCTGGGCGGCGCTCAGTTTTTCGAGTTCTTCGAGTTCTTTCGCGGGGTCGATCCTCGGGAAGAGTGCCTCTCCCTTTTTAACTTCCGTGCCGTCGGGATAAACGCCCCACTTGGAAGCGCTCTCCCATACGGTCAGTTCATCTTTTCCGAGGATGCCGAGCTGCTCGCGAATCTTAGCGGGCGTTTCGGGCATGAACGGTTCGATAAGCACTGACACGATCCTGATTCCTTCGAGCAGAGTGTACATCACTCCCGCGAGGCGGGCTTTGGCGGCCGGATCGGTATCGGCGGACTTGGCAAGCACCCACGGAGCTGTCTCGTCAATGAATTTATTCAGTCTTGACACGCCCCTCCAGATCTCCACAAGTGCGGACGGGAACTGGAGTGCATCCATCTGGACCTGAACGTTATCGTATATTTCCCTGAACAGGCGGCTGATTTCGTTGTCAATGTCCGCGAACGTCTTTTCAGCGCTCTGTACTCCGCCGAAATATTTAAGCTGCATCGAAACGGAGCGGGACACGAGGTTTCCGAGGTCGTTGGCAAGGTCCGCATTGATGCGGCCGATCAGCGCTTCGTTCGTAAACACTCCGTC
Organism: Clostridia bacterium; assembly: GCA_017613535.1. GTDB lineage: Bacteria > Bacillota > Clostridia > UBA1212 > UBA1255 > UBA1255. Next base: position 2,243 of record JAGADO010000001.1, on the reverse strand, counting down.
GGAACCGAAAGGAACTTCGCGAAGCAGGAAATACCGGATCGCGTCGCAGCCGTACTTCGCGCAGAGAATGCGCGGGTCAACGACGTTGCCCTTCGACTTGGACATCTTGCCCCCGTCGATCAGCAGCCAGCCGTGGCCGTACACCTGCTCCGGAAGAGGCAGGTCAAGCGCCATAAGAAGAGCGGGCCATATGATCGTATGGAAACGCACGATTTCCTTGCCCACCAGATGCACCTGCGCAGGCCAGTATTTTTTGAATCTGCTGTCGTCTTCGCTCGCGTATCCGAGTGCGGTGATGTAGTTGGAAAGCGCGTCCACCCACACGTACACAACGTGCTTTTCGTCGAATGTTACGGGAATTCCCCAGTCGAACGACGTACGCGAAACGCACAGATCTTCAAGTCCGGGACGGAGGAAGTTATTGAGCATCTCGTTTTTGCGCGACACCGGCTGAATGAAGTCGGGATGGCTTTCGATGTGATCGATGATGCGCTGCTGATACTTCGAAAGCCTGAAGTAGTAGCACTCTTCTCTCGTACGCTCAACGGGCCTGCCGCAATCGGGGCATTTACCGTCAACGAGCTGCGTCTCGGTCCAGAACGATTCACAGGGCGTGCAGTACCAGCCCTCGTATTCGCTCTTATATATATCTCCCTGATCGTACAGGCGTTTGAATATCTTCTGAACGGCTTTAATGTGGAAATCGTCGGTGGTCCTGATGAACTGGTCGTTCGTGACGTTCATAAGCTTCCAGAGCGCCTTCGTATTCGCCACGATCTCGTCGACGTACTCTTTAGGCGTCACACCTTTTTCTTCCGCCTTGCGCTGGATCTTCTGGCCGTGTTCGTCTGTTCCGGTAAGGAACATAACGTCGTAACCCTTGAGCCTTCTGTACCTGGCCTCCGCATCAGCGGCAACGGTCGTGTACGAGTGGCCTATGTGCATGTTTCCGCTCGGGTAATATATCGGGGTGGTGATGTAGTATGTTTTCTTTTCGTTTTTGCTTACGTCAGCCATTTTAAAGATCCTCCTGCTGAGCATTGCCCGCCTTATTCCATTGCATATTCACGTCTGGTCGCGGACGCTGTCAATTATACATTCTTCGCCGTTTTTTTGCAATGTTCGCGCCGCTTCTGCCTGCTCTTTTTTGGGAGCGCGGAATCCGATGCTGATCGCCCCGGCGGGACAATTCATAACGCATTGTCCGCAGCGTATGCATTCGGTGTGGTTCGGCGATTCGACGGGGTTTACGCCCATGCCGCACGCTCTGGCGCAATTTCCGCACGAAACGCATTTGTCACCGTCCACCCTCAGCCTGAGCGGCGAGATCTTATTGAACGGAGCGTAAAACGCGCCTAGCGGGCAGAGATATTTGCAGAAAGGCCTGCTGATCAGCATTGACAGCAGCACCACGACCGAAAGCACGCACACTTTCCACATAAACAGACTGCCGAACAGTGCTCCGACCGACGAGTCCGCCGCTGCCGTTAATAACCCTGATACGGTGCCTGACGGGCAGATGTATTTGCAGAAAAACGGCGTCAGTTTGAAGAACAGCGGCAATACGATCACGCATATTATCAGCACGGCGTATTTGAGAAACCGCAAAACCCGGTCGATCTTGTTTACTCTGAGCTTCTCGCGGATCGCCGCAAACACGCGTATTTTTCCGAGGGGGATCTTGTAAATGAGGTCCTGGAGCAGGCCGAACGGGCAGAGAAAACCGCACACCGCCCTGCCGAGCAACACACCCGCAAAGATCATCAGTCCGAGAACATAGTAAGGAAACTTGAATTTTCGGGCGGACATGAAACTCTGAAGAGACCCGATCGGGCAGGCCCCCAGAGCTCCGGGGCAGGAGTAGCAGTTAAGGCCGGGCACGCACACGCCCTTAGTGGCGCCGGAAAAAGGCTTGCCCGTAAAAAAGCCCCTGAAATTCGCGTTCTGGACAAGCGCGGCAATGCCCTGGAAAATGAGCCTGTACCGGAAGAATATATTCTTAAAAACCGATTTCCCGCGACCGTCAGCCAATTCCCACACACTCCAGACAGATGGTTGCCGCCTTCCGGAAGACGGATATAAACTGACCGCTCAGCAGTCCTGCGGCGATAAGAGACAGTGCGGCCGCGAGCACGGCGGCAGCAATGATAATACGTATGCGGTTTTTATTTGCCCCGCCTGTTTTCATGTCATTCCTCAGTCAAGGTACAGTTTGATTATGCTCTCCCACTCGGAAAAGCTTT
>JAGADO010000016.1 GCA_017613535.1 Clostridia bacterium | reverse complement strand
TTCGAGCGCGCGCATCTGATGCCGGATCGCTTTTCCGAGCCCAGACTGGCCGACAAGTTTTTCAAATTCCGTGTAAAGCAGCACCTTCATATTGTCCTACTCTCCCGGTCAGCCCTTCTGGCCCCTGAGCCGCTCCTCGGCTTTTTTCTCAACGATAACGTCGTACCGTTTTCTCGCGGCCCTGACGGAATCGTCCCATGAAAGATATATGTCGCGCTGCGCGTTTTCGCCGAGCGTTTTAAGAAAACCGGGCGTTTTTACGGCGTTCAGCAGTACTTTTGCAAAACTTTCACCTGTTTCCTCATCCGCGATCAGGCCGTTCACACCGTCCTCGATCCCTTCGGCCGCACAGCTGCCCTTGATCAGCGCAGAACCGCAGCCGCACGCCGCAGCCTCCTTCACCACGAGCCCGGAAGTATCGTACGTTGACGGGAACAGAAACAGATCGGCACGGCTGAAAAACGCCCTTACCTTCTCACGATTGATAATCGGACCGGTGAAAAATGTATTGTCCTCGAGCCCGATATCCGTCGCATACGCCTCGATCGAAGGCCTGTCTGCACCGTCGCCCACGAAAAACGCCTTGAACCCGATCCCTTCGTCTTTAAGTATTTTCAGCGCGTCAAGCGACACTTTCGTGTTCTTATACCACATCATTCTGCCGCAATACAGGAAAACGAGCTGCTCGCTTTGCGTCCCGTAGATGCGGTCGATCTCGCGGATAAGGTCCGCGGAGGCCTTGCCCTTCGGAAAATCCGTGCCGTTCGGCATTATAACGACATCTTTTTCGTATCCGATCTTTCTGAGGCTGTCCTTCGTGCCTTCCGAAACGACCCACACCTCGTCGGCTTTGTTCATATTGGTAAGCACGAACCATTTCGAGATCTTCTGGAACAATTTATGCGACACGTAGCGCTCAATATCCAGCTCGAATTTAGTGTGATACGTGATAAGGATCGGCGGCGGGACCTCCATGCGCATTGTCACCTGGTCAACAAGCACGGATGACGCGAACGGAGAGTGGATGTGCATCAGTTCAAGCTTTTTCTTGCTGATATTGTGGATCGAGATAGGGGCAAAAGGATTGCCGACGCGGTACGGCATCTCGCCCCGGAAGTTCGCGGAATTATAGCGATAGACCTCAAAAGGATAATTGTCCGTCACATTTGGATATTTAGGCGTAACGACGGTGACCTCGTCTCCGAGATCGGTCAATATTTTCGCATAATTCAGCATAGTATTCGCAACGCCGTCGATCGTCGGCGGAAACGAATCATTGAACAATCCTATTTTCAATATTATCGGTTCCTTCCGTCGATTTTGCTGTTTCAGCCGCGGTCAATCTCTCTTCCGCTTCGATTTCTGCCATCACTTCTGCCTCGAGCTCCGTCGTTTCGGCCTCGATCTCGGCCAATATCTCTGCTTCTTCTTCGTTTATCGCTTCAGCCCCGGCCTCCGCAGCCGCATTTTTACTGCTCTTCTTCGCCTTTCTGATATTCATCGCAAAAAACACGCCCACAACGATCGTCAGGTAAAAGCTTATAAGGCGCCACAAAATAACCGCGACGCCCAGCTGCCCCTCTTTCGTGAAAAAACTGGCAAAAAACAGGCTGAACGAAGCTTCCGCGCCCACGCCCGACCCCGGTATCGGGACGAACGACGAAACCATAAGCACGAACCCCTGCGCGGCAATGATCGTAATAAGACCTACTGCGCTGAGTCCGAACGATCTGTAAATAAAGTACGAAACGGAAAAATAGCACAAAAGCTGCATCGTGGAGAACACCATCCCGGCCAGAAGCACGGGCACGTGTTTAAACAGCCCCCTGAACGTCGAATGGAAAAGCGCAAGCCCCTCCTCCGCCTTTTCAAGCGTTTCCTCCTTGTTCTTCACGATCCGCAGCTTCGCGCCAAGCTTCACGGTCGTCTTGCAGATCCAGTCGGCAATCCCTCTGAACACACCGATCACCGTCATCACGACAAGGACAGTGAGGTTGACAATATATCCGATTATCACAAGCCAGTAGAAATTCGGCACGGTAGTCTTGAAAAAGTCCCACTTTATCACCAGCAGAATCGTTGACAATATCACCAGCGATAACTGGTAGATCAGAAATTTAGTAAGCAGCGCACTTGCCGTGACTCCCACGCTCCTGCCCTTTTTTGCCAGATAATACGTCTGGAACGGCTGACCGCCTGTAGAAAACGGGGTAATTGCCGAGAAATACTGGCCTCCCATCGTCACGTTGATGCTGTCTGAAAACGGCTCGTCGCCGTAAAACCTTTTAAGTATGAAATGAAGCGTAAGCGTTTCAAAGAACCAGTACCCCACCATACATAGAATGGAGCCAAGCAGCCAGAACGGATTCAGTTCGTGGAGCGACCGGACAAGAGTTTTCGGATCGTTTGAAAATAAAATAAAACCTACGACCGCCACACCGCAGGAGATACATATAAAGAGCTCTATTTTTCTTGATTTCACCTGAGGCGTCCTTCCTTTTTCTTTAGTAAATGCAGTATGCGGCTTTATGCCGACGGCCTTCAGCTTTGAGTAGTTTATCACAAAGAACAGACAAAAACAAGAGGCGCTCCGGACGGGCGTGCTGTGAGCAGGATCCGCGAGGAGGGTAGTTTGGTCAAAAAGCAGATCAGGCGGGAAAAATATTGACCGCGATCAGGCCGAACTCGACGTCCTCTTTTTCGATCCCGATCCGGATCTCCTCGAGAATTTTATTGCCGTCGCAGGCAATACAGTAGTGGTTTGCGCTGTCTTTCGCGTGCGTGCGAAGCGGAACTTTATATGTATTTTCGGCGTAATTGCCGATGATCGACCCAATATTATCGCGCGAAACAAGCGGGATCGTTTCGGTCTGTCCGTCCCGGTACGATAGCCGGATCGTGCCGAACTGCTGCTCTGCACCGCTAAGCCGCACTTCAGTTTCGGCAATATAAAGCAGCGTGATCCATCTCACGGCCCGGCGGACTTTTACAATTGCGTGATCAGGCTGTTCCGACATTGTTATTTTGCGGCCGACAATATCGCTCGTTCCCACGCTCAGCCTGCATACGCGGACACCGTCGCCGTTGACCGCACGCACCGCCTTATACACAGTGCCCTCCGCCTGAACCAGTACGTCCCCGTCCTCCTCGCGCTGCTCACAGAAAGCAGGAGAGAATTGACCGCCGTAACGCCACGCATTGCTCGCCCTGATTCCGTCCGAATTCAGCAAATATCCTATATCCAGCGCTTCCGGAGCGATAAATCCGAGCTTTCCGGCCCTTTTCTCCTCCGGAATTTTGCGAACATTGACCCGAATCAGCCCGTAAACATCCTCTTTTTTATCATAAAACATCCTGTAAAACGTTCCCGCGTGCGAAATTGCAGCCGTTCGAGCTCCGAAATACTCACGATCCTCATTTTTGGGCAGTTCGTACGCCTCTTCTGCGTTAATTTCGATCGTTTCGCTGACAATTATCTCTTCCGCCGCCGTTTCGATTACCCGGTACGGTTTATCAAACTTCAGCGCGAGCTCGAACCCGCCCGAATCCGCAATTCCGACGGTCGTCGATCCGATCTCCGCCGTTACCTTGTGCGCATTCAATCCCGGCAGCACCGAGAACCGCACCTGACTCCCGGAAGCAAAAATATGTATATCTTCGGCCGGCCGCAAGCCCTTCGTATGAGGTACGAACAGAGAAAATCTTATTTTTTGCGCCTTTTTAACGCCGGAAACAGCCTTTTCTCCGCCGCGAGCACGCTCATCGCCGCCCGGAAGCGCGATTTTATACATCAGCGACCCGTCAGACTCCATATTATTCTTAAATTCTGCACAAATATACGGCGTGCGGAAGCTCCACGACTCCAAATCAAGCGGAAAACCAGGCTCAAACACGAGAGTATTGCCCAGATCCTCTGTACGCACCCCCATCAGACCAGCCGCGGCAGCATACACGAAAGAAGCAGCGGGATTGCCGAACATAAAATCCGCCTCTCCCTTCCCGAAACGGTTCAGCTTCTCCGGCGAACTTCCGGGATTTTCCGTAAACACCGACATCGCACATCCGCACGAGCAAAGCAGCTCATACCCCGTTTTGTACTCTCCAATCTTGAAAAACGCGCGAGCAGCCTCCGCGATCTGCACAGGCTGGGTGTAATTATTGCCGAAAAGGTCCGGTTTGAACTCTCCCATACGCATCAGCAGCCCGCCGGTCACCGGACTACGATATAAAAGCGACTGTTTTAAGTGCATCAGGGGCAAAATCTGCTGATATTCCGGCAATTTTTCGGCGTACAGAACCGGAAATACGAGATCTGTATAAAAATGTGTGCTGCAGCGCGTTCCGCCGAGGTCAATTCCCGCCAGAAAGTACCCGCATGCGTCGTCCCACAGCCCCGGAAGCGCTCTATAAATGCGCGCGGAAATCTCCGCGTACCGTTCTGCCTGTTCCGTCATTCCTGCGGCGGCAAGCATTTTCGCGTACCCTTCAAAGTTTCCGGCCATCATGAGAGAAGGCGACGCTCCCGCCCCCGGCAGGAACAGATGATCAGCCTGGTACAGAAAAGCGTTGCTCGCGCGGTTCCAGCTAAGCAGCCCGTCCCCGTCCGGATCACAAAGCGCGACAAGCTCGCCGCACATTTTATTGATATTTTCCGCCGTTTCCGAAACCGCAGCCAGGTCGCCCGTCTGCTCCGCATACTGCCTGAGCTGATTAATATAATAAGGAATCCCGTCAAAACCAAGCGCTTTCGTCCCATCCCGCCTCGTCCATCTGTCGAGCGACTCGCCGTTTAGGGCAATTACCGAATACCCGTCTTCGAGGTTTGCAAAATATGAAAGCGCCCCCCTCGCACGAGCGTATTGACCTGCCGAAACAGCGGCGGACAACTGATAATTGTTTGTAAACGGCACGTTCCACCATTGCCCGCCTTCAAGCCAAAACGGCCTGACGTACACGTAATCAAGGTTCAAAAGCGCCCAGCCGATACCCGCATCCAGCAGCGGATCCTGCGTCCGCACGCAAAAATCGCCTAGCAGCGCCGCATATTTTTCCTCCGCTTCACGAATAATGCCGCGGATTTCTTCCGGCCTGCGGACAAGTTTTTGCATATCCGGTTCTTTTCTGTACGGTGCGTGTACACCGGAAATCGTGAGAAGCTCGCCATCTTTCGGTGCGTCAAAGCTTATTTTTACAGTGCTCCCCGCTTCTATCTGCGGCAATGCCGCGCAGTTTATTCCGTACGCGGAGTTTCTTCTGTACTCCTTCTCGCCGCTCCCGGACCGGATCTCAACATATCCGCCGTCGCGGCGTATCCCGTACACAGTGTCGATTTTTCTGCAGTTTTCCGAAAAATACGTCGGAACATGGTCCCCGATGCGCGCTTTTTCAATCCGGCATACGATCCGGATCTTTTCAGATTCTTCGATTCCTTCCGCGCTCAGCGCCGCCGCAATCCCGTAATCGCCCGCAAGTGAAGCATAAAGATGAAAACAAACGCCGCGCAAACGATCAAAATATATTGACCATTTCGTGCCGTTCGGGACAAACTCCGCCTCGATCCTGTCCGCCTCGTCGAAGAACAATTCATTGCCGCCGTATTCTGCGGAAAAATGAAATTCTCCCATAGCGACGATCGGCGGCATATGGCCTTTTTCGTCACGGTTAACGGTCCCCATCGCGAAACACGGCAATGCTCCTGCAAAAAGCATCGTGTCGCCGCACCGCACACCCTTGTTCATATAAACGGCATTGTCCGCCTCAAACTCGATGGCAACATTGTCCGTCCTGACGATCTTCGGCACGGTATATTTCTTCCCGATCGTCGTTTTTACAGTCATTCCGTCTGCCGCAAGCTCGTAGATCACGCCTGCCGCACGCAATTTTTCAAAAATTCCGCTGTTTTTTGACGAATTATTCATAAAAACTCCGTACACTCTTTTTATTGACCGATCGAAACCACCGAACTATCTCCAAACGCGTTTTGCGTCTGCAGATAGACGGTCCCGTCAAAGTCTTTAAGCTCCTCAGGAAGTATTATTCCCTCAGTCAGATCGTAATATACATACCCGGCATCCGTCATATCCGGGGAAACAGACATTCTGTACATCTGCGGCTCCCCTTCAAGAGAAAGAAAAACCTTTGCCGAACCGCTTTTGAGCGCCGCAAGAATTTTACCGGACCCGTCTGAAATCGTACAGGCCGGTGCAGGAGGCGCCGATTTTTCCCATCCGTTAAGTTCATACAAATTTTGTTTTACGTTGTCAAACACGGAAAAACCGAAATCGTAGTTCGGCTCGATATGTGTGCTTTCGAACAGCGATAATCCTTCCTGCGGTTCCTCAGGCCATGCGAGAGGGTAATTAAACCTGTTTATCAGCAGCGCTTTAGGCATCAGTTCGGAGACACAGCGGATCGTGCGTTCAAACGTCGTTTTTCCGTCTATAATATTATTCAGCGGGTCCCAGTACGAATTATCCGCATACATTGACGCCCAGCACGACATCTGCTCGACCTCTCCGTTTTTTCCGACATTGTACATGACCTCATAATACCCTTTGCCTGCTTTTTTGTCCGTATAAGGCTCAACAAACGTCCAGTAAGGCTGATTTTCGCCTATTCTTAACCGTCCCTTTTCATCCTCCTGTGCCGTAACACCCAGATATCCGTTGCTCCACCTGATGTTGAAGCGCGAATCTTCATAAAAAGAGAGTTCTTCGCCTTCGTGCCAGGTATTATGCAGCCTGTCGTACCACTTGCTGCCGGTATAAAAAACATCCGTAAATATAACCACAAACGGCTTCAGCGCATTTTCGGTGCCATCGTCAAAATAATACCACTCGTCTTTGTAATTTTCGTAAAGGGCGTAAACGTCATCAAGCTTCATCTGAAGCTCCTCGTACTTAAAGTCCGAGAGCCTGATTGCGACGTACAAAGCAGGTGCGGAGAACGCTTCGATATTTTTCAGCGTTTTCAACATTTTTTCAGTATTTGAGTATATGCGCTTATTGTACGAAAAATCACTGCCGCGCTGCCTGTAACTTATATAATTCGTCCAATCGCAGCAAATTGCGTTGCAACCTAAAGAATATATCCAGTATGCATGCTGAAGCGCTGTTTTTTCTGATAAAGATGAATATTTTCCCATATACGTGTCGCTGACACGGCAGGCCTGCTGCGGCCTCTCTGCGCGGTTATCGCCAAGTTCCATAGAACTGACCCAGCCGTCGCAATCGTACCACATGATCATGTCGATCTTACGGTTTTGCTCCGTTCTCGGCACGTATGGCTCGGAATCAGGCGCAGGAGAAACAGCTGTTATATTACTGCTGCTTTTGCAAGATGCAAAACAACAAATCGATACGGCGCAGATCAGGACCGCAAAAATCCGTGCCGGTATTCTGTTCATAAACTATCCCTCCCCGCAGCGGTTACCATGCCTGTGAAAGCGGGCCGTAAAGATTTTTAGGCGTTTTTGTATAGCAAAGGATAAAATATTCTACTGAAACAAAATCATTATACACGTCTTCAAAAAACACGTGCTGTGCATCGTGAGGTGTATCCGGCAGATACCAGACACCAACGCCCTCAGCGGGATCCGGAGTCGTTACTACAAGCAGGTATTCCCCGTCTTCCCTAACCTGGCTGAACTTTAAATACAAACTGTCATTGTCAGTGTAATCAACAAATGTTGCCGTTTCCAGCGGCGCCTCCTGTGCCACCGTCTCCTCGTAAGTGTTTGTCCATTCGTATAAACTGAACACAACTGTACCGATATTGTTGTTTCCGTTGTGACAAGACAATTTCAGTCCGTCAAATGTGGTTGTTGCATAAAACTGTATTGCGAGCGGATATTCCGTCATTATGTACGCCATATGCGATCCGGTCACGAAAAGTGATGCGTTTACAGGGTCTTCCGATACGATTCCTCCCGAATGATCTCCTTTTACCGTGGGCTCGGGCACTGCTGTCGGTGCGGCGGTTATTTCCGGCGTCACTGTGATCACCGCCATTGTGGCAATTTCTGCTGTTTCCGCGGCAGGCACTTCTGTCGCAATATCAGTCGCTGCATGCTCTTGTTCGTTATTATTTCCGCTCGAACATGCAGATAAAGCACAAACAATAAACATTAAAACCGATAACATCAGGACAATACATCTGTTTCTTTTTTTCATGTTTTTCATCCTTTCGTTCAATCTACAACTTTTATTTTAATATCGTACGAAAACTCCCCGCACGTCACGGTCACCGTCGTTTCCCCCTGCCTGCGCGCGGTCACGAGCCCGTTAGACATGATCTGAACGATCCCGTCCGCCGAACTTTTGTAAGAAATCTCAAACACATAGCTGTGCCCGTCCCAGAACCGCGCTGAATCGCCCTGCTTGTTGAACAATTCCATCCAGTTCCGGTCCTCGAAACGAGCCATTGAACGGAGCTGGAGCCTGTCTTTCCGCATGCTGAGCGACATTACCACCGTGCCGTCTTTTTCCACCTTCACCGGACCGTCGCACGGCCAGATCAGCGCCGTGCCAAATTCAACAATTTTCGGGTTTTCAAGCTCGATCGGAGCGTCATCGGGCAAGATCGTTACCTTAAACGTGTGTTTTGCTCCCTTGTAATGCGCCGTAACGTACGTTTCTCCGACATTTTTCGGCACGCAGCTGAGTCCGTCGAAGGCAATCACGGACGTGTCGTAATCGGTGAACGAGTATTCTTCACCGGGCTCAACATTTATATTCGTGTACGCCACGTCGAACCAGAACAATTCGATCTTGAACGGGCCCCCGGACAATCTCCTTTCGTAGTGCTGGTTGCTGCGTGTCGTTATTCCCATCACCCACACTTCACGGTCAACTCCGTTCTGCGCGAGTTTCAGGTTTTCATTGCCCGCATCCGAATCGTCGATCGCGTCGCCGAGCGTGATCGTAAACGGCTGAAGCCGCGTGCTCCATTTGCCCCAGTCATTGTCTGTACCGCCGTACGCATACGCCAGAAACTGCGGGTCTTTCAGATTGATGTGGCCGTTCGGCCTGCCCATCAGACCGGCATTGTGCGCACAGCAGATCACATTCGTCTTCAGCAGATTCGTTTTGTAAAACGTTAACCCGTCGTTCGACTCCCAGAACTGAAGTCCGCTGCCCGCCTGCATCCTGTCCGAAACCGTTATCGCCAGAAACTTTCCGTAATCATCAACATATTTAACGTCCGCAGAATCGGTGTTTGGACTCGTCGGGCGCTCCATAGCGACGCCTTTATATTTGACCGTCAGAGGCCAGTTCTCGTCAGTCGCATCCGCAACAGACACACGCGTCGTCTGCACGCCGGGCGTTGTCCACGTGTAATAAATGTACAGCGTGCCGTCAAGTTCCACGAAACTCGGCTCCCCTGCGCCGAAACCGCCCGCATCATCCGTATAATAGATCACAGGCGCGGGAGATCCGCCCCAACCGCTCCCGTTCCATTTTTCGAACGGGCCGTCGGGAGTTTTAGAGCGGGCAACGAATACATTGTTCGCAACACCGCCGGAAAATACGGTCGAAGTGTATCCTATATAGTAATATCCGCCGAAATAAACGACTCCCGGATCGCATACCGACGGGTAATCCATCGTGTCCGCTGTCGGTTCGAGCACGACTTTATCGTTGCTCCACGTCTTACCGCCATCCGTCGAATATTTGTAAGTAAAATAATCCCACAGCCCCGCAGCTCCCGGAGAAGCAAACCACGCGTCCATACTGCCGTCGCTGTAATACATCATCGAAGGCCCGTAGCGGTAGCCGTAAGTCGAGCCTGTGCTGTTGGCGTGGATATCGATGCCGGTGCCCGTGATCGACACATTCATAAATTTTGAAGGATCCGCTTTCACGTCTTTATATTCCTCCCAATCTGTAAATTCTACCGCCGGAGAACGGTACGGTTCATCGTTATCCGCGCCGCCGTTTTCTCCGGGTCTGCATCCGCCGGCTGCGATCAGGGACAATGTTAGCAGCATTGTCAGCACCGCTGCGGTCGATCTGTTTCCTAT